>CAYVPU010000045.1:0-17546 GCA_964453885.1 uncultured Anaerolineae bacterium | reverse complement strand
ACTCTTGCCAGTTTTGCTGCCCTCTCGACGCGACAAATCCTTACCAAAGGTACCTTTCCCCCCACCCTTCTCTCTGCCCACCAACTGGAGATGTTTCCCCCCCTTTACGATTAGCTTCTTGGCCGAGCGGATGCAGAGCTCGTCGCCAGAAGATTGGGGAGAAGAAATACTTGACTTGCATCTACGGGCGGCAGAGGAATATCGAGACTATTTGTTAGAAAAAGTAGTCAGCGAGCCGCTACAGAAAGTAAAGGAAGAGTATCAGGAGAACCTGGAAAAGTTTGCCGAACTCTTGGAGCAGAAGATTGATGATTACTATGAATTGGCCGAGGAACGAGGAAGGGCCATCCATGCCCGCGATCTGCTTCAACACCTACAACGCACCTTTCCTCTGTCTCTGGAGATGAGACATCAAGAGTTGAGAGGCCTGGAACTCGACGAGATCGTAGAGAGACTACTCGCTGCCCTCGACCATTCGTACAATCAGAGAATCTGCGACAGTCTAATCCGAAGCATTCAGGCCCGTACCCCTGCCGCCCTAAGGCTGGAAAATGTGAGACCGGCGGATCTTGATGGTAAAGACGTGGAAAAGCTGCTGGCTCAAGCCACGGCTAATGCGCGCGACGAGCAAGCAAAAGCCGCTCTGACAAAGATAGCCAGAGGAACGAGCGAGGGAAAGCGCCGGAGAACCAGGGACGATCTGATCGGGCTACTTGAGCAGTTGAGCAATCTGGCCCATCTGGAGATCGGCGACCTGGAACCGTTATTGCGTCAAGCCATGTCCCTGGCGTACACTCGTTGGGCCGAGCGCCAGTTGCAAGAAATCACCAAAAGTGTAAAGGAGAGCCTGGGAAACCTCCCGAAAGAGACCTCAATGACGGGCTCTGTTCAGCAGGCCACCCAGTTGTTACTGGATGCCTACTATGCTAGGACCCAGTCGTTCGACAAAGGGCACAGAAGACAGACTTCCCCTGTACCACGATTCCCACCATCGTTCCTGGTTGCCCTAAAGATGAGAGGAACGGACAGCCAGGAGTCGCGCCGTGCCATGCAGGCCCACCTGAGGACTGCCTTGAATATGCGGGAGCAACTTTGGAGTGAGCAAGAACTGGGACGCTGGAGCCAGCAACGGCTGGAGGACCTGGGCAGAGATTTCGGCGGAGACTTGGCAGAATTCCTGGGTGAGAGCAGGATCCGAGTCATACAAAACCAGCCAGTCGGTGAATGGGACGAAGGACTGCGGAAGGCGTTGCTGCACTATCTGAGGATTCAGACGATTGAGAAAGAACGCCTGGCGGATCTGGAGCCAGTGATGCGCGACGCAATGAGGGCACATCTGGAGAACAGACTAGAGAAGCAAATCGGCAGGCAACGTTTTTCAGACCTGGATGAGGAAACACGTCGTCGGATTGAGGAATTTCTGCACGGTATGGGTTACTTTGAGGACAAAGGTGCAGAACAACACCTGTTTACCCAGCGAATAAGCGATTTGGACACGCAAGTGGTTGATGGACTTGCCCATTACCTGGGCAAAAGACGACTGGAGGATATTGAGCGACGGCCTATTGGGCACCTGGAGCCAGGGGAGCGGCAAGCTGTGCGTGAGTACCTCCAACGACGAGGTTACTTTACCGACAACAAAAAGGTTCAGAACTTTCTTGTCTACCAACGTCCAGCGGATCTGGAATCTGAAATCTTTTACCAGGCCTGTTCATTTCTTGCCAGAAAACAGATGGCTAGCGCCCGAAATCGTGAGATTGGGCGACTGGGTGTAGGTATCCGCCGCGTGGTTATGGCCTGTCTACGGGAGGCACATCTTTTCGACAATGAGGAACAACGACGGGCTGTTGCCGCTGGCCGGTTGGTCGATCTGGACGAGGAGACTCTCATTGGCTTTCTGCAGGAGCTAGGGCGGTACCACTTTGCTGGCGGCAAAAGCATCGCTGAACTGGAGGAGGAGATCCGGAGGCGTGTCCTCGATGACCTCAAGCGGGAGCAGTATTTCCAGGATCAAGCGGCGATGGAATTGCTGCCGAAACGGCGGTTGAGTGAGCTGGGAGGAGATCTCTATGCGGAGGCGCAGCAACTTCTTCTATCCGAGATGCTGGCCAGCCTGGAAGAGAAGGATATCGGTGCCCTGGAGCCCTACCTCCAGGAGTGGGTGCGAGACTACCTGGACGAGATGGATTATCTGGTAGACAAGGCTCAAGTCCGGCAATTCCGAAGCCAGCCTCTGGCTCAAGTGCGGCTAGAATTCGTGCCCGGTCTGGAGGAGCACCTGGGCCGCGAATGGATGGTTACGTTTGACAGCCGGCCCTTCCTGGAGGTAGATCAAGAGATACGAGAAAGCATCCTCCAGCATTTACAGGTCGAAGGTTACTTTGAAGACAAAGCGGCCGAAAAGCGTTTCATATACAATCACACACTGGCGGGCCTGGATGGGGAGACTTATAAGGAACTGGCACGCTATTTAGGTCGCCAACGGTGGCGAGAGATCAAAGGGCGGTGGTTCGGTGGGCTGTCTGAGGATACCCGGCAGTCGATCTGGCGGTACCTCAAGGAGGTGCGATACTTTGTTGATGCTGAACTGGAACAGTTGCTTCCCCACGTCAAGATCGCTGCCCTGGAAGATGAGATCCACAAGGTCATGATCTCCTATCTCGGGCAGAAACTGGAGAAGGCATTGACCAGGCATCCTATTGGAGCACTGCCAGCCGGTGTACAGGCGCACATTCGGCGCTACCTGGACGAAAGAGACTATTTCGTGGATCGGTCAAAGCTCAAAGAGTTTGTCAGAAAGCCTGCGACGGAATTGGAGACAGAGATTTACGAGATCACTACTCGTTACCTTGGCCAACACCTATCGGCTCAATATGCCCACCATCCGATCTCAGAGTTGAGCCGGGAGGTACAAGAGTTGCTCTGGGGCTATCTCGACCGACTGGATTACTTTGTTGATGAGACCAAACAGCGGGGGTACGCCCAAACGCACCTTAGAGACTTGCCTCCCCAGGTGTACGAGTTGATTGTGCTCCACCTGGGACGTAAATTACAGCAAGAGATCGGTGGACGGCGAGTGGCCGAACTGGAGGATGATCTCAAGCAGGGTTTGCAGCAGTATTTCAGACTGATCGAGCTGGAGGACGATCTCGGGCAAGATTTTCGGCCATACCTGGCTCAGCAGGACTACTTTGTGGATGAGGAAAAGCTCGTCGTGCTCGACAGCCAGACGCTGGCCGAATGGAGGGAGGAGGCAGAGGGCCTAATCCTGCTTCTGGGTCGGCGTCAACTGAAAGCAGTTGAGGGACAGAGGCTGGCAGACCTGTCGCCAGAGGCACAGGCCAGCATCCGGGACTATATTCGGGAAGAGGACTATTGCAGAGACAAAGGTAAATATAGAGCCTTTAAACAACAGACCCTGGCCGATTTGGATGAGCATACGCGCGCTCAGGTGTTCCGTATCCTCTACCAGGAACAGGAGCGCAGCATCGGTCAACGACGCATCGGTGACCTGGATGAGGAGACGCGGCAAAGTATCTGGCAGTTTCTGGAGGATTGGGCCCTAGAGTCAGACAAAGCGCAGATGTATCGACTCGAGAGCCAGACTCTGGCCGCCTGGGAACAACGGTTCTACGATGGGTTTGCGCGCTATCTGGGAGCTCGCCAGATGGAGGACAGGGGAAATAAACGCATAGCCGAACTGGACGAGGAGACACAGGAGGCCGTGGGTGCCTTTTTAGGACGGCAGGTGATGCACAACCTGCAAAAGAACGTGATATTGCAGTCTATTAGCCGTTTGTGGATTGACTATCTCACAGACATCGAAGACCTGCGCCAGGGCATCGGTTTGCAGGCCTACGGACAGCGCGACCCGCTGGTCGAATACAAGCGGCAAGCCTTTGAAATGTTCGACGCCTTGCAAGATCGCATCCACCGCAGCGTCGTGGCCACTGTCTTTCGCTCGTTGCCGCAGCCGCTTCGAATCACCAGGGGGAGTGATTAAGCATAGCTGGAAAGGAGCAAGGCATGGGAATTCAGTCAGCCAGAGAATCCGGAATTTCTAATCGCGACGCGCCAAGAAGCGGAAACGTCGGAAGGAAAAGTAATTCAACCTGTTGCAATTTTTGCCGTATGATGCTACAATAAGAGTATGATCGGCAACTAGTATCATCTCCATTCTATCGCCGATTGGCTTCGGGCATCGCGACTGGACAGGTGAAAGGAGGAGTTCCTTGACCATGAATGGCAACGATTTTACGGCCAGACTCATGAGCGATATGGATCCTCGATTGCTGGACTTTGTAAAGACCAAGGTAAACTCGTTCATCAAATGGGATCTCGTCCGCTTCTTCTATGAAAACCCCAATACCACGGACAGCGCCCACAACATTGCCAGGTATGCCGGGCGCAACGTGACCGCCGTGGAACCAGAGCTAGAAGACCTGGTGAATGGTGGCATCATGGAGAAGCGCTACATGAATGACCTGGCAGTTTACTCTTTGGCTGCCGATGAGGAGATGCGCAGATTGATAGATGGATTTATCCTGGCTTGCGAGGATCGGCACTTTCGAGTAAAAGCTGTTTATCACATCATCCGTGGCATGCGCTAGGTTTCGCATGAGCGTTCGACTGATCCCTCAACCCGAGCTCAGGCTTTGTGCTGAGGGGCCGAGGGCTCACGACGAAGCCCAGGCGAACGGCTGCGTCTCAGTACCGCTGAACGTCAAGGAGGATTGAGCATGGAAAGGGTGAAAACTGGGATTAAGGGCCTGGACGAAATGTTGCACGGGGGATTCTTGCTGCAGACAGCCAACCTGGTGGAAGGCGCGCCTGGCACCGGCAAATCTACCCTGGGGATGCAATTCATCTACAATGGCATTGTCAAGTACGATGAACCAGGCTTGATCCTCAGCTTTGAAGAATTTCCCCAACAGTATTACCGCGATGCGATGAATTTTGGTTGGGACTTTCGAAAGCTGGAAGCAGAAAGAAAACTCAAGGTCATCATGACCAGCCCTGAAATCACAAAGATTGACCTGGAAACCGTCGGCGGCATGATCGAGACCATGGCCAACGAGATGGGGGCGCGTCGCGTGTTGGTGGACAGTCTCTCTCACTTTGAGCGGCTCACCGATGATCCTGTAGAACTACGCGCCCTTCAATATTCCCTGATCAATGCCCTGAAGCGGGAAGGGCTGACCAGCATCTTGACCAAGGAGACTACGGTCCTACTGGGAGAGACACCCAGCGATGAGAGCGTGTCTTTTGTGGTGGATTCCTACACTATGCTCCGCTATGTCGAAATTGAGAGCGCGATCCACAAGGCATTGCTGGTGTTGAAGTTGCGCGGTAGCAATCACGATAAGGATATCCGCCAGTTCCAGATCGGCGCGCAGGGGATAGAAGTTCAGACCAAGTTTGAAGGTCACGAGGGGATCATGAGTGGTAGCCCTCACCGCACCATGGCCGAATCGTTTTTAGAGGCTTTTGTCAAGCGATAGGCATGACCTATGTGCATCGTAGGACGAGTTGCCAACTCGTCCCACTATAGATTGTCCTATGACGGTAATCACTAGCGCCCTGACACTCTACAACTGGGGAGTCGTCGCCGTTCTCCTGATATTTCAGTTTCTCATTGCCCGTTTCTACGACAAGAAATCGGGGCAGCGCACGTATTACGCCCTCTTTCTCGTCCCAGCGCTGTTGTTTCTGGTCGTGGCAGCCCGGTATGCCTTCTGGGTCGGCGACTTGGCGGGGGATGTATGGAGTGATAGTCTATTATTTTTAGGGGGGGGGATTCTAGTCACCCTCAGTGCCTTTCTGTCTCGGCTCATGATGGGAGGCGAGCGGTGAAAGAGGTCATTGTCGGTCTGGCGGGCTCTCTGGGACTTTTGGCCGTTATTTACACCCTGTTCACCCTGGCTGCATTTAGTCAGAGAATAGGCCAAGTGAGAAAGATGCCGCCTCTTTATCGGGGCTTCTATCTCGGTGGCGCCTGTCTGATCGCCGCTCTCCTCGTTCGTTTCCTGCGCGTCAGTGCGCTCCTGGCCTCCCCGGCGGAGCTAGCTTTTCTGAGCGGTGACCGGTTCTACCTGTTCGCCTATCACGTGCCCTTGGCATTGGGCCTGACAGTGAGTCTGGGGGTCACCTGTTGGTACTGGAGTTGGCTGCTGAGAGAACGAATCTGACAGAGTTGGCACATCTCGACCTGATAGAAAGCGCCGGCGATGGCATTTTCTTGTTGGACACTAAAGGGAACTTTGTTCTCATCAACCGCCACTTGACAAAAGTGTCCGGCTACACATCGGAAGAGGTGCGGGACCGACCGTTTCAAACCTTCCTGGCCCCCAGTTGGGTGCTGGCTGTCAACGATGCTTTTGTCCGTCTGCTGGCGGGCGAGTCTCCTTTGCACCTGGAGCTAGAAATCCTGGACCGACAAAACCGTTCAATCCCCGTGCAGTTGACCGTCTCTCTGGTCAGGCACGGGGATTCTGTCTCTGGCATCATGGGCATCGTCCGGGAGACAAGCCAGCGGAGGGCCTTGGAAGCAGAAGTGTCGCGCTACTCCGAGGAGTGGGCCACAGTTTACAACATTGGACTGGCTATCACCCTCAGCCTCAACCCAGCCGAAGTGCTACGCCTCATCTATGCCCATCTGCGACCTGTGATAGCTTTTTCCGCCTTTGCGATTGCCCTTACCCAGCCGGGGAAGGATGAAATGCGCTTCGAGTTTGTGGTCGAGCATGGGGAACCTGGGCCACCTTTTCGGCGCAAATTGGACAAAAGCGCCGGCCTGTGCGGTTGGGTCATCCACCAGGCCAGACATCTGCTCATCGGTGACTGGACAGAGGAAAGGGAGAGCTTTTCCATTGAGCCGGTTATCCTCGCCGAGTCGGTGCGCTCGTGGCTGGGCGTACCCCTGGTCGCCCGTGAGCGCACCATCGGCGTCATCGCTCTGTTCAACGAAATTCCTTACGCCTACGACGAGCAACACCAGCGCTTCCTCTATGCCATCGCTGACCAGGCGGCCATGTCTATTGATAACGCCCACCTTTACGAAGAGCAACGCCGCCGGGCCATCCAACTGGAGACGGTTCGTGAAGTCATCCAGCACATTGTCTCCATCCTGGATCCAGACGATTTGCTGAACCAGGTGGTGAATTTGATCCACAGCCGTTTTGGTTACGATCACATTCACATCTTGCTGGTTGATGTCAAGGGCACAGACCTGGAATTCCGCGCCGGCACTGGCCCGGCTGCCCAGGAGATGCTGCGTCAGGGAACCCATCTGCCCATCGGTGATGAGGGTTTTGTTTCCTGGGTAGCCGCCACTGGTGAGCCGGTCCTGTGCAATGATGTGACCACGGATTCCCGTTACCGCTATTACGAACCCCTGGCCGATACCAGGGCTGAGATAAGCGTGCCTCTGCGCATCGGCGAATGGGTGCTGGGCGTACTGGACGTGCAGAGCGAACGACAAGGCGCCTTTGACGAAAGTGACCTCTTTGTTCTCCAATCACTGGCCGACCTGGTGGCTGTGTCCATTCAGAACGCCCACCTCTTTCGGGAGCGAGAGTGGCGTATTGAGGAATTGACCACTCTCAACGAAATCGGCGAGACCATCGTCTCCAGCCTGGATCTGGACGAGACTCTGACAGCCATTATGCAGCGAGTCAACGCCGTCTTTCAAGTAGAGGCTGGATCGCTCCTGTTGGTGGAGGACGGTCATCTGCTTTTCCGCGTGACCCTGAGCCCGCAAGCCGAGATCATCAAGCGACATACACTGGCTATGGGGCAGGGCATCGCCGGCTGGGTGGCCCAACATGGCCATCCTCTGCTGGTGCCCGATGCCCGCGCCGATCCTCGGTGGTACCCGGACATAGACGCCGATTCCGACTTTGAGACCAGAACGATCCTCTGCGTACCGATGAAAGCTAAAGACACCATCATTGGCGTCATCGAAATCCTCAACCCTCTCAATGGGCGACTATTCACCAAAGGTGACCTCCATTTGCTGGAATCCATTGCAACCTCGGCCGTTATCGCCATCGAGAACGCCCGGCTGTATCAACAGACACAGCGACGCCTGGAGGAAGTCTCCACGCTGTACATTCTGGCCAATCAGATGACTTCCAGCCTGGAGCGTCCAGTGGTTCTGGACGCCATCGTCACTACCCTCAAACGCGTCCTCGACTGTAGGGGGTGCTGCATCTTTTGGCTGGACGAGGAGACTCAGCAACTGGAAATCAAGGCCTCGGCCGGTGTCCCTTCAGAGGGACGTAAGGACACCAGGATACGCATCGGTGAAGGCGTGAGCGGGCGGGTAGTAGAGCAGGCCAAACCGATCTACATCCCTGATACGAGCCAGGAGCCTGACCTTTGTTATTTTGATCCGCAAGTCCGTTCCCTATTGGTCGTGCCGCTCATCGCCAAGGACCGGCCCACCGGCACGCTGAACGTGGACGACAACCGCCCCAACGCTTTTTCGCCTGATCTGGAGCAGTTGCTTACGATTGCCGCTGCCCAGGCAGCCGTCGCCATCGAGAATGCCCAATTGTTTCAGGATCTCAAAGAGCGCGCAGCAAAGCTGGAAGAGGCCTACGCTGAACTCCAGGAGGCGGACCGGGAAAAGGACGAGTTCGTCCAAAACGTCTCTCACGAGTTACGGACGCCTCTTACTTTTGTCAAAGCCTATGTGGAACTCTTTCTCGAGGAGAGCCTGGGGCCGATCACCGACGCGCAGCGCGAAAGCCTGAAAATCGTGACTCAGCGCACCGACGCCATCACCCGGCTGGTGGACGAAATCTTTATTTTCAAGCAATTGGACCGGGAAGCCATGCGCATGATGCCGGTAGCTATGGGTGACCTCGTTCGGGAAGTGGTACAGGGCGCCGAAGCGACTATAGCCCAGGTTGGACTCGCCATGCGAGTCGAGATGGCAGAGAGCCTGCCATTGGTTCACGGTGACCGTGATCAACTGGTCCAGGTGTTGCATAACTTGCTGGGCAACGCCATCAAATTCAGCCCCGATGGAGGAACGATTACGGTGCGCGTTCGCCCGATAGACACGGCCGTCCAGGTGGCAGTGACTGACGAGGGCATCGGCATTCCGGCCAACCAGATAGAAAAGATCTTTGAGCGGTTCTATCAGGTGGATGGCTCTTCTCGCCGGCGCTTTGGTGGAACAGGCCTGGGTCTGGCCATCGTCAAACGGATCGTTGAGGCTCACAAGGGGAAAGTCTGGGTAGAAAGCAAGGAGGGCAAAGGTAGCACGTTTTTTTTCACGCTGCTCACCTTGTCCTCCAATGATGTTGAGCGCGACTCTGTTCAGAGCGAACAGGCCTGAGCTGATGAGTTCTGTTGAGCCTAAACCGTGTGCTGCGTCACGTGACTGTACGTAACGCACACCGCGCTTCGCGACTGGCCTATTTGCGAATAAAAAACTCTGCACGAGGAGGTGCTTATGCCCATAAAGAACTTTGCCCAACTCATGGAGTTGGCTCAGAAGCGAGGCCCAAGGACTGTCGCCGTGGCAGCGGCGGCTCAGGAAGCTGTGCTGCTCGCTGTCAACGAGGCGGAGGAATTGGGCATTGCTGATGTTATCCTGATCGGTGACCAGCCCGATATCGAGCGTATTGGCCGTGAGCACGATGTGGACCTGGGTCGGTTAGAAATCATTCACGAGCCGGAGCCTATACCAGCGGCCCGACAGATGACAGCGCTCATCAACGCAGAACAAGCCCAGATCGCCATGAAAGGCGCTATTCAAACGGCCGACTTTTTGCGAGTTGTGCTTGACCGCAAGACCGGGTTGCGGGCCGGTCGTCTGCTTAGCCACGTGGCAGTCTTTGACATCCCCAACTTTGATCGCCTCATCCTGGTCAGCGATGCGGGCGTAGTGGTAGCTCCCACGTTGCAAGAAAAAGCCGATATCGTCCGCAATGCCATAGACGTGGCGCACAGGCTGGGCATCATCCAGCCCAAGGTGGCGCTACTGGCTGCCACCGAGATGGTGAATCCCAAAATTCCTACCACTGTGGATGCGGCGGCATTGTCCAAGATGGCTGATCGAAAACAGATCCTCAGAGGCATTGTAGATGGCCCCCTGACGTTGGATAATGCTATTTCGGAAACGGCGGCGGCTATCAAGGGTGTGGAGAGCCCAGTAGCTGGCCGAGCTGACATTCTTATCTCTCCCGACATAGAGGCCGGCAACATCCTGGCCAAGGGAATTATCTACTTTGCCCAGGCTTACATGGCTGGGGTCATCGTCGGTGCGCGTGCGCCCATCATTCTGCCCTCTCGCTCCGACACCCACCAGGCCAAGCTGATAGCCATTTCTATGTGCGTGGTGATCGCTTGAGCCCCATTCTATCCGTTGGTTGTTGCATCTATGAGTCAATCATCCAGGCCCTGGACAGAACCTATGGCTTTGACGCGGGACTTGCACCAGTTCTTGCAGGGCCTGCCCAAGATAGACCTTCACCGTCACCTGGAAGGCAGTCTCCGGCTGGAAACGGTGGTGGAATTGGCCCGGGAACATGGCGTGAGTCTACCCAGTTACGATATTGAGCGCTTGCGTCCGTTAGTTCAGGTGACCGATGATCCGCCCGATTTCGACCGTTATCTGGGCAAGTTTCACATCTTGCGCCGTATCTACTCGGACCGGCAAGTCGTCGAGCGCGTGGCCTACGAGGCCGTTGCCGACGCCGCTGCCGACAACGTCTGCTATCTGGAACTGCGATTCAGCCCGTCGGCGCAGGCCGCCGTGCATGGCTTTTCCTTCACCGACACGACCGACTGGGTCATCACTGGCGTGCGCCGCGCCCAGCGCGATTTCGACATTGTTGTGCGTCTCATCATCGCCCTGGTGCGCCATGACCCATTCGAATGGGCAGAAGAGATCACAGAAATCGCCATTGCGCGACAGGCCGATGGCGTGGTCGGTTTTGACCTCACCGGCCAAGCCGAAAAGCATCCTGCAAGCCCTTTTGCCCGACTGTTCAAAAAGGCCAAAGCCGCCGGTTTGAACATCACCGTCCACGCTGGCGAGGCCACCGGGCCAGAGACGGTGAGGGAAGCAGTCACTGTGCTGGGCGCACAACGAATAGGGCATGGCATCCGGGCCGTCCAGGATTCCCAGGTTTGCCAGCTCCTTCGCAACGAGGGCATCACCCTGGAGGTCTGCCCCACCAGCAACATCCAAACGGGGGCAGTGCGGAGTTTTTGGCACCACCCGTTGAAAGACCTGTATCACGCGGGAGTCCCTGTCACCATCAATACCGATAACACCAGTGTTTCCAACACCACATTGACCGACGAGTACTTGGTGGCCACGCTGGGTGTAGGCATCAAGCTGCAAGAGCTGCGCCAGATGTTGATGAGCGCCGTAGAAGCAGCTTTCTTGCCCGACGACGAAAAGGAAAACCTACGCACATGGTTCCGCCGCCAGTTATTGAACAACGAATCGCGATCTTTACCGGTCGCTTTGGCAGTGGCAAAACCGAGGTGTCTATCAACTATGCCCTCTCGCTGGTGAACAAGGCCAATGACCAACGGCCTATCCTCATTGACCTGGACATCGTTACGCCCTACTTTCGTACGCGAGAGTTGGCCGAACGACTGGCGGGGGCGGGAGTGGATATCGTGGCTCCGGCTGCTGTGTCGCAACACCTGGACACGCCGGGCATTACCCCGCAGATCCTGGGGGCCATTCAGCAGCCGGAGCGACCGGTGGTGCTAGATGTGGGAGGTGACGCTCAGGGTGCGCGAGCGTTGGGCCAGTTTGCTCTCGCCGTGGAGCAGCTCGACTATGCCATGAACTTTGTCGTCAACCCCTACCGGCCGTTTACCGATTCGGTAGAGGGAATTGTCCAGGCGGTGGCAGAGATCCAGGGTACTGCCCGGCTACAGGTTACGGCTTTGGTAAGTAACTCTAACCTTATGCAAGAGACGACTCTGGATATGGTGGTAGCGGGTCACCGCCTGGTGGAGAAAGCCGCTGAGGTCCTGGGGTTGCCGGTGACCTTTGTCAGCCTGCGGGCCGACCTGGCGGCCCAGGTGGTCGCCAATACGTTTCGCCAGCCGGTGATGGCCTTGCAGCGTTTCTTTGTCATGCCCTGGGAGGACACTTGAGGCGCAATTGAGTAAAGACGATTCGGCCCAACGCGCACCTCTTGCGTCTCATAACGTGTTGCGCGTTGTATAGTGCGTGAGAGAGACAGAACACGCATCACGGCCCAGTCCCTGTCTCATTGACGAGACAGATACCACACAAGTGATACAAAGGAGTAATATATGGCGATCAAATCGTTCGATCAATTGCTGGCAGCCGCCCGGAAGAAGGGGCCTAGACGGGTTGCCATCGTTTTTGCCCACGAACCAAACACATTGCAGGCCGTCCATCAAGCTCACGAAAAGGGCCTGGCAGAATGTATCCTCATCGGCGACGCAGCGGCCATCTACGAAACGGCCGCCATCCAGGGTCTGAACTTGGAGCCTGCCCAAGTCATCCAGGAAGACTATCCTGATGAAGCTGCAGAGCGGGCCGTAGAGTTGATCAACTCTCACAAAGCTGACCTGGCCATGAATGGTCTGGCCCAGCCTCGCTACCTCATCGAGGCGGCTCTAGATCGCACGAACGGCCTGCGCACCGGGCGCTTGCTCACCGATGTGAGCATCTTTGAGATACCCAACATGGATCGCCTTATTCTCATCAGCGACATTGGCATCGTCGTCTCCCCCACCATGGAACAGCGCATCGGCATTGTGCGCAACGCGATCGAGGTGGCTCACGCGCTGGACATTGAACAGCCCAAGGTGGCTATCCTGGCTGCCACAGAGATGGTGAACCCCAAAATCCCGTTGAGCATGGAGGCTGCCAACCTCTCCAAGATGGCCCAACGCGGCCAGATCAAAGGCGCGCTTATAGACGGCCCGCTGGCTCTGGACAACGCCATCTCTCCAGAGGCAGCACGCATCAAAGGCATCAAGTCAGACGTGGCTGGCTACGCGGACATTCTCATCGCCCCAGACATCGAGGCGGGCAACATTCTGGCCAAAACCATCATCTATTTTGCCAAGGGCAGGATGGCCGGTGTGGTGGTGGGTGGTCGCTGCCCCCTGGTCTTGCCCTCCCGCTCCGACCCGCCGGAGACCAAGCTCGTCTCCATGGCGCTGGGCATCTATCTATCGGAGTGAGCATTGCCTATCCCTTTGCAATACACGATACTTTAGAAAGGAGAATCAAGTGGCTCACATTGTCATAGATGAGGATCAGTGCAAAGGATGCGAGCTTTGCACGACGGTTTGTCCTTTCGATTTGGTACACATGGCGGGTCACTTTAACGCCAAAGGCTATCGCCCCTCCATTTTTATCGATCCGGAGGGAAAATGCACCGGCTGCACCGTATGCGCCATGATGTGCCCCGACGTGGTTATTACAGTGTACCGGTGAAACAGGGCGCGTGAAAGGAGTGTTGTAACATGCCAAAAGTGTTAATGAAAGGCAACGAAGCCATAGCCGAAGCGGCCATTCGAGCCGGCTGCGAGGCATATTATGGCTATCCTATAACCCCTCAGACCGAGGTTTTGGAATACATGTCCCGCCGGATGCCAACCTTGGGGCGTGCCTTTGTCCAGGCGGAGAGTGAATTGGGCGCCATCAACATGGTCTATGGCGCAGCCTGCACCGGCGCCCGGGTGATGACCACCACTTCCAGCCCCGGCTACAGCCTGATGCAGGAAAGCATCTCCTACATCGTCTGCTCCCAGTTGCCGGCGGTGGTTGTAAACGTCATGCGCGGCGGCCCTGGCCTGGGCAACATCCAGCCAGCGCAGGGTGACTACTTTCAGATGACCAAGGGGGGCGGCCACGGCGACTATAACGCCATTGTCCTGGCCCCCTCTACCGTTCAGGAGACCGTGGATCTGGTCATCGAGGCCTTTGACCTGGCCGACAAGTATCGCTGGCTGGTCACCGTCATTGCCGACGGCATGATCGGCCAGATTATGGAGCCGGTGGAACTGCCGGAAATGAGAGAGGTGGAACGTCGCCAGCAGCCGTGGGCTCTGACTGGGGCCAAAGGTCGCCCCAAGAACGTGGTCACCTCTCTGTATCTGGGCGCAGTAAACCTGGAGCGGGTCAACCTCGAGTTGCAAGCAACGCTAAAGGAAATCGTGGCCAACGAGGTCCGATATGAGACATTCATGGCCGACGATGCCGAGATACTGATCGCCTCTTATGGCACAGCGGCTCGCATCGCCAAGACGGCCATCCGCCAGGCGCGAGAGGAGGGAATCAGAGTTGGCCTTTTCCGGCCCATCACCGTGTTCCCCTTCCCCTACGCCGAGTTGCAGGAGGCCGCCCAGGACGAGATCCTGGTTGTGGAATTGAGCGCCGGCCAGATGCTGGAAGATGTGCGACTGGCGGTGCAAGACAAGGTACCCATCACTTTTTATGGCAAGATGGGCGGCGTTGTCCCCCTGCCCGAAGACATTTTGGAAGAGATAAAAAAACTGGTGTGATCGCATATTGCGCATCGCCTACCGCAACACGCGCAAGGAGATAGATCATGACACAGAAAGTGGAAAAAGTACGCTTCCAACGCCCAAAATCTCTGGCAGACGTGCCCACGCACTATTGCCCGGGTTGTATTCACGGCATCGTTCACCGGCTCATCGCCGAGGTGATGGACGAGTTGGAAATCGCTGACCGGACCATCGGCATCGCGCCGGTGGGGTGCTCGGTGTTGGCTTATAACTATTTTAACGTGGACTTTGCCGAGGCAGCACATGGGCGGGCGCCGGCCATGGCCACGGGCATTAAGCGGGTGCGCCCAGAGAGCATCGTGTTCACCTACCAGGGCGACGGCGACCTGGCCTCCATTGGCACCAACGAGACCATCCACGCCGCCACCCGAGGCGAGCACATCACCGTGATCTTTATAAACAATGCCGTCTACGGCATGACCGGCGGCCAGATGGCGCCCACAACCCTGCCTGGCATGGTGACCACCTCTTCCCCCTTTGGCCGCGATGTGACTGTGCAAGGCTTTCCGCTGCGGGTGAGCGAGATGCTCGCCACGCTGGACGGCGCGGTGTACATCGTGAGGCGCTCCGCTACCACGCCCAAGCAAATCAACCAGCTCAAGAGGGCGATTCGAACCGCCTTTAAGGTGCAGATGGCAGGGCTGGGTTTTTCCATGGTGGAAGTCGTCTCCAACTGTCCCACCAATTGGGGCATGTCACCTGTGGAATCACTCAAGTTTGTGCAGGAAAAGATGATCCCTTACTATCCCCTGGGCGACTACAGGGTCGAAGAAAAAGTCAAGCAGTTGTGAAATAGGGAGTGAGAGATGCACGAAGAAGTGATCGTTTCTGGGTTTGGCGGGCAGGGCGCGCTTTTCGCCGGGCAACTGCTCACCTACACCGGCATGGACAAAGGCCACCAGGTCACGTGGATTCCTTCCTACGGGCCGGAGATGCGCGGTGGGACGGCGCACTGCACTGTTATCCTGTCCGATGACCCCATCGGTTCGCCTATCATCCGCAATCCTACGGCGGCCATTGTGATGAACCCGCCCAGCATGGAGAAATACGAGTCGCTGATCAAGCCCGGCGGTGTACTGGTGATCAACAGCACACTGATCCAGGCGCAATCGGAACGTGACGACATTACCGTCGTCTATGTACCAGCTAACGACTTGGCGGCAGAACTGGGCAACGCCAAGATGGCCAACGTGGTGTTGCTGGGTGCGCTTTTAGCCACCAGGCCCATCCTTCCCGTCAAAGCGGTAAAGCAGGCCATGGAGGACCACATCCCAGAGCGCCGCAAACACATCATTGAGCCCAACAAGCGGGCACTGGATCGGGGCATCGAATACGTGCAGAAGGGTCAATGACCTCATGCAGCTTGGCAACCTGACGTTACATCTCGTCAACGACGGCTACATCTGGCTGGATGGGGGCGCTTGCTTTGGCCTGGTGCCCAGGGTACTCTGGCAAAAGGTGGTCACGCCCGATGAATTCAACCGGGTGCGCATGGCCACTCGCTGCCTCTACATCGAGTCCAAAGGTGTGCGCATCCTCGTCAACACCGGGCCGGGACGCAAGTTGACCGACAAACAGAAACGCAACTTTGGCCTGGAGCACCCGGAGGGCGACCTGCTGGACGGCCTGGCCCGCCTGGGCGTCGCACCGGAGGACATAGACATCGTTCTCGCCACCCACCTGCACAGCGATCACTTTGGCGGCGCGACGATTTGGGGGGCAGATGGCGACGCCTCGCCAACTTTTCCACGCGCCGAGTACTGGGTGCAGCGCAGGGAATGGGCCGACGCCCGCTATCCCAACGAGCGGACAAAGGGGATCTATCTCCCAGAGAATCTGCTCCCCTTGGAAACCAGCGGACGTCTGCACCTGCTGAACGGCGACACGGCCGTTACCTCGGAGGTGCGCACTCTTGTCACACCGGGGCACACCCGTGCCCACCAGTGCGTGGTCCTGGAATCGGGGAGTCAAACGGCGATCTATCTTAGCGACCTGTCTCCCCTGGCGGTGCACCTGGAGCGGCTGGCCTGGCTCCCCGCTTTCGACGTGGAGCCACTGGAGAACCTGGAGACCAAACGCCGCATCCGTGATTGGGCGCTGGCCGCCGGCGTCCTCCTCATCTTTGAGCACGATCCAGACGTGCCCCTGGGCCGCCTGCGCTGTGAGGGTGACAAATGTCGGGTCGAGCCGGTGACCATACCGTAGCCGATTGCCGTACCATCAGAAACCACAAGGGCCGGGAGTATCCTTCCCGGCCCTTTGCTTTCAACCTGCGATTCGTCATTTGCAGTTAACTCTTTTCCCACTCCTGGATCGCCGCCTTGATGATCCCTCGGATTTCCGGGTCGGGAATATCATCGGGTGTATCGTAGAATTCATTCTCCACCCGGATGCGGATCCCACCACCTGGCCCAGTGCCTACGTGCACCTCTTTGCCAATAAAGGAAGGGTAGGTGCGAATAAAGCGCTGCAAGATTTCCTCGATTTCTTTTACAAAGGAGCGGGGAGCAGGCGTGGCGCTCTCCAGCCGGGCTGCGCGCCGGGCTGCAAAGCCGCGCCGGAAGAACTCGATAGGGCTGAGAGAAAGTTTAGGAGATTCTTCCTCCTCTGTTTGTCCCTGCTGAGAGAGGGATCGCAGAAATTCTTTCTCCACCGCCGGGGGCGCTGGGGTGCGGGGAACAGGTGATTCCTTCTCCAGGGATGGCGCCACCTTTAAGGCCAGCGTCGAAGGCGCAAGAGGCGGAGGCTGCCGGGTTGTCATCTGCCCCCGGGTCTGGAGCACCTCAGTGAAGCGCACCATGTCGGCTGCCGCCTGCAATACCTGGCGCCCCACCCTGCCGTCCTTGATCTCACTCAGCTTTCGATACTTTTCCTCCTCCACCTCGACAATGAGCGCACCGGTGACTCGATCGCGCAACAGGCGCAACACCTCTACAGGCGACGCACTGGCCCGGCGTCCGACCTCGCTCAACGTAGCCAATTGATCACGCAGCGGC
>CAYVPU010000044.1:16650-17864 GCA_964453885.1 uncultured Anaerolineae bacterium | reverse complement strand
CGAACGTCAGCCTCGGCCAGCGAGCTCAGTTGGTGGGTGACGTCTACCAGAGCCGGGTCCATCACATTGTCCTGACGCAGCCTCTCCAGGAAAGGGGTGCTATCCAGAAAGGCAAATGCCTCGCGGGGAGGACGCGCAATACGGCCTTCGACTAACGGTTTACCATGCGTGGTCTGGTAGAACATGTACCGTTTGTTAAAGGACTGAAGCTGCATCGGCAGGTCCAGCACGGCGAAATGCCCAGCTTCCTGAGCCAGTTGATAGTACCAGGCAGGGGTCACGGGACGCGTGGTGCGGTAGGGCACAAGACAATATTCGCCCAGAATCAACGCTCCCAACACGCCTGCCAGCAAAGCCGATTTCCGCCCGAAGAGCCGTTGGCGCAGCAGCGTTGCCATGCCAAAGGAGGCCAACATTCCCACGGGGAGCCCCACAAAGACGTTGAAACGATGCGGTTTGCGCAGGATACGTATGAAAAACAGATCTCCCACCAGGCGGTAAGGCATTGGCACCTGGGGATAGAGCTGGTCATTGACCCGCAATTGGGGGCCGAGGGCCAGAGCAATGTACACCATCGCCGCCAGCACCCAGAACCGGGCCGACCGCCAACGTTTTACCGTTCCAAAGAGCGCCAAAACGATGGCCGTATAGCCGAGAAAAGGAACTCGGACTTTGTCCACCTTGAAATCCTGGTAAAGCCGATAGGCTGCATCACCCCACAGGGAGAGATTGCGGTTGGGCAGCACGTAGGCCAGCAAATCAGTCTGTCCTTTGGCCTGATCGTCAATGAAAATATCCTCCGGATAATCTCGGGTCAACTGAGCGACAACCATGGGGGTCGCCAGGGGGGCCATCAGTGCTGTCGCAACAAATCCCATCAGCGCCAGCAGCCCCAGTGTGCGCCGGGTGCGACAAGCCTTATCTATCAGGCACCTGTAGAGCAAGTACAGGCCAATGACCACCCCACCCATGATTAACAAGTGCCAGCGAGTGACACCCGTCAGGGCCAAAAAGATGGCCGTCAGCACAGCATCCCGCTTTTGGCCTTTCTCCAGCGTGCGCCGTAGGTAGAGGAGGGCCAAAGGAACCCAGCACACGACAATCATGTTCGGATGTCCGGATTGGGACAGCGTATACGGCCAGAAGCCATAGATCAACCCGCCGATGAAAGCGGCCAGCGACGACCCTGTCCATTCGCGGGCCAGCAGGTACAT
>CAYVPU010000044.1:11046-16550 GCA_964453885.1 uncultured Anaerolineae bacterium | reverse complement strand
AACCAGGATGACTCTCCGATGTCGGCAGATGCCTCTGACGTAAACGCCAGCCTGACGATGCACGACATCCCGCATCACCCACCTCCGAGATTCCTACATAAATGGAGCATCTTTGAGCACGAGTTATCTGCTGAATTAGCGCTCACAGCCAACTACTGCTCGGCTAAGGCTAGAGCAATACCCTGTCGAGAGAGCAGCCTCTCAGGAAGTATTGTAAGGCAAACCCGTCTGCTTGTCAACTCTCGAAACGGTGTGCATCAGGGCCATCCAGTTTCAAGCAGGTAGGTAGGTAAACGGCAACGGGGAGACCCCATCGGAGGGGTCTCCCCGTTGTCATTTGACTTCTGAACGATGCCTCAATCCCGTTTCCGCCTGCGTTTGCGCCGATCATCTTCGTCCCGAACGACCAAATTCAACACCACACTCACAATGCTTACGACCAAACCACCCCAGAAAGCTGCTCCGAAATCAAGCACATAGAAACCGAGGTTAAGAGATTGTGAAATCGCTCCGGTCAGCCAGAGCATCAGGGCATTGATGACCAGCGTAAACAGCCCCAGCGTCAGCAAAATCAGCGGACAGGTCATCATTTTGAGCAACGGTCGGATGAGCGCGTTCACCAACCCAAAGATCACGGCAACGACCGCGAATACCACCCATCCCGCCCATTGAGCTTCTTCTACACCAATGCCTTTTACCACCACGGCGGCGGCGAACAGTGCCAGGGTGTTGATCAACCATCGCAGCAATAACTTGCGCAAAGGACCCCCCTTTCGTGTTTCTAGATTTCGCTGCTATCTATACGTAGATCAGGAGCTACAGGTTACAATAGTATCTGCCCCTACTCGATAAAGATCTCAACCCGCTCGCCGTCCTCTTCGTTCACCATGTCCACGATCTTGCCCTGCGCGCCGCTGCGGATGGCCTCCATGATCTCGTCAAAATCCACTCCTGCCACGTCCGGCGCAAAGCGAGCGCCCATTTTGACGCCCACACTAACCAGGCTCATGGGAATATTGACGTTGACTTTGTTGCGACCGCTGTTCAGATCCATCACCCGCACGCGGAACCACTTAGCCCCCCCAGGTGCTGTGGCCAAAGAGCCCTTGGGCCGGGAACCGCTGCTCAAGGCAACCAACAACTTGGCCCCTTCCTCAGCGCTGATCTGTCCATCCTCCACCATCTTGAGAATCCTCATCCGCTCTTCAACGGTTGCCATGATTCACCACCTCCTTGATCATTACCTCCAAATCACTGGGCTATCCAATGTAAACTTGTATCTCTTCTCCGTCTTTGTCGTCCTGCACATCCACGTAAAAATAGTCTTCGCCCCCGAGACTCTCATCCAGAGACAGGATCAACTCGTCCAGGCCCGTCTCCTCCAACTGGGGGACATAAGGCCGCACCAGACGCAAGATCCAGCCGGTCAGCCGCAGGGGCAGCGGGAAACTGATGCTGATCCGCTGCTCGCCTCGGATACGAACGTGCAGCCAGCGGGCGGTTCTGCTCCAGAAGGCCAGCACGATGACCGCCAGACCCAGCAAAAGGGGCATCAAACCGCAGACGAGGAAAAAGCTATCCGGCGAGGCCACCTGGATGAGAAGGATGAGGCCCAAGCCGACCGCACCCAGCACGACACCTGCTGCCAGCGGAATGAGCCACAAGTGGTCAAAGCTGGCAAAGTCAGGCGACGCGGCGCGGTCGGTGGTTTCGTCCTCAAGCGACTCACTCTCCGGGGGAGGAGGCTCTGTCACAAAAGACGACGCGTTGACATCTATCACTCCCTCGGCAGTGGCCTGTTCCACGACGTTTTCCTCCGCAGAGGCCAGCGCCTCCAACAACTTGATGCCCTCTTCGGGGGTGATCTGCTCCTCTTCGATCATGCGCAGAATCTGCATTCGTTCGTCGGACACAATTATCTCTCCTTGCTACACAATCTAATCCCCACCGGCGACCGGCACGGTGGCGGTCTGCCCCAGGTCTTTTCTCTGTTCAGTTTCGCTTTCAGGAATGAGAAAGAAACTGACCACGCCGCCCACGGCGATGGTGACTCCCGAAACGACGTAAATCAGGCGCAGGCTGACGACATTGCCCACCGAGCCAGCCACAGCCATAGAGACCAGCATAGCCACGCTGACCGCAGTGCCTATGGCGCTGTTCACCCGGCCCATCTTGTCGTCCGGCACAGCCAGTTGAATCACGGTGGTCAATGCGGCCTGCACCGGCGACAAGAAAAGCCCCAGGGTAAAACTCAAACCCAGGACCAGAGCGAACGCCGGCGACAGGCCCACCAGGGCGATGAGAACCCCGATGGCCACGACACCGCTGCCAATGATCGTCGTTTTATTGAAACGGGTCATAAGAAACCCAATAGCCATCGCACCTACCGCCATGCCAAAACCCTGTAACGAGTCCACGATCCCCAGCCCCTCGGGGCCGATCCCAAAGTAGTTCTGGAAAAACGGCACCCAGATCACCTGCATGGCGCCAATGCCCAACTGGATGACGCCTAGACTCGTCAGCACGCCCACCAGCACCCGGTTACTCTTGATGAAAGAGAGGCCAGTCACCAACTCTTGCCACACGGCACGCAACTGCCCACCATCGGGCCTGTCCTGAACGAGAGCGAAGGGCTGCTCGCTCTCCGTCGAGGCCAAGTTGTGCGGGACTGTGATGGTAAGGATAAAGGCCGCCGAGACAAAATAGGAGAGCATGTTGGCGATAAAGGCGACCTGCTCGCCCCAAAGACCGATGGCAAAACCGGCCAGGGCCGATCCGGCGATGAGGGACACTGTCTGGGTGATCTGCGAAAGCCCATTAGCGATCATCAGTTCCTCTTTGTCCACAATGAGGGGAATCGCCGCACTGCGAGCCGGGAAGAAAAACCGGCTGGCCGTAGAGACCAGGAAACCGACCAGGTAAAAGATCCATACCTGATCCGCCGAGCGGATGGTCAGGCAAAGCAGGACAATGAGGCCCCGCAAAAGATCGGCCACGATCATTGTCCGCTTACGATTCCAACGATCTGCAAAGACTCCCGCCACCAGCCCAAAGAGGAGTTGGGGCAAAAAAATAGACATCATGGACAGCGCCATTGCCGTGGTAGACCCGGTCAACCGATTAACGGTGATTGGCACCGCCAGATAATAGAAATAATCCCCAATGTTCGAAACCACCTGCCCCAACCAAAGGCCCAGAAAGTGACGGTTCCTCAGGACAGTAAAAAAACTGACATTTCTTTGTGACATAGTGTGAGCATCCTTGGTGTTAACATTTGCCCAATGGCCGCTGCATCAATGTCAATGTTTTCTGTTCCACAAAGCCGTACCGCTTTAGCACGTTGAGGACCTGCGCATAGCAGATGGGCAACGTTACGAACGTAGCCCGGTCTCGATACGACCACAGGCGAGAGAGTGCCTCTGCCACCAGCACCTCCTCCACCTCTCCCCGGTGATCGGGGTGGACGTGCAAGATCAGGGAGTGATTCCCTCGACGACCGGCGATTCTCACTGCCATGGCGGCGATGATCCGCTCTTTGCACTGCGCGATCAGACGCCAAGTCCTGTGTCCAGTCGTCAGGTCAGCCCACCATTCGGCCAGTCGCCGCTCCAGAGCCGGGTGAAAATCAGCGATGCGCACCGTCTCCAACCAGCGAAGGTTGGGCGGTATAGCCGCTTGAGCCAGCTCGCGCACCTGGCGCCATTGGCGCGGATCGTAAGGCGCTAGCGACGTCTCGGTTGCAGCGATTTTCACCTTTTGCACTGGCGGCACCCGTGCCAGCCGCAAGTCTACCGTGTCATTCAAGGGCTGGAAGCCGAGACCCTGGTAAAGAGACCAAGCCGCCGCATTGTTCCGCCGCACTCGCAAAAAGACTGCCTCGCCGCCCTGCTCACTCGCCCAGGCCAGCGCTGCCTCCATCAATGAACGGGCAATACCTCGACCGCGATAGCTGGCCCGGACCGCCATGTTGCTAATGAGCCACCGCCGGGCATAAGACGCTGGCCGGGTGATGTGCAAGGTGCCCACCACTTGTCCGTCTTTGACCCACACAAACCCAGAGTGGTACTCGCGGAAATCAGGCGATGTGACCATCAGCCACCACAGCAGGGGGCCCAACCGGCTCAAGAGTCGCATCTCTCTCAAGGCACGCCGACCCTCCTCGGTTAAACCTGGGCCAAAGCCCTCTCCGATGACGCTGGCCACCTGGCCCAGATCGCGCAGCGGATTCAGCCGCCTCACGCCTCGGTGAGCAGCCGCCTGCCTGGCCATGCGTGTCGCCATCAACGCCCTCCTGTCTCGCTCTGTCTACTCTTCAACAGCGAGCCTTATTCTACTACGATTTGGCGTTGATGGCGAATTGGCAATGTCCTTCTCAAAACTCGATCACAAACTGCCCGTTCTTGTACAGCAGTTCATCGTCCACCCAGATCTCGCCCCCATCGCGCAGGTCGCAGATCATATCCCAGTGGATGGCCGACTCGTTCTTGCCGCCCGACTCGGGAATGCTAGCCCCCAGCGCCATGTGAAAGCTGCCATGAATTTTCTCGTCGAATAGGATGCTCTTTGTAAAGCGGGTGATGCCCTCGTTGGTGCCGATGGCGAATTCGCCCACGTAGCGCGAACCCTCATCGGTATCGAGCGTCTGGAGCAGGAAATCCTCGTTTTTCTCGGCCCTCGCCTTTACCACCCGGCCTTTCTCGAACCACAGCCGCACGCCTTCCACCTCGCGTCCCTGGTGGATGGCCGGGTACGAAAAACAGACGTGGCCCTCAACGCTGTCCTCCGCCGGGCCAGTAAAGACTTCGCCGCTCGGCATATTGTTTTTGCCATCGCTGTTGATAAAAGTGCGCCCGGCGATGCTCAAGCTCAAATCGGTTTCCGGGCCGATGACGTGCACCCGTTCCTTGCCCACGAACCAATCCACGATCTTTTGCTGCTGGGCCGAAAAACGCCGCCAGTAGCCTACCGGGTCGTCCATATCGGGCATGCAAGCGCCGTAGACAAAATCTTCGTAATCGCTCAGACTCATCTCGGCATCCTGGGCGTGGGCGTTGGTCGGGAACAGCGTACCGACCCAGCGATACTCACCGGCGGCGGAGCGCTGCATAAGAGTTTTCATTAGCTCCGTTTGTGCCCGGTTGCGCAACACCATCTTGGCCGGGTCTACACCGCTCAACGACTTGGTGTTCTCTGTGCTCATGATCCCGATGCTGCCCTCATAGGTTTCGATGACCATCTTGACCGGCTCAGGCACGTGCTGCAATTGTTCATCCGAAGCGTAGCGGAAAAACAACTCGTCCGTGCCGGGCAGGGCGGCCAGCATCAACGGATGTCCCCCTGCCTGCAGCACTTTGGCATAAACCGCCTTGAGCAGCGGTTCGGCCACAGTACCTCCCTGTACCATCACTCTATCACCCGGCTGCACCGCAACCGAATAGTTGACCAATACATCGGCCAGTTTTTCAATTCGTGGGTCTGGCATTGCTTGTTTTTCCTCCCTCAAG
>CAYVPU010000044.1:3673-10946 GCA_964453885.1 uncultured Anaerolineae bacterium | reverse complement strand
TCGTCGAAAGTAGGGTTGCATCCTCAATGGTCTGCCCATTGTGGTTCTGTTCGATATTCACAATCGTCGGCACAAGAAAGGCACCTGCCCCTATCAGGGCAAAAGTAGCGCCGCCCACCACATACCACATTCGTATCCCTACCGCATCGGCCACCGGCCCGGCAACCACTAGACTCAAGGGCATCATCGCCGAAGAGAGACTACCAGCCAGCGTGAACACACGCCCTTGCATCTCGGGTGCAACCCTCGCCTGCAAGATGGCAAAGAATGGTCCATTGATCAGGGGGTTCATAAAGCCGGCCACAAAGATGGCCACCAGCGCCAGCCAGAACTCTCTCTCTGTCGCCAGGCCTACGCCCATGATGCCTATCCCACCCAGCACCAGGCCGGCCAACGAGGTGTACACGCGGTGACGAAACCCACCCCACACGCTCAGGAGCAGCCCGCCCAGCACCATGCCAATCCCCCAGCCCGATTCGAGCCAGCCCAACTGTAGCGCGCCACCTTTGAAATGTTCCGTGACCAATAGTGGCATCAAGGAGAAAGCCGGATTGATAACAAAGTTGATGATCATAGCCATGACCAGGATCGCCATTAAACCAGGCCACTCCCAGACATAGCGCAACCCCGCGCCCATATCCTGCCACAGTGAGGGTTTGCTTTCCGCAGCGGCACCGGCCACTTTTTTTCGTGGATGGGGAATAGTCACAAAAAAGAGCGGGCTGATGGCGATGACGGCTGTCACCACGTCAATGCCCATAATGCCATGCAGCGGCGAAAGACTGAGCAGGATCGCACCCAACGGCGGGGCGACTACATTCATAGCGCCCTGGACGGTCTGGTTGAGTCCGGCCACCCGCGAGAGATGCTCTTTAGGCACCATCAGTGAGGTGGAGGCCTGCATGGAAGGCCAATGGAACGCCCCGCCCAGCGCCCGTGCCAGCATGGCGACGTAGACGTGCCAGACGCTCATGGAGCCGGTCCAAAAGAGATAGGCCAACCACGCCGAGACAAGAGCGACAAAACCATCAGCCACGATCATCACCTTGCGCCGGTTCCAGCGGTCCACCAGCGCGCCGGCGAACGGCCCCAGGACCACACCGGGGAGTATGGCCACTAAGGTGGCCGTCGCCAGCACCGTTGCCGAACCGGTAGTTTGGGTCAGCCACCAGACGAGCGCAAACTGGGCCAGATGGCTGCCGATCAACGAAAACAATTGGCCTGTCCAGATAGTGAAAAACGGGATCTGCCACCTGGATGGATGCTGCCTTGTTCTTTCCATGTTCAACGTTCCTCGTATGCAGGTGTATTTCATAAGCGCGACAGGCTGTTACCCTTGCGCTCTCAGATGGATGCTACCATTCAAAGTGCGCAGCTTGATCACCGTCTCGCCACCCTCGCCGATTTGGCCAACGAGGCGGTTTCTTGCCCCGTCGGTTGCCGAGATCGGCAACTCGGAATGCACACGTCCATTGGTGCTCCTTGCGTCCAATTGTCCAGCAAAATCTGCAGGAAGGGCCAAATGAATGGCGCCATTGGAAGTCTTGGCCGTCACAGGGGCGTCACCCTCACGAATCTTGACCTCTATTAAGCCATTAGAAGTCAAAAAGACGCCGTCCTCCAACTGGCTCACTGATGCCTTGATCTTGCCATTGGATGTTTCCACACGGATGTGACCCATCGCATCCTGCAATTGAATTGCGCCGTTGGAAGTGCGGAGATTCACGTTGCCCGTCCCACCCTGCAATTCGATAGCGCCATTGGAAGTCACGGCCTCGACCGCGCCGTCAACCTGATGGATGTGGATCGCGCCGTTGCTGGTGCGAAGGTTCGCGTCAACGGAGCGCGGGCTCGAGATTTCGTAGCGTACTGAAACGCTGTAACCTATGGGGGGCTTGGGATATTCCTTGTGGATGCGAATTTCATCTCCATGCCGTTCGACGTGGATTTGAACTTGCCGGGCAAACTCCTCTGCTGCTGCTTCAGTGTGTGCCTGGATTTTTTTCCAGGCGGAAACCGTCACTTGATCCTGATCCGAACCACGGAGTGAGATCGAGCCATTGGCTGTTTGGGCCTTGATGGACGAGACACCAACCCCCTCAAGGGTCCAATCCAATTGCTCCATATACTTTGCCTTCGCACCGAACAGGGAAACAATCCAGTCAAGCCAACGCCCACGGCCCTGGATTTCCTGCGCTTCGGCCTGGGATGGCTGCTTCCCCCTGAGGGCTTTGAGCAACTGCTCGGCCTCCTCGGCAGTGATTTTCCCTTCGGACAACATTTCCAATATCTTTGTTCTTTCCTCGTCCATCGGACGTGTTTCCTTTCTACTCAAATCTGCTGACCTGCTCGAAGGATGGGCACAGCCGAGTCCGACTGGTATCGTGCTTTCAGCCGGAGGCCCAAAGAAACCAGAGCATCACCGATACTCAGGAGTAAATGCTCCTGCGGCCTGGGCCGATCTGCCTGAGCCATCTTGTATAGCCGGTGAATCTCGGCATCTTCCAACAGATTATCACGATGCACCTGTGCCTTGATTGCCATTGATAGATCAAACATTGTGTTCTCCTTTGCTCGACAAGAGACGGCTACTCGCCCATGGCCCGTAGCAAGCCCTCCGCCTCGGTAACGCTGATCTTGCCCTGTTCCACCATGCGCAGGATGGCAAGGCGCTCCTCCCGCAGTCTATCGGCATCGGTGGCAGGAGAGGTCGTTCCCTCCTCAAACCACTCTCCAATGCGCTGGCCAACCTTCTCCACGCCCTGGGCCAGGTCTTCGGTCCAGGCCTCCACGCGGGGCCCAAACTCCTTGCCCCAGGCCTCCATGCGACACTCAAACTCTTTGCCCCAGGTCTCCATCTGACGCCCAAACTCCTCGCCCCAGGCGGCCATGTGCTGGCCAAAGGTCTCACCCCAGGCCGCCATCCGCTCACCAGACCGCTCAAAGGCATCGCCAAAGTGTTTTGTCTCTTGGTCCTGCGTGGCCTCTGTTTGCTGTTCCATCGTCGTCTCCTCTCGCTATCTCCTGTCTATACCTGCCTTCAACCCTCAGCCTTCCAGGGCCTGCAAAAGAATCTCGGCCTCCTGGGCAGAGATTTTGCCCTCGGCCAACATCCGCAGTATGGCTACCCGCTCTTCCTCGCTGGCACCCTGGCCGTGTTTCGACGTCCGCCGAGCGCCACGTCCGGTATCCCACTCAACGTGCCATTGCATCTTTTTCTTCTGCGCTTTTCTCTGAGCGCGCTCTGCTCTGCGCCGCACTTTCTCCGCCGCTCGCTGTGCCCTGGCAACCTCCCGTTCCGCCTGGCGGCGGGCGCTCTCTGCTTCCCGGCGGGCAATGGCTTCAAAGTCAATCTTGCTCAGCTTTTCGGCCACACGCTGCTGGATGCGCCAGGCCAACTCCTCCGCTGGAATCGGCGGTGGGGGTGGCGGTGGTGCTGTATGGACAAAAGCGGCGTGCTCTTTGACTTCTTCGCCCTCAGCCAATGCCTTGAGCGTGACGTTGCCGTGCGTACAAGTCAGCGTGACCTGGGCTTTTCCATCTCCGATGACGCCCTGCCATCGCCCTTCCTCCGTCGTCTCGCCGGTGAGCCCCTTGACCCGCACCCGTCCGCTGTCTGCCTGAAGGGTGAAAGTCGCGTCACTGCCCGGCAGCGACTTGACGGCGACGTTGCCTCGTGCCTGGATGCGGAAAGTGTGTGGCCCGGCAAAGACCGATTTGAGCGAGACGTCGCCTCCCGCCTGCGCCACGTCGGCGCCAGCCAACAGGTCTCGCGCGATCAAGTCTGCGCCGATACTCCCCAGGGAAAGTGTGTCGCTCAACCCTCGCAAATACGCATCGCCCCTCACCGATCCTGCTGCCAGCGCGCCGCCAATGTCTTCTGCCGTCAGGTCGCCACCAACTGTGGTCAGGGACACGGTTCCAGCCACCCGCCGCACCTCGGCGTCGCCCTGTACTGTCCCCCCGTTGACGTCGCCGGCCCAGTCCTTTACCGTCAGGTCGCCCTGGACCGTGCTTGACGACACGCTCCCGGCGCCATCCTTGAACTGCGCGTCTCCCTGCGCGGTGACCACCTCCACGGTTCCACCCACTCCCCGCACTGACAGATCGCCCTGCACCTGGACGGCGACCAGGGAGGCTCTGGGCGGAACGGTCAGCCTACAATCGCTGTTGACAGCCAACGCTACCGTGTCGTCCCGCTCCTCGACAGTCAACACCTGTTCGCTGTCTACCGCGATCAACACTTCGGCCTTGTCCCACGTGGTTACGGTCAGATCGCCCTGGCAGGCAGTCACTTCCACGCGAGGAGATTCCGAGGTCGAAACTCTCTGCTCGTACATTGTCACCTCCTGATGGTGTTATTCGGCTATTCGATGAAAATCTCCACTCGCTCGCCGTCCTCTTCGTCTTCGACTTCGATGATCTTGCCTTGCACGCCTTCATCTATGGCAGCCATCAACTCTTCCATGTCGAAATCTTCCAACTCGGGTGCAAACTGAGCGCCGAGCCTGAGACCCATGCTGACCAGCCCCATAGGGATGTTGACGTTGACCTTGGGCTTGCCGGTGGCCATGTTTAACACCCGCACGCGCAACCAGCGTCCGCGAGCGGCATCCTTCGTTCTGGCGAGCGATTCCCGTCGCTCGGGCGGCTTGACAGCGGCCAAAAGTCGCGCCCCTTCTTCGGCCGAGATCTTGCCTTCGCTGATCATGTTGAGAATCTGTGCCCGTTCTGCTTTCACTGATACTGGCATTTTTGCCTCCTTTTTTGACTTATCGTCCTTGTAACAATTCTACGGCTTCCTCGGAAGAGATTTTGCCCTGAGCCAGGTCTTCCAGGATGCTCTGTCGTTCTTCTGGCGAGATACCGGCCGGCTCGGGCTTTACGTCGTAGCCCAGCGCGCGGATAAGGTCGTTCAACCTCGCCCGCACGGTGGGGTAAGAGACTCCCATCTCACCTTCCACTCGAGTGATCTTGCCCTCACAGCGGATAAAGGTCTCGGCAAACTGCAACTGCTTTGCCGTAAGGCGATGAAATCTACCCAGGGAAAAGTGCCCTTCAACTGCTGTGTCACAATGACGGCAATATAGGCGCGTCACCTCCATCGCCTCACTACAAACGGGACACTGACCTGGTATAGGATACATCAGCCACCTCCTTTATTACGCTCTAAGAATTTCTGCTTCGGATATAAGAAAATCCTTGTTCATGATTAAGATTTTTAATCAACTAGTGAAATTATACCATATATTTTAAATTTTGTCAATACCCAATTAAACAATTCAACATCAACTCTAAAAATCTTAATGTCTGGCCCAAAAACCTTACTCCGAACATTGAGGGTTGAGCGTTGGCACTCAGAACTGAGAATTGAGCATTGCGCCATAAAGTGGTATAATTGACCCTGCTCTACTCTGGGAGAAAAATCCATGTCGGTCATCTCTGGTCACAACCTGGCAAAATCATACGGCGCGCAAGACGTCTTTGCTGGCGTCTCGTTCCAGTTGGCCCACGGCGACAAAGTGGCCCTGGTGGGCCCCAACGGCGAGGGCAAGACCACTTTGCTCCGCATCATGACCAGCCTGGAAACAGCCACCGAAGGCGTCCTCCGTCGCATAAAGGGTCTGCGCATTGGTTACCTGCCGCAGACTGGCGGTCTCGACAGCCAACACACTCTCTGGGCCGAGATGCTTTCGGTCTTTGAGAGTCTGCTGGCTCAGCAGAAGGAACTCCACCGCCTGGAAGAGGCCATGGCCGACCCGTCACGCCGGGAGGCAACAATGACCCGCTACGATCAGCTTCTCACTGCCTTCGAGATGGCTGGTGGCTACGGGTACGAGGTGCGTATCCAACGGGTACTGAGCGGGTTGGGCTTTGCGCGGGAGACCTTTCATTGGCCGGTGGAGGCGCTCAGCAACGGCCAGCAAACCCGCGCCCTGCTGGCCCGCCTGCTCCTGGAGGAACCCGACCTGCTGCTGCTGGACGAGCCCACCAACCACTTGGATCTGGAGGCCATGGAGTGGCTGGAGGAATACCTCAGCGCCTGGCCTGGCAGTCTTGTCGTGGTGGCCCACGACCGCTATTTCCTGGACAAGGTCGTCAATCGCGTGTGGGACCTGGTCTACAGACGGTTGGAAGCGTATCCAGGGAACTATAGCAAATACGTGCAACTGCGCGCCGAGCGGATGGCCCAGCGCACCACAGAGTACGAGGCGCAGCAGGAATACATCGCCAGGACAGAGGCTTTCATCCGGCGCTACATAGCTGGGCAACGCACCCGCGAAGCGCAAGGCCGCCGCAAACGCCTGGAACGCCTGGAGCGTCTGGAGCGTCCCCGCGAGACGCGACACATTCACCTTAGAATGAACGCCACCAAACGCAGCGGCGACATCGTATTGGTCACCGAGGGTCTGCACGTGGGCTATCCAGCCGAACGGAGCAGCACCGGACAACAAGTTCCGCTCTTCTCTGCGCCCGATCTGGAGCTCCGGCGGTTGGAGCGTGTGGCATTCATCGGCCCCAACGGGTCAGGCAAGACGACGTTTCTCAAGACGGCCATCGGCCAATTGCCCCCCCTGGCTGGAAGCGTGCGTCTCGGAGCCAGCGTGGTGGTAGGCTATTTTGCCCAGGCCCACGCCGACCTGGACCTGGAGCAGACCGTACTGGACGCCATACTGGATGTCAAGAACATAAAGATCCCCAAAGCGCGCAATTACCTGGGACGATTCCTCTTTAGCGGCGACGACGTATTCAAACGAGTGGGTGACCTTTCCGGCGGCGAGCAAAGCCGCGTCGCACTGGCCCGGCTCACCCTGCAGGGCGCTAACTTGCTCATCCTGGACGAGCCAACCAATCACCTGGATATCGCTTCTCAAGAGATCATGGAAAGCGTGCTGTCCGAATTCAACGGCACGATCCTGCTGGTGAGCCATGACCGATACCTCATCCGGGCGTTGGCAACGCAGATCTGGGAACTGGAAGACGGACGATTGCAGGTATACCGGGGAGGCTATGACGAATACTTGAAGGAGGAGCGACGAAGGCAGGGTGACAGCCAGCTAGAATCGGCCCAACGCCAGAAACGACGACGACCCGCCGAACGAAAAGCACGAGAATCACAGCGGGAGCAGGAACGTCGTGCCCTCCGGGCCGGGGAACTGGAGACGGAAATCGCGGTTCTGGAGAACCAACTAACAACGCTGACCGCTGCCCTGGCCAAAGCCAGCGCAGCGCAGCAGCTTGACAGAGTGCGTGAGTTGGGGGTAGAATACGA
>CAYVPU010000044.1:1830-3573 GCA_964453885.1 uncultured Anaerolineae bacterium | reverse complement strand
AAGCCAGCGCAGCGCAGCAGCTTGACAGAGTGCGTGAGTTGGGGGTAGAATACGATCAGACGGAGCAAACGTTGGAAGGGTTAATGATCGAATGGGAGGCCATCGCCGAGGCAGTGAGGGCATAGCAGCGGCGAGGCATGGACAGATACCTGATCGGACTCACGGGCAACATCGCCACCGGCAAGAGTGCTGTTGCCCGGATGCTGGCACAACTGGGGGCGTGCACGGTTGACGCTGACCAGGTGGCCCACAAGATGATGCGCCACGGCACGCCTACCTGGCGCGCGGTCGTGGACGCCTTTGGCCAGGCGATCTTGACCACCGATGGTCAGATCGATCGGCAGTGCCTGGGCCAAATTGTCTTTGCCGATCCAGAGGCGCTGCGCCGGTTGGAGGCCATTGTCCACCCGGCCACCGTCCAGGCCGTGACTGCTGCCATTGCCGAAGCAGCGGAGCGCGTGGTCGTCGTCGAGGCCATCAAGCTCATTGAGGCGGGGATGCACCGCGCCTACCACACGCTGTGGGTCACCACCTGTCCGCCGGAGGCACAGATCGCCCGGCTGACTGGGCTGCGAGGTTTGAGCGAGGCCGAGGCCCGGCTCCGCGTCGAAGCCCAGCCGCCCCAGGCAGACAAAGTGGCCCTGGCCGATGTGGTCATTGATACCAGCGGCTCGCCGGAAGATACACGCCGCCAGGTCCTCGCCGCCTGGGAGTCCATTCCGTAAATTCCATTCACATATTCACACCAAAATGCCAGGCTCAAGAGCGCCAGAGAAAGAGGAGGGAACCGATGAACGAGTTGAAAGTCGTTGTCAGGCGGGCCAATCCAAAAGATGTGCCGGCCATCAGAGGGTTGGTCAACGCAGCCCGAAAGGGACAACCGCCTCTCAGCCAGGAGGAGATACGAGAGCGGATCTTGCAAAAAGGCTACCGCATTGCCGTCTCTCGCCAGGGCGCGGCTGTAGCAGGCTGGCAAACGGAGAACCTGGTCACGCTGGTGGACGATTTTTACGTCTACCCGAACAGGCTTCTCACCGAGTTGGCCTCACCCCTGGTGGAAGAAGTGGAAAGAGCAGCCAGCGAACTGGCCTGCGAAGCGGTCATCTTTTTCCTGGATCAGAGCGCATCCGAGGAACAGTTTATGCTTTTCCTGGATAAAGGCTACCTGCCCCAAGAGATGGAGAGTCTACATTCCTTCTGGCAAGAGGTGGCCAAGGAGCGCATCAACGAGGACTCGGTCATGATGGTCAAACGGCTTTCCGACCAGATCAGGACAGATCCGCTATAGGAGGCGTCATGTCAGGGATCAAGAGCTTTTTCATCGAGCACCCTCGCCTGCTAGCCTGGTTGGTGTTGGCCGTGGGCATGGTCGTCATCCTGCTCTGGGCAGCCAAGGACGTGGGCTTGCTGGCCGGACAATGGGCGGCCCTCATCGTCAGCACGATCCTGCTGGCCGGCCTGTGCGTCTGGATCATCGGCTGGGAGGACGGCGACGAAGGCCCTTCAGAAGAGGGAGACGACTAGCATCCTGAGTAGCGTGGAACAACGTGGAGCGCGTATCGAAGGATGCCCTGATCCGGTCGAAGGGGGTGCGGGACGGCGAGGCTTCCAGGCCATCAGGGTCGAGGAAAACAAACGTGGGCACACCGAACCGGGCAGCGGCCTGGCGACAATTCTCATAACCAGATCAGAAACGACGTCTGTGTTCTACCTTCGATGCCGCCGTAGCTCACCACTACCTCG
>CAYVPU010000044.1:0-1730 GCA_964453885.1 uncultured Anaerolineae bacterium | reverse complement strand
CAGAAACGACGTCTGTGTTCTACCTTCGATGCCGCCGTAGCTCACCACTACCTCGATAGCCACCGTCTCACCTACGGGAACCTGCCCCACGTCGAATGCCTGCCAGGACAGTCCCAATTCGTTGGTCTCGGCCAACATGATCTCGCGGTCACTGTCGGGAAAGTGGATCACAGCCCGCACCTCCGCCCCGGCCAGGGGATTGCTGTCCTGGTCGTAGATAAACACGTACAACGTCTGCGGCTGGTTCTGCCCGACAAAGGAGTATTTCACCGAGACGTCCATGTCCAGGGAGGCCACTGTGGGCATAACGACCCGGCGGCTCCCGCCGGCGGAAGGGTCTCGTGCCTCCGGCGGTGGTGGGAACTGGTCCAGGTAAATCTCGCCCAATTTGCCCAGTTGCACCCACAGGCCGGGCGGGTTATCGGGGTGCCACTCCAGGCGCACGCGCTGAAAGTACTGCACGATGCGCCCGTTTTCCACCATCATCTCGCTGATGGGATACCCGAACAAGTCCTCGCCGCCCCGCCTCTCAAAATAGCGCAGAAAGGCAGAGGTCACGGTGTGCCCCGTTTCGGGAAAGAATCGCCGATCCGGCTGGGGTTCCGGTTCAGCAAGGGGAGGCTCAGGCGCGAACATTCGTTCTCCAAGCTGGCCCAGCACCACACGCTGCTCGGGCGGGTTTTCGGGGAACAACTCCATCCGGCCACGGTGAAAGTATTGCACCTGGCGGCCGGCCTCTTTAAACTCTATCGTGAGGGGATAGCCAAAGGTCTCAATGTCGCCGTAGCGGTTAAAGAAACGGAGGAACTCTCCACTGACGACAAACTCGGTGGGGAACGCCCTGGGGTCACCGGGCGGCGATTGGCTGGTCACCCCCGGGGCGACGGCAAGGATAATGACTAGGTTGAGGAAGAGCGTGACACCCCAGACAACGGCCTTTTTAAGCACCTCATCCCTCTCTTCCCCCCCTCGAGTGGCTGCGGAGCTATGTAAATTATACTACATAATCGCGACTTTGGCAATAGGTTGGCCATAGTACTACAGTCCCAATGGCCGCGTCAAGCATCTTGCCACCAGGACAAACCGTTACCCACGATCAGACCGATAACGCCGGCCAGTACCCAATCCCACTGTCCCAGCAGGGCAAAAAACAGCAAGGCAAAGATCACTAACAAATTCATCCAGAATCGTAGTCGTTTTTTCATACCGCGCTATAACTCCTCGTCCTTGGTTTCGCCGAGGGCAGCCAGCAGGGCGGCTCCCAATACGCCCAGAGGCTCTGCTTTTTCCTCTTCCATCTCAAAAGCCCGCCAATCCTCACGCCACGGCTCCTCCTCGCACTCAATAAGACGTTCTTTTCCCGCCTCGTCTTCCCAGTCCAGGATCAGGTTCTCCTCTCCAGCGATTTCCACCAGGCGCGCAATGCCTTCTCTACCTGCTGGCCAAATTGCGCCCGTGCTGGCACCGGGCCGCCTTTATGTGTTGCGCGGGCCAGCAGAAAGGGAGCGATAAACTCGCGATAAGCAGGATTGCCGAAATCCAAAAGTCTGACGTTTACATAGCGGCGAGTCATAGATCTTGTTCTTACAACAGGTACATTTGCCTCATTCGTCATTTATCATTGGCGTTTGTGTCTGGCGCAAGTTGTGGTAAAATGGGTCAAAATCAGGAGGCGGAATGACATGCAAGTAGCCGTGATCTCGGACGTTCATGACAATATCTGGAAGCTG
>CAYVPU010000043.1:0-18011 GCA_964453885.1 uncultured Anaerolineae bacterium | reverse complement strand
TCATCCTGGCTGCCACTTTCGTGGCCTTTATTGCCATTGTGGGCCTGGCCATTGACCTGGGCCTGGTCTACATCGAGCGGGTCAGGATTGCCCGGGCCGTGGACGCTGCTGCCCTGGCCGGGGTGCACGAACTGCCCAACGAAGTGGCGGCTCACCTGCGGGCGCAGGCGTATCTGGAAAGAAATGGCTACGATCGAGCAAGTACTCTATTCGAACGCTACGGGCCTCTGGATAGCGTGGTGATAACAGGTAATCTGACTTCAGATAGTGTGTTTTACATCAACACGACGGACTGGGAACTGCACGAGGATCCAGAAGACCCCCTGTCGCCCAAGATCGCCAATTCGGCCTATCGCATTGAAGTGGGTGGGACGGTGCCGGTAAGGATGAACTTTATGCGCCTGTTGGGCTTTGGGACGATTGACGTGAGCAGCGATGCGGTGGCCGAAAGCGTCAACTCTTTGGACGTGATCGTCGTCCTCGACGATTCTGGCTCCATGAACTATGACACCGTTTGCCACGGTTGCTACGAGCCAACAGATGATCCCTATCCCGCCGGCGATCGTTATCCGCTCTCCTTCCCCAATGTGCTGTGCGACACCGATTCGCCGCCGCAGGGCTATACCGAAGAGGACGGCGAGTATTACATCACCATTGAGGCCGAACACTATACCCTTTACACGGTGGATTATCACGGCGTCTACAAAGACAAGACGACGTCTTATTGGGCCATGCAGCGCAACGGAGGCTCCAACACCAGCGGCGAAGGGGTCGCCGGTCACCGCCCCTACATGCGCCACCACCGGTGGAATACCAACAACGGTGACGTGGACACCTCTCGCAGTTGGGCAGATGTCCAGAATCTCGGAACGCGGGACTATGTTCCCCGTCTGGATTACACATTTTATGTGCCGGACGATGGCGTCTGGTTCATGTGGGTCAGGGGCCAGGGAGGTAGCGACGACCGCCAGGCAATGGATCCGGGCGCCTTCCATTGGGGACTGGATGGCGAGCCTGAAGGAGGGAATCTCGAGTTCCCTATAGACGGGGGGGGGGTGACCCCCAGCAATGCCCGCTGGCGCTGGGTACGGTTGGGGGTGGGGCGGAATTGGACCGTAGACTCGGTCCATACGCTCAACATCTGGGCCGGCGGCATGGGGGTCAACCTGGACAAGATTGTGATCACGACCGATACTGACGACCCTCCCGCTCTGCTCGATGACGACAGCATTGGGCCGGTTGAGTCGGGCCGGTTGTATGGCCTGGCGTGCAACGAGTGCACTGTGCCCTACGGCAACGGTGTGGCTGACGGTTGCAGCTGGGACACGCTCAATGACGTTATGTTCGGCGGCGAGCAGCCCATACGCACGGCCAAGGAGGCCATCAAGAACTTTGCCGGCAAGCTCGACCCCCAGTATGACCAGTTTGGTTTTGTCCGCTATGATACTAATGCCTCCATCGGGAACGAACTGGAGTGCCTGGTGAGGTTGGGCCAAAATGACTGTGCTGACGATTACGAGACGGCCTACATAGACGTGCTGGCAGCCGTGTCAGGTGCCGACGTCGGCGGATCGACCAACATCAGCGAGGCCATGTGGGATGGCCTTCGCGTGCTCATGACCAGGGCGGAGGGCGCGCCGGATTACTCTGACCCGGGCAATCTCTTTGCTGACGAGGATCTGGTTCACTATGGCCGTCCTCAGGCCAATCACATCATGATTCTTGTCACCGATGGCCGGGTGAACCAGCGTGCCGGCGACAAATGTAATGACGGCGCTTTCCGCACTGCAGTGGCATCCAAGTTTGGCAAGGATTCCTTTGGTGACTTTTGGCCTGACAACGGCGATTCGGACTATGATTGCGTGATGGTCTTTGCCTACCTGGCACGCAATAACCTCGTCACTCTCTACACCATAGGCATTGGTGATTCTGTGGACGACGACCTGTTGGCCGAAGCCGCGCGCGTCACCGGGGGCATCTACAAGAATGCGCCGAGCCGCGATCAGTTAGACGACATATTCACCGAGATATTCGACCGCATCTATGTCCGTCTGATCCGGTAGTCTGGCACGAACGCGGGTCGGTGCACCGGCGTGGCCCGCCGGCCTCAAGAGCGGGGTGTATTCCCGCTCTTTTGTTGTGTTGCTGTGGATTTTGTGTCGCTCTTGACAATTGCCATAAGGTAGGGTATATTATAAGGTAGGTGGACGTCACCTGGCATACGGGCGCTCGTTAGGAGGAAAGACAATGCAATCCAGAGGGAGATTCTTTATTATCCTGGGAGTAGTGCTGCTGGCTCTGGCCATCGTGGGGGGAGGGTTGATCTTGGTACTGCAGGGTCGGGGGCGTGCCACTCCTGATACGCCGACTGCAGGGACCCCGGAAGCAGGGGCTACTGAAGTCGCTCCTGAAACAAGAGACGTGGTGGTCGCTTTGCAGAACATTGGCCTGGGCGAAAAGATCCTGCCCGACGCGGTGGGCCTCCGTCCTGTAGAGGTGGACAAGCTGCCGGAGAAAGCAATCCTGGATCCGGCCGATGTAGTCGGCAAGCTGGCCAAGCAAGATATCTACCAGAAAGACGTGCTGGTCGCCGACAAGGTCATCGCCGTGGAAGACGTGCAGCGCGTGGGTTGGCGGGCTTCTCCCCTTATTTCTGATGGCCGCGTGGCAGTGGCCTTTCCCGTGAGCCAGTTGGCGGCGGTGAACTATGCCATCCAACCCGGCGACCGCGTGGACGTCCTTGTATGCGGCGCTTTTGTAGGCGTGGACCCAGACACGCAGATCAAGACGCCTCTCATCTTTGCTGGCGACGAATCTTGTGAGGCGGGCTGCCAGCCGGTGGGCGAGCAGGTGCAGCGGACTTTTTGCCAGCTCACGGTAGACGAGGCCGAAGTGCTGGGCATAGGCCAGTGGGGCCAGGCGCAGCAGGCGGCGCCCGAAGGGGAGCAGCCTGAAGTAGAGCAGCCTGAAGGGGAGCAGCCTGAAGGCGAGGGGCAGCTACCCAAGTTGTTTGACTCTCTCATTTTAATGGTCTCGCCTCAGGATGCGGTGGTGTTGATGTATTTCCTGCAGAACGATTACATCATTGACCTGGCGCTCCGCTCGAGTGAAGACGTGGACCGGCACGAAACCGAGCAAGTGACCCTAGAGTACGTCATGACCCGATTCCGCATATCGTCTCCTACCGGGCTGCCCTACCGTCTGGAGCCCACGCAAAGCCAGGGTGCGATACCTGTCTCACCGCCGCCAGCTGATTGAACACGGCGCTATCAAAAGTGAAGCCAGACCGGCCACGTTGAACGCCAACAGGATTGGCTGAGGGTTTTCGACTCACGGGAGGTGATGCTATTCATGCCCGAAGAAAAAATCCGCGTGTTGATAGTGGATGACATACCAGAGACGCGGGAGAACCTGCGGAAACTCCTCTACTTTGAGACGGACATTGAGGTCGTCGCTGCGGCTACCAATGGTGAGGAAGGGATACAACTGGCCAAAGAATTTCAGCCGGACGTCGTGCTGATGGACATCAATATGCCTGGACTGGATGGCATTGCGGCCACTGAGGCTATTACGCAGCAAGTACCCTACTCGCAAGTCGTCATGATGTCGGTCCAGGGGGAAGCGGACTATTTGCGGCGTTCCATGCTGGCTGGCGCCCGTCAGTTTCTCATCAAGCCGTTCAGCGGCGATGAACTGGTCTCCACCATCCGGCGGGTCTATGAACTGGGTTCCCGGCGGCCGGTACCTATGGTGCAGCCAGCGGGGCCTGGTTACGATGCGGGCGTAGGTGGGGTATCTCCTGAGCAGGGCAAGGTCATAGCCGTCTTTAGTCCCAAAGGAGGGGCAGGGTGTACAGTCGTGGCCGTCAGCCTGGCTGTGGCGTTGCAAAGGCTGCAGGAAGAGCAGAACGCGCAAGTAATACTGATGGACGCCAGTCTCCAATTTGGCGATGTGGGCGTTATGATGAACCTGAAAGCGTCGCGCAGTCTCGCTGACCTGGCGCCGCACATGGATGAGCTGGATGTGGACATGTTCGAAAGCGCGTTTCTGGCGCATGCCTCCGGGGTCAAGTGCCTGTTGGCTCCCCCTCGCCCGGAACTGGCTGAACTGATCCTGCCCGAACACATTCCGACCATTCTGAGCGAATTGAAACGCCATTTCGACTATATCGTTGTGGACACCTGGAGTTTTCTGGGCGATCTGGTGTTGAATGTGTTGGACAGCGCCGATCGGGTTGTATTGCTGGCCACGCCTGACATCCCCTCCCTGGCGAACACAAAACTTTTTTTCGAGATCACAGAAGCTCTAGAGTATCCCCAGGACAAGATTCTCCTGGTGCTGAACAAGATGGATCGCTCTATCCGTATCTCGGCCAAAGACATCGCTGGAAGCCTCAAGCACCAGGTCGCCGGACAGATTGCCCTGGATGGACGGGCTGTTGGATACGCCATCAACCGGGGCATGCCGCTCACCATGGCGGATCGAAAGTCGCCCGTGGCGCAAAACATCCTGGACCTGGCTCGTTGTGTCATCGAGAGTCTGGAGGTTGTCACAGTGGAGGAAGATGAGAAACGCAGCGCCGACGCGCGATCCGGGCGCAGGGTAGGGCGTCTGTTTGGCTGATGATGGTTTGAGCTAGCCAGTTCAATTGAAGGAGTAAGAGTATTATGTCTCTTTTGAAACGCATTGGACAAACCCAGGTAGTGGAGGCCGAAGCACCGTCGAGGATGCGCGAATTGCGGGTGCGCCGCCAGCCCATGGCGCCGGCTCGCGATGCTTATCACGAGATTAAAGGCCGGGTTCAGAACAGGCTTATCGCGGAACTAGACCCCAAAATGGATGTCTCGCAGACGGACGAGGTCCGCACGACCATCGAGGAAATGTTTGACGCCATTTTGAACGAGGAGAACATTATCCTTGGTCGGGCCGAACGCCAGCGTCTCTTTGAGCAGATAGTTGCCGAGATCCTGGGGTACGGCCCGCTGCAACCGCTGTTGGTCGACCCCACCATTACCGAGATCATGGTCAATGGGGCTGACCAGGTGTACGTTGAGCGAGCCGGCAAGCTGGAAAGAACCAACCTGACCTTCGAGTCGGACGAGCACGTGATGCGCATCATAGACCGCATCGTCGCGCCGTTGGGCCGGCGCATTGACGAGAGCTCGCCCTACGTGGATGCGCGCTTGCCCGATGGTTCTCGCGTCAACGCCGTTATCCCACCCATCGCTCTGAATGGGCCGACGCTGACCATTCGTATCTTTGCCAAGACGCCATTAACGATGGAGAACTTGATCGAGTTCGGCACCATCACGCCGGAGGCTGTCGAGTTCTGTCGTGCCTGCGTCGTCGCCCGGCTCAATGTCGTCGTCTCTGGAGGTACCGGTTCTGGAAAGACGACGTTGCTCAACGTCCTGTCAGACTTTATCCCAGAAAGTGAACGGATCGTTACTGTGGAGAACGCCGCCGAACTCCAATTGCGCCAGGAACACGTCGTCACCCTGGAGTCTCGTCCGCCCAATATCGAGGGCAAGGGCGAGATCAGCATTCGAGACCTGGTGGTGAACTGTCTGCGAATGCGCCCCGATCGCATTGTGGTGGGAGAGTGCCGTTCCGGCGAGGCGCTGGACATGCTCCAGGCCATGAACACGGGTCACGATGGCTCCCTGACCACGGCCCACTCTAACAGTCCACGCGACACGCTGGCACGTCTCGAAACGATGGTGCTTATGGCCGGCATGGATTTGCCGGTGCGTGCCATCCGCGAGCAGATCTCCTCGGCCGTGGATCTTATCGTGCACGAGGAGCGGATGAGAGACGGTACGCGCAAGGTGGTAAACGTTACCGAGGTGCAAGGGATGGAAGGTGATGTCATTGTGATGCAGGATGTCTTTACCTTTCAGCAGACTGGTGTCGAGGGTGGCAAGGTGATCGGGCGATTACGCCCCACTGGCATCCGTCCCAAATTCATGGAGCGTATTGAGCAGGCTAACATTCACCTGCCACCAAATATCTTTGGTGTGGGGACCCGGAGAGGATATTGATGAAAGCTTGCTGCCTCTTGGCCTGGGAGAGAATCGGTGGGATACAGGAGGCAGATAACGGGTTTTCGTTTCCTTGATTGGCCCTACGGAAGGGAGGCAGTTCGATGAACCCTCTTCTTCTCATAGGCGTGGGGGTCTTTGGCCTGGTGGCCGTCGCTAGCCTCGTCGCTGGCTTTATCTTTAGCAGACGAGGCGGTGAGCTAAGCGACCGTCTTGAGAGTGTCACCAGCGTAACAGAGTTGGCCGAGGTCCCCAGCGCGGAGAGGAAAAAAGATCGCGAAGAGGGGGCGCTTGGTCGCTTCGCCGAAGGTGTAGACAAGGTGCTGTCTCGCCGTGGCTTTGCGGCCAGGATTTCCGATCAGTTGGCCCAGGCCAATCTGCGCTTGACGGTCACCGAGTATATCATCATCAATTTCCTCAGCATCGTTGGAGCCTTTCTCGCGGGGAACTTTGTATTTGGTTCGTGGGTGCTGGCCATTTTCGCCGGCATCTTTGGGTATTTTCTGCCCCGCATCTATGTGGGGTTTACCAGGCGCCAGCGGTTGAACAAGTTCAACAATCAGTTGAGTGACTGCATTAACCTCCTGGTGAATGGGCTCCGATCCGGCTACAGCATGTTGCAGGCTATGGAAACAGTAGCCAGAGAGCTTCCTGCTCCGATTTCCGAGGAATATACCCGGGTGGTTCAGGAGGTAGGTTTGGGGCTGACCAGCGAGCAAGCGCTGAACAACATGCTGCGCCGCATCCCAAGCGACGACCTGGACTTGATGATCACGGCCATCAATGTTCAGCACGAGGTCGGTGGCAACCTGGCCGAGATCCTGGATATCATTAGCTACACCATCCGGGAACGTGTCCGCATCAAGGGCGAGATTCGGTCTCTTACGGCCCAAGGGGTGCTTTCCGGCTATATCATCAGTTTTTTGCCTATTGGCTTGAGTTTGATCCTATTCTTGATGAACCGCGAATATATGTTGGGAATGTTCCGACACATCTGTGGCCTAGTTATGACAGGCGTTGCGCTCATTGGCATCGTCATCGGGTTTATTGCCATCCAAAAGATCGTGCGCATCGAAGTGTGAGCCAGCGCGGAGACCAAAGATAGAGAGGTGAGAGATGAGCCCCACGATTATCGCCGGTGTGCTTTTGCTCCTGGTGGCAGGAGTCATTGGCATCTACCTGGTTCGCCGCCAACCCAGCGAGGAAGAACTGATTCGCTTGCGGATGATGGAGTACGGCGATAGAGAGACACCCGTTTCCCTGGAAGAGATCGAACTCTCGCTGCCGTTTGTGCAGCGGATCCTGGTGCCCATTGTCCGAAGATTGGCCACCCTCGTAACCCGCTTCATGCCTGCCAACGTGCTAGAGTCGACGCGCCGCAACCTAGAGATGGCAGGACGTCCCCGAAACTTGGGGCCAGCCGAGTTTTTGACCATCCGTTTCATTGCCGCTGCCATATTGGGGGGCCTGACCTTTTTTCTGTTTCTCAGAGTTTCGGGCCAGGCTGCCAGGTATCGCCTTCTGTTTCCCCCGCTTATGACCGCCTTTGGTTTCTTTATGCCGGCGATCTGGCTGGGCAGCAGGATTCGATCCCGACAGAGCGAAATCGTCAAAGCGTTACCCGATGCATTGGATCTGTTGACCATCTGCGTCGAGGCAGGTCTCGGATTTGACGCTGCCATATCCAAGATCACGGAAAAGTGGGAAGACCCGCTGGCCATGGAGTTTGGCCGCGTCATTCAAGAGATTCAACTGGGCAAGCTCAGCCGGGAGGCACTGCGAGACATGTCCGATCGTATGGATGTGCCGGATGTCACTACCTTTATCGCTGCTGTCGTCCAGGCCCAACAGTTGGGCGTGAGCATGTCAAAGGTCCTGCGCATTCAATCGGACCAGATGCGGATGCGGCGTCGCCAGCGCGCGGAAGAGAAGGCTCATCAGGCACCGGTAAAGATGCTCTTCCCCATGGCCTTTTTGATTTTCCCAGCCCTGTTCATAGTCTTGCTAGGCCCGGCCGTTATCTTGATCATAGAATCCGACGTGATAGGAGTCATCTAGCCGCATTTCGCTGTGATGCAGGGGATTCGTGGAGATTGTAGCTACAGCGCGAAACATTTGGACTGGCCTGCTAGAGTTGTTCTTTCCTGACCGTTGCGTGAGCTGCGGTCAGACAGGCTGTCTGTTCTGCAACGAGTGCCGGCGGAAGGTCGAGTTTGTGTTGCCCCCGCTCTGTCCTCTCTGTGGCCATCCCTCGACTCATGACCGCCTCTGCCGCCGGTGCCAAGAGTCTCCTCCAGCCGTTGACGGCATTCGAGCAGCGGTTTTTTTCGAGGGGCCCCTGCGTCAGGCTGTGCACGCGCTCAAGTACCGTGGCCTCCGCAGCCTGGCAGCGCTTCTGGCTGACCTGATGATCACCCACTGGCAGCGGGAGCCCCTGCCGGCCGATGTGATCGTGCCGGTACCCTTGCATCGGCGTCGCGAGCGAGAGCGGGGCTACAACCAGGCCGCCTTGCTGGCCCGACCGTTGGGTGCAGAGATCGGTCTACCGATGCGCGAAGATTGGCTCGTTCGCACCAGGGCCACTTTTCCCCAGATAGAGCTGGATGCCTCGGAACGGAAAGAGAACGTGGCCAACGCTTTCCAATGCCGGAAAAGTGACGCCGTGGTTGGCCGCCGCGTGCTCTTGATTGACGACGTTTGCACTACCGGCGCTACCTTGGAGTCTTGCGGTCTGGTCCTGCGCCAGGCTGGTGCCCAATCTGTTTGGGCTCTCACGTTGGCCAGACCACGATAGCCTTTGGTGATCGGAGCATTGCCTGACGAGTTGTCACTCGGCGCATTTGCATCGAGATAGAGATCACTTGACTATTACAGAAAGGAACCCACCATGAAACTGATCATCCATGGCAGAAATATCGAGATGACGGATCGGCTACGAGAGTACGTGGAGAAAAAAGTCAGCCGCCTGGATCGCTACATGTTGGATGTTACGGAGGCTCGAGTGGAGTTGGCGACCGAGAGTGCTCGCAGTGCGGAGCACCGTCAGGTTGCTCAGTTGACCCTGCGTGCTAAAGGAAAGCTCCTGAGGGCCGAGGAACGGACGGATGACATCTTTGCTTCCATTGATACCATGATCAACAAGATGCACCGCCAGATTGCCCGCTACAAGGGCAAGCGTCGGGGTCGGGGTCGGAGTGTCGAAGAGTTGCCGTTGCCCGACGAGTCCTACGCCGAGTACGAAGAGGAAGACGATGAGTTGTCCCCCCGCATTGTCCGTATCAAGCGCTTTGACATGGCACCTATGGATGAAGAGGAAGCGGTAGAACAGATGGAGTTGCTAGGCCACGACTTTTTTGTCTTTTTCAACATCACCGATGACGGAGTCAATGTCCTGTATCGGCGCAGAGATGGGGACTATGGTCTGATTCAGCCGGTGTTGCGCTAGTCCAAAGCCACTTTGCGGTAGGGGTGACGGGCCATACGGTCCTGCTACCCCTCTGTTTTGTGATGGCACGAACGGGTGGCATGTATGATGAGGATCATCTTGTTTGTCTGCACGGGTAACCTCTGCCGCTCGCCCATGGCCGAGGCGTTTATGAATGAGCTGCTCAAGCGGATGGGCGTCGGCGACGTACGCGCGTCGTCGGCGGGCACGTGGGCGCCGGAAGGCGCACCGCTTCCCGCCAACACAGTGCGCGTGCTGGTGGAACGGGGTCTGGATATGGGGGACCATCGTGCTCACAACGTCACTGAAAAGGATATGGCTGCTGCGTCGCTGGTGCTGGCCATGACCTGTAACCATGCCGAGGCGCTGCGGGTGGACTTTGCTGCCCACGCTGACAAGGTTCACCTCTTTGGTGAGATGGCTGATCGTCGCTTTGATGTGCCTGATCCTTATGGTGCTTCTCTAGCTGCCTATCGCCAGACGGCCAACGTCATTGCAACGGTCCTGGCGCAGGGCTATGAGCGCATCATGTCATATCTCGCGCCGGAGCTCGAGTCTCGCTAAACTGGCCACCAGCTTTTTGATCCCCCGCCCGGCAAAGGCCACTGTCACTTCCTCGTCGCCGCCTCGAATCTGGCTCTCAATGACGGTGCCCTCGCCAAAGGCCGGGTGGCGCACCTTGTCGCCTGCGCGGAACTCGGTCTCTGTGACCCGGCGAACGGACGGCGCAGCCCAGGTTGCCACCCGTCGGACGGCTCCGGCGCCCATGCCCAACTTGCCCTGCTGGGCCTCAAAGCCCTCTTGCCCGGCGATCAGGCGCTGGGGAATGTCCCGCAGAAAGCGCGATGGAATGGCCATCTCGCTCTGACCGTAGAGCGTGCGGCGGAAGGTGTGTACCAGGTAGAGCCGTTCCTTGGTCCGTGTAACCCCCACGTAACAGAGCCGCCGCTCTTCTTCCATCTCCTCCGGGTCGTCAAAGGAGCGGCTGTGAGGCATGATCCCTTCCTCCAGCCCGACGATGAACACCACCGGGAACTCGAGCCCTTTGGCCGAGTGGAGCGTCAACAGCGTCGGGGCGTTGGTCGTCCCATCCAGGTTGTCCGTGTCGGAGACCAGGGCCACTTCCTCCAGGAATGTCGTCAGCCCATCCTCTACCGGCAACGGCGCATACTCCTGGGCCACCGTCCGCAATTCCATGATGTTCTGCCATCGCTCTTCGCCCTCTTGGGGATCCTTTTGCACCCAGCGAGCGTAGCCGGTGCGCTCCAGTATCAGATCCAGCAACTCTAACACGTTCAGTTGGTTCCGCGCCGCGATCAACTCATCCCACAACGCCACAAAATCGAGCAGCATTTTGCGTGCCCTTGTGGCAAAGGGAACCTCGATCTGCTGGTCAAGTTTCGAGTTGTGAGTTGTGAGTTGTGAGTTGCGAGTTGTGAGTTGAGAATTGAGAATTTGCAGCGCACCATAGATGGACGTACCCAACCCGTCAGCCCATCGCGCCAGCGAGCCGACTGTTTTTGCGCCAATGCCTCTCGGCGGCACGTTGAGCACCCGCGCCAGGCTGATGCCGTCGTTGGGGTTATGCACTATTCGCAGGTAGGCCAGCACGTCCTTGATCTCGCGTCGGGCGTAAAAACGCGTGGCCCCCACCAGCTTGTAGGGCATACCGGCATAGACAAAGGCGTCTTCCAGCGCGCGGGACTGGGCGTTGGTGCGATACATCACCGCGCAATCGCCGGGCCGGGCCAGGCCGTCGCGCTCGAGTTGGCGGATTGTGTCCACCACGTACCGCGCTTCGTCCGCCTCGTCGTACGCTTCGTGGGTACTGACGCGGGGCCCCGTGCCTTTGTCGGTATGCAGCCGCTTGGGCGTGCGGTGAAAGTTGCCGGCAATGACGGCGTTGGCCACATTGAGGATGGTCTGCGTCGAGCGGTAGTTCTGCTCCAGCAGGATCACGTGGGTATCGGGGAAATCCTGGCGAAAGCGGGCCACGTTGCGATAGTCCGCGCCACGGAAGCGATAGATAGACTGATCCTCGTCGCCCACGACAAAGATGTTGCCGTATGCTGCGCTCAGCAATCGCACCAGTTCGTACTGGGCCGTATTGGTGTCCTGCCACTCGTCCACCAGGATGTGTGAGTAGCGCCGCTGATACTTGTGCGAGACCTCGTCGTTCTCGCGGAAGAGGAATACTGTCCGCATCAGCAGGTCGTCAAAGTCCAGGCCGCTGTTCTCCTGGAGGATTGCCTGGTAGCGTTCGTAGACTCGGGCAGCGATCTCTTGCCAGTAGGTCGTCGCCTGGTAATCGTCCGGGCGGATCAATTCGTTCTTGGCTTTCGAGATAGCATTGAGCATGGCCCGGGGGCGATACCGTTTGTCATCCAGATTCAGTTCCTTGAGTGTCTGCCGCGTCACGGCCAGTTGGTCACTGTCGTCAAAGATGACGAAATCGCGGACGATGTTCGCTGCCTCGTGCTCGCGGCGCAGGACGCGGACGCAGATGGCGTGGAACGTGCCAATGGTCAGGCGATCCAGCTGCGCGCCGATGAGCCGGGACAGCCGGGCGCGCATCTCCCCGGCTGCCTTGTTGGTGAACGTCACGGCCATGATGCGCCATGGCTCGACGCCGCGCTCCTGCACCAGGTAAGCCACGCGGTGAGTGAGCACCCGCGTCTTGCCGCTGCCCGGCCCGGCCAGCACCAGAATTGGTCCGCCTGTTGCCTCTACCGCCTCTTGCTGGGCGGGATTCAATCCGTCGAGAATGTCCATTCAGTCCCCTTTTTACCGTTTACTTTTTTTGTAAGCGTTCAGCCTGTTGTCTGCGAGCGCTGGTTGAGTAGCTTCGTAGCGTCAGCGGAGAAGCGTATCGAAACCAAGCGGCTTTTGCAGGCGGAAGATTGGCTTTGCAGAGCCGCTTGGCTTCGATACACCCTTTCACTCCGCTCAAGGGCACTCAGCCGGCGCTACCCCGTGAACGCTTACTTTTTTTCTGATGGCAGCCATACCCTGAAGGTGCTACCCTCGTCCACCTGGCTCTCCACCATCACCCGGCCACCGTGGGCGCGCACGATCTCCTGCACCATGCTCAATCCCAATCCGGTGCCGGGGACGTGCCCCGATTCGGCCAGGCTGCCCCGGTAGAAGCGGTCAAAGATCCGCTCCTGCTCCTCCGGCGAGATGCCAGGACCTGTATCGCGCACGGCAACCGTCACCCAGCGCTGCCCTTCCGCTTCAACGGTGCCCGTTTCAACAGTCACCTGCCCGCCGGCTGGTGTAAAGATGACCGCGTTTTCCACCAACTCGCCCAGTGCCTGGCTCAGCCGGGCCTGGTCCCCTTTTACCATCGGCAGGTCGGGTGGCACAGGCGCAGCCGCCAGGCTCAGGCTGGTCTGCTCGGCCCGGCTTTGGTAGCGCGTAATACTGTCCCTGATGACAGTGGGCAGCGAGACCGGCTCCCAGGCTATCACCGCCTGGCCGCTGTCCAACACGGTCATCTCCAGGATGTCCAGGATCAGGTGCTCCAGACGTTCTGTCTGCTTCTCCAACACCTGGAGATAGTGCCCGGTTTTCTCCGGCCGGAGTCCCTTCCGCGCAAAGTGGGTATAGAGCTTTATGTTTGCCATCGGCGTGCGCAGCTCGTGGGACACGTTGGTCATGAATTGCCTTCGGGCTCGCTCCAACTCTTTGGACTGGCTGATGTCGCGGTGGCTGGAGACGTAGCCTGTGAGACGGCCTTTGGCGTCGCGCACGGGGGCGATGATTATTGCCGCTTCGTAGGGGCGCCCATCTTTGCGCTGACTGGACACCTCTCCTTGCCAGGTATTCTCCTGGGCCAGAGCAAGCCGTAGGGACTGCCGATCCTGCTCTGACATCGTTTCCCCAAACAAAAAGCTGATGTGCTGCCCTATGGCCTCCTGGGTCGTGTGGCCGGTCAGGGCCGTGAAGGCGGGGTTGACGTAGCGGAGCCGCATCTCCACGTCAGACATGGTGATGGCGTCGCCTACGTTGCGCAGGATCGTCTCGCTTTTTTCCTTCTCGGAAACGATCTCGGCCGTGCGGGCGGCCACCTCTGCCTCCAGCCCTTCCACCAGCCGGGCGTTCTCGATGGCGACGGCGGCCTGGTCGGCCAGCAACCCCAGCACCCGCAGTTCCGCCTGGCTGAAGGTGTGCGGCTCCACGAACGCGATGGTGAACGCTCCCAATACCTGTCCGGCCTGCTTGAGGGGAATGCCGGCAATGGCTTGCACGTTCCATTTCTGTGCTTCAGGAGTGGTGTAGAAGGGATGGTGAGGCGCGTCGTTGATGACCACAGAGCGGCCCTCCCGGACCACGGCGGCTGTGAGGCCGGCGCGACGCGGCGCTTTCACCGCTGCCTCTCGCCGCCCATCTTTCCACAGCGCAGCCCCAAAGGTAAAGGTCTCGTTCGCCTCGTCGTAGAGATAGATGTGGCAGTCGGCGGCGCCCACCAGGGTCAGAGCGCTTTCGGTGATGCCATCAAGCACGGCGGGCAGAGCCAGCGAGGAGGTGAGTTGTAGGCTGGTGCGTCTCAACGCATCCAACTCTGCCACGCGTTGCTGCACCTCCTCGAACAGCCGGGCGTTTTCGATGGCCACGGCGACCTGATCGGCCAGGGTTTCCATTACCATCACGTCGTTCTCGCCGAAGGCGTTGAGTTGCGGGCTTTGGACGTCGAGCACCCCTACGACCTCCCCGCCCACCCGGAGGGGCACACTCAGTTCAGACTGGGTCACCATCTCCTTCTCATCGGGAAGGGGATTGATGTGACGGGACTCGGCGCTCACATCGTTGGCCAGCAGCGTCTGGCCGTGGCGGGCCACCCAGCCGACCATGCCTTCACTCAACTTTAGCCGGTGGTCACGAAAGATGGCAGCGTAAGAGCCGGCTTTGGCCCTCATCACGACATCTTCCCGCTCGCGATCCAGGGTGAAAAGGCCCACGTGATGGTGGCCAAAGCTCTCCTGCACCAGACGGGCGGCTCTGTCTAGCAAGATGTCCAGCTCCAGCACGGCCGCGATCTTGCCCCCGATGTCGCTGATGAGCGCCAACTGGACGACACGTTGTTCCAGTGCCCCCTCCGCCCGCCTCTGCTCGGCCGTTATCTGCTGTGTAAAGACCAGCGAGACAGCCAATGCAATACCAAAGAGTGTCACGTTAACCAACAGCAGTTGCCTGGTCAGCTCGCTGCTTCCGGCCAGGATCGTGTCCATCGGGGTTTCTACCACGACCCCCCAGCCGTTAGGCGCCAGGATAGCATAGGTGCCATAGCAAGGCGTGCCCTCGTGATAGTGCTCTCCAGACCTGCCTTTCTCTCCGGCCATGATGGCTTGCACCAAAAAACCGTCACTACGGTCCAGCGACAGTGGACCTTCTTCCAGGGCGAACAAATCCATGCCGGAATGAGCAACCACCGTACCTTCTTTGTCTACCAGGTAGGCGATCGTTCCCTCGTCAAGCGCATAGTTTGCCACGTTCTCAATCATCTCGTTCAGTCTCATTCCGCCCATCAGGACACCCACTCTCTCTCCTGCATCCGACTCGATGGGTACACTGACAGAAGTGCCTACCAGATCATTTTCGGGATAGAACCGAGGTGAGGCGAAATAGGTTTCACCTTGCTCAAAAGGAACGGCAAAGTAGGGTCGATCGGCGTAGCTCTTGGTGGTAAAGACAGAAAGGTTATGCGCCGTGCTAGAGACGAAGCAGCCTTTGGCGTCCATCACAGAAAGGGAATCAAAGCGAGATGACCCCTTGGCAATCGTAGTTATGGCGCTCTGTTGGGCAACAGAGTCCATGTTGAAAAACTCTGGCCGTTTGGATAGCTCCGTCAGCCTATCCTTGGTCTGCATCAGATCAGTGTCTAGCTCCCGGGCAATGTTGCGGGTTATTTCTTCCTGGTGAACTTTTGTTGACTCTACTTCCCGGTTCTGGATGGTTGGAAGGACGTAGAACAACTGGAACAGCAGTGACGTGCCCAGGACCAGCGTAAAGAGCGCCGTCAATTTCATCCTCCAACTCGGGTTACGCATGGGTATTGCCTCCTCTGCTTGCGCTCGCGTCTTTTGAGCTATCCTATTGTAACACGAATCACGCGATTCGTCCAGCATTTCGTTGCCCTCCCTGGTGAGCTGTGCTATAATGTATCTCCCAGAAAGCTCCAGCGTGAGACTCACTCGGTGTCCTGGAGCTTGCAAGCTTTCGGGGAGATGGGCTGACGTACCACTGAGGAGAACCATGATTCCCCTGGCAGCCGTAATCCTGACCAAAAACGAAGAGCGCCACATCGCCGCCTGCATCGAAAGCGTTGCCTGGGCCGGCCAGGTGGTCGTCTTTGACTGCTACAGCGACGACCGCACGGTCGAGATTGCCCGCCAGATGGGCGCGACGGTGATGCAGCATCCCTTCCACGATTTCGGGCAACAGCGCAACGCCGCAATAGAGACCGTCGAAGCGGAATGGATCCTGTTCGTGGACGCCGACGAGCGGGTCACGCCGGAACTGGCGGTCGAGATCCGCCAGGTCATCGCGCGAGATGACGTGGATGGTTGGTGGATCCCGCGCCATAATTACATCTTTGGCGCGATTGTCCGGCACGCCGGCTGGTATCCCGACTACCAGATGCGGCTGCTGCGCCGCGCCAAAGCGCGCTACGATCCCACCCGCGAGGTGCACGAATTGGTGATGCTGGACGGTCAGGAAGGCTACCTGGAGAACGTCTTTGTCCATTACAATTATGACTCGCTGCGCCAGTTTAGCGCCAAGCAGGAAAAATACACCGATTACGATGCGAGAATCCTCTTTGAGCAGGGCGTGCGCCCCAAGCCACAGAACTATTTCTTGCAGCCGCTGCGCCAGTTCAAGTGGCGCTATTTTGAGCTGAGCGGCTACAAGGCTGGCTGGCGGGGGTTGTTGCTCAGCCTGCTGATGGCCTATTACAACCTGGCAATGTACTTGCGTCTGAGAGAACTGTGGCGGAAAGGTCAAGTGCGGATTTACTGAGCCCCTTTGCCTTTTCTCCCTGCCTCTGGTATAATCTCTCTCGTTCACTCAACTCTCTACGTGGAGGTTTAGACGACGATGATACGACTCTCGCGTCTTCAACGACGACAGACGCTCGTCTTTTTGATGCTGTTGGTCAGCCTGACGCTGGCCCTGGTTCTCGTGAGTGGCTGCGGTTCGAACTCGTATCCCCCCACCCCCACCCCCACACCTACCAAGACGCCTATACCGGCCGCGACTAACACGCCGATCCCGCCTACGCTTGCCCCCACGCCTACCTGGACGCCCAGCCCGCCCACGGCCACGTCTGTGGTGAACCATCCAACTGGGTTCAGGACAGGAGCTGTCGAGTCGCCGACGGACACAGCCGTCCCGCCGACAGATACTCCCCTGCCTACGCCAACGCCTGTGCTGCCCACCGCTACTCTTACACCCGTTCCGCCGACGGACACGCCTCAGCCCACACCGACGCCTTTACCGCCCACGGCTACCCCTACGCCCAAGCCGCAGAGCGCTGGTCAGTCGTCCAACCCGCCGCTGGCCGCCGCCCAGCCGACGCTCCGCTCGCCAGAAGAGATCGGTGGCGGAGGGATGGGCAACGTGCCCATGCCGTCAGGGCCGGGCGTGTACGGGGCTGTGGCCCAGGTAACCATTGGAGGCAGCGTGTGTCCCCTCACCGGCCTTGCGGTGGCCGATGCCTCCCGTCTGGAGCGGCGACCCATCGCCGTCAAGATCTCCAACTCGCCGGCCGTTGTGCGGCCCCAGGCGGGCATCGCCTCCGCCGATGTGTTGTTCGAGCATTACGCCGAGGGTGGACTAACCCGCTTCACGGCGGTCTTTTTGGGCCAGGACGTACCCAAGGTGGGCTCTATCCGCAGCGCCCGGCTCATTGATCTAGAGGTCCCGGCCATGTTCAAATCCATGTTTGCCTTCTCCGGGGCCAGCGCCGGTGTTCTGGATCGCCTGCGGGCCTCCGATTTTGTGGATCGTATCATCTCGCCCGACTTTGGACATCACAGCCCCTTCCAGCGCATCCCGGCACCCGGCAAGGCCTACGAACACACGCTGTTCAGCGACACGTCCACGTTGGAAGGCATCATGGCCTCGCGTGGCCTGAAAGCGCGGCAAGACCTCTCCGGCTGGGTCTTTTCCGAGCAGGCCCCGCCTGGCGGCGTGCCCGGCAGCCGGATCAAGGTTAGCTATAGCGGAGATCGGGTGACGGCCGAATACGCTTACGACGCGGGCGCTGGCGGCTATCGCCGTTCCACCGTCGGCGCGTCCCACGGCGACGAGTTGACCGGTCAGCAAGTCGTCGTCAAGAACGTGGTCGTCCTCTATGCCAAACACGTCGAGACCGACATCCTGGAAGACATCCACGGCGGCGGCCATTACTCTATTGAGGTTCAAGTCTGGGGCAACGGCGTGGCCAGGGTCTTCCGCGACGGCCAGATGTACGACTTGCGATGGGAGCGGCCTAACCGCAGTGACCTGGTGCGTTTTGTGGA
>CAYVPU010000042.1:0-18072 GCA_964453885.1 uncultured Anaerolineae bacterium | reverse complement strand
CCGCGAGATGGGACAGGTAGCGGGGGTGATCCCACAGTTTGGGAACGCAGAGCAGTTGCAAGAGGCGGTGCGCGAGATGCAGTGGCGGATCTACGTGGCCCGGCGGCAAGAGCATTGTACCGTGTCCAACCCTGGGTCCTTTGGCCCCAGGACAAAGGGTACGGTGCTCGACGTTGGTATTGACAAAAGATATAATCAGGCTATAATATAGCAGTATCACTATCCTGCTGAGAGGTGAGAGATGGCGACCAAAGTGATGGTTTCTTTTCCCAGCGAGTTCCTGACCGAGGTGGATCGCATTGCCAGCGAGGAACATCGTAGCCGGAGTGAGTTACTGCGCGAGGCGATGCGCCTCTACATCCAGGTGCGTCGGGGTGAAAGGCGGCCTGGTGATGATCCCCGCGTGCGGTCGGCGATCGCAACCCAGGACGCCCTGGCTCGGTTGGCTCCCGGCAGCGGTGAGGACAGTGCCGACGACGTGCGTCGCTGGCGGGAGGCCCGTTGATGGACGGTTCCGTCGTGCCAGATACCTCTGTGGTCATCAAGTGGTTTCGCCAGGGAGAGGTGTTGGCCGGCCTGGCACTGGCACTGCGTGATGCCTACCTGGACGGGCAGATAACGATCTCGGCGCCATCGTTGTTGGCTTATGAACTAGCCAACGTGCTGCGCTACAAGGGAGACCTGACCACCAGCCAGGTGCAGGATGCGGTGCAGAGCCTGTTTGACATGAGATTGGAGTGGGTCCTGCCGTCCAGTACGGTGATGCGCCGGGCAGTGGAGATTGCCCGTACAAACGAGACGACAGTCTACGATGCCGCTTTCGCTGCTCTGGCGGAGGAGTTGGGGGCAACCTTTGTCACAGCCGATGAGAAACTGGCCTGCCGTCTGAAGGCCCTTCCCTTTGTGCACTTTCTGAGAGAGATGGAAGACATGTAGCGGATACCCCCACCACAGTTTCGCAAATTTGGGCTGGAATCACAGACGGGATAGGGCACAAATGGCTAGCAGACTGCCGAACATTGATCAAAACGGGCGGTCACTCATTCCCATGTCCCAACCGTGTAACGCTCCCCCCGCTCCCTCTTCACAACCGGTGTTTTCTGTGCTATAATACCTTATGTCTGCTGTTACAGCCAGGAGCAGGGGTGTCAACACCAGAGATGGACTTTGCGTTTGGGGGAAAGTTATGAACCATCAGCCTGTGAACAGGATCGGCAAGTACGAAATCCTTGAAGAGATCGGCCGCGGCGGCTTTGCTGTGGTTTACAAGGCCCGCGATCCCGACCTCAACCGCGTGGTGGCCCTCAAAGTACTGGCCCCACACCTCACCTGGGACCCTACCTTTGCCCAGCGCTTCCGCCGTGAGGCCCAGGCTACGGCCAGACTCCGCCATCCTCACATCGTCACGATTTACGAGGTGGACGAGGCTGACGACCAGCTCTACATCGCCATGGAGTACCTGCCGGGGCGTGCCCTGGTGGAACTGCTCAAAGCCACGGGAGTCATGCCCCTGGAGCGCACGCTGCCCATCCTGGAGCAGGTCGCCGACGCGATGGACTACGCCCACGGACAGGGCGTGATCCATCGCGACGTCAAGCCCAGTAACGTGATGGTGGAAGAAAGCGGGCGGGGAAAGGTCCGGGCTACGCTGATGGACTTTGGGTTGGTGAAGGCGATGAGGAGTAGTGAAAGTCTCACCTCCCTGGGCACTACCCTGGGTTCACCGGAGTATATGGCCCCCGAGCAGGCCGACCCCGACCGTAAGGACGAGATCGGCCCGGCAACCGACTGCTACGCCCTGGGTGTGGTGGCCTACAAGATGCTGACCGGGCAGGTGCCCTTCCCTGGCAGCACGCCTTCGACACTGGTGGCCCACATGCAAAAGACGCCACCCGATCCGCAGGGCATCCGCCAGGATCTGCCAGAGAATATGGCTCAGGTGCTGCTCAAGGCTCTCTCGAAATCGCTTGACGAGCGTTATCCCACAGCGATGGCTATGGTTGAGGCCTTGAGGAAGACGGTGAAAACCGAGACACAGGAAAGGGAGCAAGCCCGGAAAGAAGAACTGAGGCGCCTCTACGCCGAAGGTATCCGTGCCGGCAGGTCTCAGGACTGGCAAGCGGCCATCGCCGCCTTCCAGGAGGTGGTAGCCCTCGACAGCCAATACCAGGACGCAGCAACTCATCTGGCGATCGCCAAGGCTGAGCAGAGAAAGACAAAGGAGGCACGAGAGCAAGAAGCACGACTGGCCGAACTATATGACCAGGCGTTGGAGGCAAAGAGAGCCAGGAACTGGGCGCGGGTCATCTCTGCCGGCGAGGAAATACGCACCATTGACCCTCGCTACAAGAACGTAGCCCGCCTCTTGCGGCAAGCCAAGACCGAGAAGAGAAAAGCGGAGCAACTTGAGAGGCTCTACGCCGAAGGCATTCGCGCTGGCAGGTCTCAGGACTGGGAAGCGGCCATCACTGCCTTCCAGGAGATGGTAGCCCTCGAAAGCCAATACCGGGACGCGGCGGCCCATCTAGCGACCGCCAAGGCTGAGCAGAGAAAGGCCGAGAAGGCGCAAAAGCGAGAGGCACGACTGACCAAGCTATACAACCAGGCACTGGCGGCAAAGAGAGCCAGGAACTGGGCGCAAGCCATCTCTGCCGGCGAGGAAATACGCACCATTGACCCTCACTACAAAGACGTAGCCAACCTCTTGCAGCAAGCCCGGGCCGAGAAGAAGCAAGAGCACAGACTGGCCTCTATTTACGGACAGATAACGAAGGCACAGGACGACCAGGACTGGGACACGGTCATCACCTTGTGCGAAAAGATAACGGCCACGCGCCCTGACTACAAAAATATGGTGGACATTCTTCAGAAAGCCCGGAAAGCCAGGAAGCTGAAAGAGGAGGAAATCCCCCAGCTTTACCAGAGGGGCGTGAAGCACATGGAGTGGGCCCGCTGGGAGGCAGCGGTGGCGCAGTTTGAACGTGTGCTAGAGTTGGACAAAGGCCACCGCGACGCTGCCGCCAAGCTCAAGCAGGCCAGGCAGAAACACATCAACTCGTTGAAACGGATTCTTGATAGTTCATACTTTGGATTGCAAGCCAAACGAGAGCGACCCGAGGCCATTGATGCCCTGGTTGCCTATGGTGAATTGGCTGCCAGGCCTCTCGCCCGTTCATTGCTGGGAGGCAAGTCACCACGGCTGCAGCTCACACTTGAGCCGCGGTCAAGCGACGTGGCTATGGCCCTGAAAAAAATCGGTAGGCCGGCCGCTCCCGCTATCATAATGGAGATGAAAAAGGTGCTGGGGGGCACAGGACGCTATCTTGCGGCCACCCCTTCACCAGTGAGGGCCCTCGTGCGTGGGGCCAACGTTCTGCAGGCGATAGCGGATGAGCGAGACGTAGCAGCTCTGCAAGGCCTGCTTTCGACAGTACTCACCCGTGCAAAGGCGTCCGGTACGAAGCAACCCCCGTATTTGCAGCCCTACCTAACGAGCAGACCAGGAATACAACCAAGTCGCTATTTCTCAACCACTCAGGGCTCCCAACAGCGCTTCAGCTCGACCCCATCGTGGAACGACCTGGCACTGGCCATTCAAAAGGCTATCGTGAGCACCCAACAGAGAGCGCCACGAGCGACACCCCCGAGGCCCAAGCCTTCCAAGCGACGGTTCAAGCCGCCGATCGTGGTAGACGAGTCCCACAAGGAACAGACCCGTTTCGACGAGTTTAGCGAATTCAAGGAACGACTGGAGAAATGGGGCAGGCCAACGACGCGCGATGAGAAACCACTGGCCGTCGCTCATCTCAAAGGCAAGTACATCTTGATCGTTGGCGGTCCAGAGTCGCCTCTACTCATTGGCCGGGGCGCCGACAAATGGAAGAAAGAAGAAGTAGAAGCCATCCAGTCCTTCGTGGCTGGCGGGGGGGGACTGTTGGTTATGGGCTACAATCTGATCAACGAGGAACACCTCAATGCCCTCACCTCTGGCTTTGGCATCTACTTTCTCCTGGACGAGGTGGGCGATATAACTACCACTGACCTGGCAGAGCACCCTTTGACCAGGGGCCTAAAGGAAATCAAGCTGGGTTCTGTGCGGGGCGGCGTGGGCCGGTATCTTCAGGCCAGCGATTCCACCATCGTCCTGGCACGCGGCCAAGGGCGGCCTGTGTCGGTGACCAGCGAGTATGGCCTGGGCAGGGTGGTGGCCCTGGCCAGCGTAGGGGCTTTCTCTAACGAATACCTCCAGGCGAACACCCGTCTTCTGGACAACATCCTGGCTTATCTCTGCAGGGAGGACTGACTGAGGGAAAGCTCCACCTACCTGGCTGACGCCGACGCCTGCCCTGCCTGCGGGCAGCATTGCCGAATGGGCCGGAAACCGACCCGCCCCTCTCTTCACAAGGGGTGCTTTGTGTGCTATAATGGTTTATGTCTGCTGTTACCGGTGTAGACAAAGACGCTAGCTTGACTCTCGAGGTTTTCAGGAGGGGAGCTATGAGCGAGCAGCCTGTGGCAAAGATTGGCAAGTACGAAATCATCGAGGAAGCCGGTCGTGGTGGCTTTTCCGTGGTCTACAAAGCCCGCGACCCTGACCTCGACCGCGTGGTGGCCCTCAAAGTGCTAGCTCCACACTTGACCTGGGATCCCACCTTTGCCGAGCGGTTCCGTCGCGAGGCGCGGGCCACGGCCAAATTGCAGCACCCTCACATTATCACTATCTATGAAGTGGGCCAGGATGGCGATCAACTCTACATCGCCATACAGTACCTGGCCCGGACTCTGGCAGAGTTGCTCGAAGCCGAGGGCATCATGCCCCTGGAGCGTGCCCTGCCCATCCTGGAGCAGATAGCCGACGCACTGGACTATGCCCACGGCCAGGGTGTGATCCACCGTGACGTCAAACCCACCAACGTGATGGTGGAAGAAACGGAGCGAGGTATTCGGGCCACGCTGATGGACTTTGGGCTGGTAAAAGCCATGGAAACCAGCAAAGCTCTCACCTCTTTGGGCACCATCCTGGGTTCGCCGGAGTACATGGCCCCGGAGCAGGCCGACCCCGACCGCAAGGATGAGATCGGCCCGGCAACCGACCGCTACGCCCTGGGCGTGGTGGCCTACGAGATGCTGGCCGGGCAGGTACCCTTCCCTGGCAGCACGCCTTCGACGCTGGTAGCCCACATGCAAAAGAGGCCACCCGATCCGCAGAGCATCCGCGAGAACCTGCCGGCGAGCGCGGCTCAAGTCCTGCTCAAGGCTCTGGCCAAAAAGGGAGAGGAACGCCATCGGAGTGCAAAGGAGATGGTGGAGGCTTTGAGGGAGGCCGTGAAAGCCACGGAGCAGGCCCGACAACGGGAGGAGCGGCTGCAGCATCTCTATGGGCAGCTTCGGGAGGCCGTCGAGATGCAGGACTGGACCACGGCCGAAGCGCGATGCCAGGATATTCTGGCCCTGAAGCCGGAGTATCGAGATGTGCCGGAGCTATGGATGCAGGTACGGGAGGCGAGGGCGCGGCTGCGGGAACTGGAGGAGCTCTACCAGGCGGCCCAGGTGAAAGTGGAAAGCAGAGCCTGGGCAGAGGCAAAGGAATTGGGCCAACGGATCCAGTCGCTAAAGCCAGGCTATCGCAACGTGGGCGAGTTGCTGAGGTGGGCTGAAGAAGGACTGCGCCAGGAGCAGGCCCGGAAAGCGCACCAGGCACGGCTGGCCCGCCTCTACGAGCAGGCCCAGTCAGCCTTGGGCGCGGAGCGGTGGGAGGAAGTCAAACGGCTTTGTACCGAGATCGAGGCTTTAGAACCAGGATACCGGTACATGGAAGCCCTGCGGACCGCAGCCGAGGCAGCGTTGGCGAAAATGGCTGTTGTTGAAAGGGTCCCTCCTGCTACTCCGGGAAAAGCCCCGGTGAAGCCAAAAGCGACCATGGCTCCAAAGCGCAGAAGGATGCCCGGCTGGGTGTTCGTGACAGGGGGAACGGCAGTAATAGGGTTGCTGGTAGTGGTGTTGCTAGTAGTGTCAGAACGTGGTGGAACACCAACCCCAGAGATCATTGAGAAACAGCTATGGGCGTGGGACGGTTCGGTGATGGTCTACGTGCCAGCCGGCCAGTTCTGGATGGGCAGCACCAATGCAGACATTGACGACATCCTGGCCAAGTGCAACGATTGTGAACGAGACTGGTTCCTTGACGAGTGGCCTCAACATCAAGTCTACCTGGATGCTTTCTGGATAGACCGCACCGAGGTGACTAACGAGCAGTACAAGCGTTGCGTAGATGTCGGCGCTTGCAGCTCACCATCCCGTGCCAAGTCGTCTACGCGCGACAGTTACTATGGCAACTCGGCATTTGACAACTACCCGGTCATCTATATAGGTTGGCATCAGGCGGATGCTTACTGTCGCTGGGCTAGCAAACGGCTACCGACAGAAGCAGAGTGGGAGAAAGCCACACAGGGCACCGATGGGAACACGTATCCGTGGGGTGAGGAGATTGAATGTAACCGTGCTAACTATCACGCCTGTGTGGGCGACACCACAAAGGTGGGGAGCTATCCGGAGGGGGCGAGCCCCTACGGCGCGCTGGACATGGCAGGGAACGTGTGGGAGTGGGTGGCGGATGGGTATGACTACGGTTACTATGGCAAGTCGCCAGGTAGTAACCCCCAGTCGCTAGATTCGAGCGCGGCGCGGGTTCTTCGCGGCGGCGCGTGGGACGGCGCTTGGAGGAACGTCCGGGCTGCCGTTCGGGGCAGCCTTGGTCTATCCGAGGCCAGCGGCCTTGTGGGCTTTCGCTGCGCCCGCTCCGGTTCCGAACCTTGAGACCGTATTGTGCCTACGCCAGCCAATCTGCCAACGACAGGCCCGGCACGCGGGCAAAGTGGCGCTGGTTGTGGGTCGCCAGCGGCAGGTCAAGGATGGGATTCACGCCTTGGCGGTCATTCTGGCGGCGAGATCCAGCAATTCGTCAGACAGCCAGTAACCCTGGCGACGCATCTCGTCCAGCAGTGGGCACACATCTTCCACCAGGCCGGATTGCCAGGCTCGTATCAATATACCCACAGTGCCTGTGATTCGCAATTTCAACCGGCGAGCAGCTGTTCGGCCAGCCTGATCGTCAATCAAGAGTAGTGTGTCTTTCCCCGACATAGCTGCCAGGGCAATAGCCTGGCGCTCACCAGGGTCAAGCATTTCGGTAGCGACTTGAACGGCCACAGATTTTGAGGGGACTTTTCTTTCATGGAGGTATCGGCCCAGAGCTTCATCCAATCGCCTGGTTTCTGGGCCGCTCTTGCCGAACAGCTCGCGGTGAACGGCAGGGGGAATATGAACCTGACCAAACATTGCCTGGAGCAGAGGCAAGCGATCCACCTTTGCCAGGGCGATGAGAGGGCCAGTGTCGGCAACGACGAGGGTGGGCATTATGATATGCCCTCTGTGCTCATCACTTCCAGGTCGGCGCGTAACTCGGCCTCCAGTTCTTCCGGAGGGTAATTAAAGACCGACACCCGATAGCGGCCGCACGTTTCCAGGAATTCGACCCGCGACAAGCCTGCCAGTTCAGCGGCCTTGCCCGACGATAGCTTGCCCAGTTCAAACATCTTGAGCGCAGCCATCAAACGCACCTGGGCTTCGAATTCTTGCTCGGTGAGGCGGACAGCCCGAGCTATATCGGTTGGATATCGTAGAGTGACTTCTGCTATCATTTCAGGGCTCCGTTCGTCGGAAACATTCGCACTCAAAATTACTAGCTAGAGTATACCACGCTCACTACGACCGGTCAAGTGCGAGAAAGCCATACTATTCTCCCACTGCCACACCTATCTGGCTGACGCCGACATCCACCCCACCTGCGGGCAAGCCCTGAAACCAGCCCGCTCCCTCTTCACAACCAGCGTTTTCTGTGCTATAATACCTTATGTCTGCTGTTGCAGTCAGGGGCAGGGGCGTCAACACCAGAGTTGGACTTTGCGTTTGGGGGAAAGTCATGAACCATCAGCCTGTGAAAAAGATCGGCAAGTACGAAATCATCGAGGAAGCCGGTCGTGGTGGCTTTTCCGTGGTCTACAAGGCCCGCGATCCCGATCTCGACCGCGTCGTGGCTCTCAAAGTGCTGGCCCCACACCTCACCTGGGACCCCACTTTTGCCCAGCGGTTCCGCTCATTGAAGAATTTGTGAACGAGAGCGTCTTGTATAAAGGGCGCATGAAACTGATCGAGTTGACAGTTGAAGAAGGCTCAATGGACATATGTGTTCACAAGCGCTACCCATGATAGGCTCACTTGCCGACTCGGAGCGCAATATGCCCTCCAAGTTCAAAGTCTATCAGCAACTTGTCCACAGCGGCACGAGCTATCGCATCGCCGAGCCGCGCTGGACGACAACACTGAACGCTGGCGTTTACGGCACGCCGGTGGTGGCCGGTGGTTTGTTGTTCCTCACCAGTCGCGAAGGCATGCCAGCCCAGCACACGACGCTGCTGGCCCTCGACCTGGCCACGCGGGAGGTCCGCTGGCGCTGCCGCCTGGAAAACTCTCTCGTCAACGACCCGACGCTGGCCCACGACGACGCCCTTTACATCGCCACCCGCAGCGCCGACCCGCTGGGTGTGGGACTGCTGCTGGCGCTGGACGCCTCGACCGGCGACGAACGATGGCGCTGGACACCCGGCGCGCAGGCCGTCTCGGCCGCGGCCCCGGCCGATGGCACACTTTATGTCACCTTGGACGGCGACCAATTCTGGGCCGTGGACGCAGGGACCGGCGACGAAGGCTGGCATCTTTGTCTGCCCATGCCCCGCAGCGTGGCCGCTCCCGCCGCCTCGCCGGACCACCCAGGCTGGCTGTTCCTCCCCTCGCGTGGCCCGCACCTCTGCGCCGTGGACGTCGCCCAACGGGAGATCGCCTGGCATCACCCCTCCCCCGACGACGCCGGGAGTTGGTTTCTGAAAACGCCAGCGCTGGCCGGCGGCCGTCTCTTTGCCGCCTCCACCGGCGGCGCAGTGCTGGCCCTGGACGCCAAAACGGGGGAGCGGCTCTGGCGCACCGTCCCAGGGCAGGCAGGCAAAGCACTCACTGCCCCTACCACCGACGGCCAGCGCGTCTACGTGGGAGGGCGCGACCACTGCGTCTACGCGCTGGACGCCGGCTCTGGCGAGACCCTCTGGCGGCGCGAGACGGCCCGCCGGATCGAAGGCCGACCGCTGCTGCTGGACGGCACCCTTTACGTCACCGGCCACGATCACTGCCTCCGCGCCTTGGATGCCCCCACGGGCATCGAGTTGTGGCACGTCGAACTATCCCGCCGCATTGAGGGTGGCCCGGCCGTGAGTGGCGATCTCGTATTGACCGCCGACCGAGGGGGAAACGTCTCTGCCGTGGAGCGGGTGCTGACTGCCGAGGATTACGCGGCACAGGAACGCTGGCTTGAGGCGGCTGCAGCCTACGCCCGCTGGGGCGATCTAGCCACCGCCGCCCAGGTTTACGAGGAGCGAATGAACGAGCCGTTCCACGCAGCAGAGTTGTGGCAGGCCGCCGATCGCCTCGACCGCGCCGCGCCTCTCTACCGGCAGGCTGGCGCCGAAGACAAAGCCCAGGCGGCTTATCGTCAGGCAATCAGGCAAGCGGCCGCGGCCGGCGATTACCTCAAGGCAGGAGATAGTTCCACGGCCATTGAATCCTGGGACGAAGCAGGTGAGCTGTACGAGCGCGCAGGTCGCCCTGACCTGGCCGGCCCTGCCTTAGAGAAGGCCGCCCTGACCGCCCGCGCGGCCGAATGTTATAGGCAAGCCGGGCTCTGGGCCGAGGCGGCCCGCCTCTACGAACAGATGGAAGCATGGCCCCAGGCCGCAGAATGTCACGAGCGGGCAGGGAACTTGGAACAGGCGGGACACCTCTACGAGCAGACGGAAGCGTGGCCCCAGGCCGCAGAATGTCACGAGCGGGCAGGGAATTGGGAACAGGCGGGACACCTCTACGAGCAGATGGGGCATTTCGAGGCGGCAGTCAGGGCGTTCATCCAGGCAGCCCACAACCTGGAAGAAGCGGCCCCGCATGAAAAAAGCAGCCTGGCCAAACTGTGGACGGCAGCGGAGGCCTGCTGCCGGGAGACTTTCGACGAGGTTCAGGCAGAAGCGTGCCGCCGCCAGGTCGCCTGTTACCGGGGGTTACCCCACCTCGATGTAGAGATCGTCCCGCCAGACAGAATGGTCAGGCAGCGGTACGCCCTCCTGAGATTCACTGTGCACAACGTTGGGGGCGGTGAGGCGCAGAAAATCGTCGTTCATCACACCCCCAGTGAGTTCATGGGCGAGCTGAGCGACACCCGGGAAATCCGGGGATTGTCACCGGGGCAGAAGCTGCAACAGTTCCTCTCTGTACGCCCCCTGGCCAGCGGGCCAGTACCCTTGGTCATCGCCATAGATTACTCAGACGCAGCGGGCGACTTGTACGAGACCACCTACCGCACCCGGCTGACCGTCCTCGAACCGCATGAGCCTCCTGCCCCAAGCCCCCAAACCCCCGCTTTGACCGCTGTTTTTGCCGACTTTGACCTGCTGATCGGCCGGCAGAGAGGGGACGTTTACCCCGTGCACGTGGTGCGCTCACCGGGAGGCGGGGCCAGAGGAGACTTTTGCCTACCTTTCACCCCGCAGGAACTGGCGGATGCCTGGCAAAAGCTGGAAGACAACGAGGCCGACGAAGACTGGATGCAAAACTTTGGCGCTCGGCTGTTCACAGCTCTCTTTCAAGGCCAGGTGGGCAGTCGTTTCCGCAGCAGCCAGGGGATGGTCGCGCAGGGCAAGGGACTGCGCTTGCGGCTCCGCGCGGAGTCTGGAGATCTGATCGCTCTTCCGTGGGAACTGCTCTACGACCCAGAGCGGCGCGAGTTTCTGAGCCTCACCCGGCGCGCGCCCGTCGTCCGACACTTGAGGGTCGCCCATCCGACGGTGGCCCGCCCGATTTCGCCCCCGCTGCAGATGCTCGTGGTGCCCGCCAGTCCAAGAGACCTGGTCCCGCTGGAAGTCCAGGCGGAGGTGGAAGCCCTGCAAGGAGCGGTGCAGCCCCTGGTGGAAGAAGAATTGCTGGCCTGGAAGGTATTGCAGCCACCCACCGTCCAGGCGTTGCGGGAACACCTGGTTGATCACCCGTGTCACATCCTACATTTTATCGGGCACGGGGGCTTTGACGGGGAGGAGGGCTACCTGGCGCTGGAAGGCGCCCAGCGCCGGACGAAGCGCCTCGACGCGCGAGAACTCAAGGTGCTCTTTTCCAACACACCGGTGCGACTGGCCGTGCTCAATGCCTGCCTGACCGCCCGCGACGCAGTGCACCCAACCTCGGGCGTAAACTCGCACCAGCGGGCCTATCTGGGTGTGGCCCCGGCCCTGGTGGACGCTGGTCTGCTGGCGGTGGTGGCCATGCAGTTCTCCCTGGGCGATAAGGGAGCACAGATCTTTGCCCAGGATTTTTATCGGATGCTGGCCCGTCGCCGGCCGGTAGACGAAGCCGTGGATCAGGCGCGCGTGGCCATGATGCTGGAACTGGGCCTGGAATGTCGTGACTGGGTGGCCCCGGTCCTGTTCTTGCGCGGCAGCACGGGAGAACTTTTTTCCTGACCGATAACCATAGGAGGTGCCAATGACAAACCAAGAGACCCCTCACCGGCTGGGTAAATACGAAATCCTCGAGGAGATTGGACGCGGTGGCTTTGCCGTGGTCTACAAGGCACGGGATACCGAGCTTGACCGCATCGTGGCCCTCAAGGTGCTGGCCCCACACCTCACCTGGGACCCCACCTTTGCCATACGTTTCCGCCGCGAGGCCCGGGCCACTGCCAGGCTGCGTCACGCCCACATCGTCACCATTCACGACGTGGGCCAGGATGGCGAGCAACTCTACATCGCCATGGAGTACCTGCCCGGGACTACCCTGACAGAACTGCTCGAAGCTAAAGGCGCCATGCCCCTGGAGCGCGCCCTGCCCGCCCTGGAACAGATCGCCGACGCGCTGGACTATGCCCACGAGCAGGGCGTGATCCACCGTGACGTCAAGCCCAGCAACGTGATGGTCGAGGAGGACCGGCGGGGCGCCGTTCAGATCACGTTGACCGACTTTGGCCTGGTCAAGGCCATGGAGACCAGCAAAGCCCTCACCTCTGTGGGCACCATCCTGGGCTCGCCGGAGTACATGGCCCCCGAGCAGGCCGACCCTGCCCGCAGAGACGAGATCGGCCCGGCCACCGACCGCTACGCACTGGGTGTGGTGGCCTACCACACGCTCACCGGAAGGGTACCCTTTCCGGGCTCGACGCCGGCAACGCTGCACGCCCACCTTTACGAACCACCGCCGGATCCGCGGAGCCTGCATGAGAGCCTGCCAACGGACGTAGCGAGGGTGCTGATCAAGGCCCTCTCCAAAGTCCCGGCCGAGCGTTACCCTTCGGCCATGGCCATGGCCGAGGCGCTGCGCCAAGCCGAGGCCCGAGACGAGGAGGAAGCAAGGAAGGCCGGCCGGAAAGCAGCAGAAGCTGAGCGTCTGGCCAGAGCCGGAGTGGAGCGCCGGGCGAAAGAGGAAGCAGAGCGTCGCCGTCAAGAACAGTTAGCCGCCGAGAAGGCCGAGGCCGACCGCAAAGCCAAAGCAGAGGCGGAGCGCCAGGCGAAAGAAGCTGAACGCCGCCGTCAAGAACAGTTGGCCGCCGAGAAGACCGAAACCGAGCGCAAAGCCAAAGCAGAGGCGGAGCACCAGGCGAAAGAAGCCGAACGCAAAGCCAGAACAAAAGCAGTGGCACGCCGGCCACAACCTGTCACGGAAAGGCCCGCTGTCCCTGGCTTGACCGGCAAACTGGGGCTGTGGGCATGGTGGATACTGACCTTCAGCGTGGCTCTAGCCGTGGGCAATGCCGTGGGATGGCTCCTGTGCGAAAGCTCTGGAGAGAGTTCAGGGTGGGCTATAGGTGCGGCCGTGGGCGGCGCTATAGCGGGAACTTTGCAATGGCTGGCACTGAAGCGTATCCTCAAGGGAGCAGGGTGGTGGATATTAGCCACCGGTGCGGGCTGGGCAGGTAGCCGGTACCTGACCGTGGAATGGGAGTATTATTATGCCCAAATGGTCGTGGTTGGGGTCGTGACAGGGATCTTGCAGTGGCTGGTGTTGAGACGCACGCTCAAGAAGGCAGAATGGTGGATATTTGCTGCCGGTGTGGGCTGGGCCGCTGCGGCAACAGCCATGGGCATGGGTATTATAGATGCAGAAGAGGTGGGTTGGAAAGTGGTGTGCGAGACCATGGGTTTGGAAGTTGATGGCATTGTGATCATCGCCCTGGGTATGGCCATAGTCGGGGCCGTGGCTGGGGCTGTGAGTGGGGCAATAACGGGCCTGGCGTTGGTACTGCTTCCCCGGCGGGACAATTCTGACCCGGCAACGTCATAACCTGAGGGCTAGCTTTAATCCCCCTCGACCAAGCCTTCGTCCCCTCGCTCCCGGCGGGTCGCCGACCCGCCGGGGCCCTTATTTGAGAAGCATTGAGGCTAGCTTACCGCACCCACACGTCCACCATCATGGCCAGGATGAGCACAAAAAGGTACGGGCTGGAGAGCTTGAACAGTCGCCAGGCCAGCTTCTTGGACGGCTTCCAGACCAGGTATAGATTGGCCGTGGCCAGCAGCACACCAGAGGTCAAAGCCATCCAGAAATAGACCGGGCCGAACCCGCCGACAAAGTGCAAGATCAGTGAGAACACCACCATCAACACTACCGTGGCAGCGATGCAATGCAGAGTAGCCTGCAATCGATAGACCGCCGGCAACATCGGCACCCTGGCTTTCCGATAGTCTGCCGAGTAATAGATGGCCAGGTTCCAGATGTGGGTGGGCGTCCAGAGGACTACGATGGCCCCTACCAGGATCGGCACCCAATCTGCCCGGTTGGTCACGGCCGTCCAACCAAAAAAGGCCGGTAATCCTCCACTAAAGCTACCCCAGATGATGTTCAACGGGCTACGACGCTTGGTCAGCAGGCTGTAGACGACGACGTTATCCAGCAAGCCCAGCAGAATGGCCAGAAAAGACAGGAAATTGATGGACACGGCCAGTCCCAGCGAGACAGCCGACAGGAACAGCCCCCAGTAGAGCGCCCGCTCTGGCGGAGAGATGCGGCCCGAGGGGATAGGCCGTCGCTGGGTGCGCTCCATCACGGCGTCAATATCACGGTCAATGTAGCAGGTGATGGTATTAGCACCTGCAGTACCGGCAATGATGGCCAACAATGCTTTGACGACGAGTCCCGCCGAGACAGGCCGCTCTGCCGCAGCGATGACCATCGTCCCCACAGAGGTAAACGCCAGCAGAAAGACCAACCGAAGTTTGGTCACTTCGACGTAGGTTTTGGCCCTGGCCCAGGCTCTGGACCAGGGGCCGGGTGAGTAACTCCGCGTCCGTTCCAATGGTTTCTCCTTCTCGAAAATTGTGGTGAACTCGTTCCACTAACCACACCCGTGCATTATAACACAACCTGGGCAATGGTCAAGCAAGAACGACTCTGCGAGTGTTTCGCTCTCTCACCACGGCGACCTTTTCTCATTCAACAGCGGAATTTACGCATTATTTACACACAAAAAACAAAATCTATGATACAATACGTATAGGTAACAAGCACAAGGAAGCGGCGACTCGGCACAAGAGATCAAGTTGACAAAAAAGCGGGCCGTGCTAGTGCAGGCACATTTGCACGACCCTGACCTAACCGCCGACCAGACCGGCAAGTCAGGCTACTCTAGCATACCACAAACGGTGTGCAAGTGCAAGGCAGCAGCCTATCGACAGTCGGAGGACGCGGTAGGCTGTTCACATTTCCAGGGGAGGATTAACAATGACCAAGACAAAAATCTCATCAAAAAGGAACATCTTGACACTGGTAGGCCTCATACTAACGCTTACCCTTGTCCTCGCCGGTTCCGTTCCTGCCAGCGCGCCAACGTCGATAGCGCTGACAGCCAACAGGATCGATCCGGCCGTCGTCGCAGCCATAGACGCGGGGCAGGAGAGCATTTCGGTCATCGTGCAGGCCAGCGGTGATACGACGACCCTAAAGCGAGCTGTGACTCGACAGGGTGGTCAGGTGGAGGCCGATTTCTGGATCATTGATAGCGTCCTAACCACCCTCACACCTGCCGCTGTCCAAAAACTGGCCGCCGACCCAGCGGTGCAATACATCGCCCTCAACCACTCCACAAAGGCGAGCGACGCGCCGCCGCCGGTGGACCCCACCCCCGATAACCCGACGCCAGACGAACAAGTCGTCCACGACATTGACTTGAAAAACGGCGAGGTCTCGGTGCGCTATCCGCACCCTCTGGATCTGGGCATTGATCAGGTGCACGCGCAGAACGTACTGGGCCGGGGAGTCACTATCGCCTTTCTGGATACTGGCATCTCGACCAAGGGCGTGCTAAAGAGTCTCATCAAGGGTGATTACAAGGAGCGCTTTGTCGGCCAGGTCGACTTTCTGAAGAAAAACCCCAGGCTCGAGAAGGAGGGCAAGGATGCCAATGGCCACGGCACGCACGTCGCTGGACTCGTGTGGAACGTCCTCCGCGATCGAGACAGCGGCACGTTCATGGGCAGCGCGCCGGGTGCCCGCATTCTAGCGCTCAAGGTGCTCGACAAGAACGGGGCGGGCAAATACGAAGACTCCATCGAGGCCATTCAGTGGGCCATTGAGCACAAGGACAAACACAACATCCGGGTGATGAACGTTTCCCTCTACGCCTTGCCGACCTGCCCCTACTGGGCCGACCCACTGGATCGGGCAGTAGAGGCCGCCTGGCAGGCGGGCATCACCGTCGTGGTAGCAGCAGGCAACAGCGGGCCGGATGCCATGACTGTAGCCGTGCCCGGCAACGACCCCTATGTCATCACCGTGGGTGCGTTGGACGGCAAAGAAACCGCTGGCTACCTGGCCGACGATACGCTGACCGAGTACTCGGCTGCTGGGCCAACCTTTGACCTGTTCGTCAAGCCGGACGTGGTAGCGCCGGGGCACCAGTTGGTCTCCTTCCTGGCTCCCGGTTCCAAGCTCGCCACGGAACATCCAGCTCGGAAGCGACGCGAAAACTGGTTCGTGATGAACGGTACCTCGACCGCCACACCTCTCGTCTCAGGCATCGCCGCGTTGATCCTGGAACAGCATCCCAACCTGACACCTGACGAGGTCAAATACCGGCTGATGGCTGCAGGGGCAACCGCCCTGGACCCAGAGACAGAGGAGCCAGTCTACAGCATATGGCAACAGGGCGCCGGTCGTGTCTGGGCACCCACGGCAGTTTTCGGTGACCTGACGGGCGCGGCCAACCACGGCCTGGACATTGACAGGGACCTGGCTGGCGAAGAGCACTACCAGGGTTGGACCATGTGGGACGAAGAGACGCAGAGCTTTTATATTGAGGGCAGCGGCTATATGACCTGGTCGGGCGGTTACATGACCTGGTCGGGCGGCTATATGACCTGGTCGGGCGGCTATATGACCTGGTCCGGTGGATACATGACCTGGTCGGGTGGATACATGACCTGGTCAGGCGGATACATGACCTGGTCCGGATCATGGGAAACATGGTCAGGCGGATACATGACCTGGTCAGGCGGTACACTGAACACCGACACGGCCATGGGTATCGGTCAGTGGGTCCCGGATTAGCTCCTGGCATCAGCTCGCTGCACTGAACAACAAGCATAGCAAGAGATAGACCTTCAGACAAAAAGGGAGACCGCCTGGTCTCCCTTTTGCCTTTCAAATTCTTGGGCTTGACCTAACCGCCGTTTGATGCTATGATATTAGTGGCCTGTCTCCCCACACTCTCGCTCCCCTGGCTTCGGCGCATCTCAGCCCGCGAGGCGACATAGATGCCCACCAGGATTAGCGCGCCGCCAGCGACCGTGGGCCAGGAAACCGCCTCGCCCAGAACGATGTAAGCCAGAATACCAGACCCCAACGGCTCGGCCAGGGTGACAATAGAGACATAGGTGGCCGACAGGTGGCGCAAAGCCCAGTTCAGCGTTGAATGACCAATGAGTTGTGGCACCAGGCCCAAGGCCAACATCCAGCCGTAGGCGGTCAGGCTAAAACCAAACATCGGCTGACGGCCCACCAGCACGATGACTATCAAGGTAAGCATCGCTCCTCCGTAGACCAGAGCGATGTAAGCCGTCAGAGAACGACGAGTCCGTACCTTGCGCCCGATCATGAAATAGCCCGCCACCATGACAGCACCCGCCAGGGCCAGCAAGTCGCCAAGCAGTTGATCGTGGCCTTGTCCAAAATCACCCCAACTGATGACAATACTGCCGGCGGCGGCCATGAGGATGCCCAGAGCCAATTGGGCCGTGGGACGCTCGTTCAAAAAGATCCACGAACCCAGACCGACGAAGAGAGGTCCCATGGAGACCAGCACCACCGAGCTGGCGACCGATGTGTAGCCCAGCGACGCTATCCAGGTGGCAAAGTGCAGTCCCAAAAAAACGCCCGAAGCGGCCAACAGGCCCAATTCGCGCCGCGAGAGGTCCCGGATTTCGTCGCGATGCGTGACCCAGGCATAGGGCAGCAGCACCAGTGAAGCAAAAATCAGCCGCCATGCGGCAATCGAAAGAGTTGGCACGTCTTCTGCCTGGGTAAAGCGGATAAGAATGGAGGCAAAGGCGATAGCAACAATGCCCATGCTCAGACTGAGCAACAGACGGGCTCGAGAAATCTGCACGTTCAGTTCCCCCTTTTCCCATTGATAGAGACAATTATACCAGGCTTTTGCCCTTTGGAAAAGCGGTCCGCATCGAAAGGAGAATCTTTATGCCAACCATCACATGCTTTAGCTGCCACCGCCAATTCAACGTGGACGATACCGCCATCGCCGACCGGTTGACCAAGTTGAGGGAAGAAGGGGCCAAGCACTATACTATCGAGTGCCCCCACTGCCGCAAGGTCAACAAGATCGCCCTCACGCGCCTCACCGGTGGTCGCCGGCGCCGGCGCCTCGTTCTTTCCAAGTGGGAACGGCAGCAGGAGGGCGCGGCCACGGACGCCCTGATG
>CAYVPU010000041.1:0-18113 GCA_964453885.1 uncultured Anaerolineae bacterium | reverse complement strand
CCAGGCCGCTTGGCCTCGATACGCGCCCTTGCGCTACTCGGCCGGCGCTTTCTGATTTCTGCAGCGTTAATTCGAGGCGTATGGGGCACGGATCCGCTTGGAGTATAGGGTGCCCCACTGAGGGGTTCGCTTCGAAACCCCTCGTGCACGGCGTCTTGACATCCGCCTGACAATGTGCTAAAGTTGCTTCCATTGAAAAGACAGAGCTTTGAGACAGGAGGAAAAGTGGACATGGATCATACAAACCTGTTCTACCGATTCGGCGCGGCACTGGTCATTGGCATCCTGGTCGGACTGCAGCGAGAATATGCCGATGACGATTCAGACCGGGAGATGTTCGCCGGGGTGCGTACTTTTGCGCTGATGGCGCTGGTCGGCAGCGTGGCCGCGATGGTGGGGGACGAGTTGGCCTCGCCGTGGGCCTTTATCGGGATCGTGCTCCTGGTGGGCGCGTTGATCGCCATCGCCTATTTAGTCACTGCCTGGCGCGGTGACGTGGGCCTGACGACCGAGGTCTCGGCACTGATGACCGTTCTGTGCGGCGCGCTGTGTTATTGGGAATACCTGCCCCTGGCAGCGGCACTAGCCGTGGCGACGACGGTCCTGCTCTCCATCAAGCTAGAGATGCAGACGTTCGTCCGCCGCATCACCCGCGAAGACGTCTATGCGACGCTCAAGTTTGCTGTCATCACGGCCATCGTCTTGCCGGTGCTGCCCAATCAGAGCTTTGGCCCGCCGCCGCTGGATGTGCTCAATCCATATAAAATCTGGCTGATGGTCGTGTTCATCTCTGGCATCAGCTTTCTGGGCTACGTGCTGATCAAGGTGGTAGGTTCCCATCGGGGTATCGGTCTGACCGGCCTGCTGGGCGGGCTGGTGTCCAGCACGGCGGTGACGCTCAGCTTCTCGCAGCGGAGCCAGACGCAGTCGGATCTGGACAAGCCCTTTGCCTTGGCGATTATGGTGGCCTGGACGACTATGTTTGTGCGAGTAATCGCAGTAGTCGCCGCGCTAAACATCACCCTGTTACGGGTGTTGTGGCTGCCGGTAGCAGCCTCGGCAGCGGTGGGACTGGCCTACGGTCTGTACCTGTACCTCTCTCAGCGCACCGATGAAGAGGGAGGCGTAGATTTTTCCAACCCGTTCGAACTGGGGCCAGCGGTCAAATTCGGTTTGATCTACGCGGCCATCCTCCTGGTCTCCAAAGCAGCCCAGACCTACCTGGACGACACCGGCGTCTATCTCGCCAGCATCGTCGCCGGGCTGACAGACGTGGATGCTATCACCCTCTCCATGGCCGAGTTGGGCGGCCAGGCCGGTGGTGTGAGCCTGACGGTTGCCGCGCGTGCTATTGTGCTGGCGGCCATGTCGAACACCATGGTCAAAGGCGGCATCGTGCTGGCCAGTGGTTCGGCATTTCTGCGCCGGGCGTTGCTGCCAGGTTTCGTGTTGATGCTGGTCACCGGTGTCAGCGTCGCCTTCCTGGTGGTATAGACATAGTAGGGCGGATTGCCAATCCGCCTTACAGCAGGAGACATCGAACGTATGCAGATGGAAATCGGAACGGTCAAACCGGTAGATATCGAACAGGAGATGCGCGGGGCGTATCTGGACTATGCCATGAGCGTCATCGTGGCGCGGGCGTTGCCCGACGCGCGCGATGGACTAAAGCCGGTGCACCGGCGTATTCTCTACGCCATGCACGACATTGGATTGCAGTCCGGCACGGCGTACAAAAAGAGCGCTCGTATTGTGGGTGAAGTGCTGGGCAAGTATCACCCCCACGGCGACTCGGCGGTCTACGACGCCATGGCCCGCATGGCCCAGGACTTTTCGTTGCGCTACCTGCTGGTGGACGGCCAGGGTAACTTTGGCAGCGTGGACGGGGATGCACCGGCAGCCATGCGCTACACCGAGGTGCGCCTGGCAGCTATTGCCGAGGAGATGATGCAGGACATCCGCAAGGAGACGGTGGATTTCGTCCCCAACTTTGACGAGACACTGCAAGAGCCGTCCGTGCTGCCAGCGAAACTGCCAAATCTGTTGCTCAACGGCGCTTCTGGCATCGCTGTGGGAATGGCCACCAACATCCCGCCCCACAACCTGGGGGAGCTGTGCGACGCTATCGGTTACGTCATTGACCGCTACGACGAGTTGGACGACATCACGGTCAAAGATCTGATGCACTTTCTCCAGGGGCCAGACTTTCCCACCGGCGGGCTGATCCTGGGTAACGAGGGCATCCTCCAGGCCTACGCCACCGGGCGTGGGCGAGTGGTGATGCGAGCCGTGACCCACATCGAAGAAATGCGCGGCAACCGGCATCGCATCGTCGTCACCGAATTGCCCTACCAGGTGAACAAGGCCGGGCTGCTCGAAAAGATCGCCCACCTGGTGCGTGACGGTCGCCTGACTGACGTATCGGACCTGCGGGATGAGTCGGATCGGCGAGGCATGAGCATTGTCATTGAGCTCAAGCGGGGCGCTCAGCCGCGCAAGGTGCTCAATCAGTTGTTCAAACACACGACGTTGCAAAACACCTTTGGCGTGAACATCCTGGCCCTGGTGGATGGCACGCCCCGGACGCTCTCGCTCAAGCGGGCGTTGCAGATTTACGTCGAGCACCGCCGCCAGGTCATCACCCGCCGCGCGGAATACGACCTGGCGCGGGCCCATCAGCGGGCACACGTTCTAGAAGGGCTGCTGACCGCCCTGTCCAACCTGGACGCGGTCATTGAGACTATCCGCCGGTCACCTGATGCCGAGACGGCCCGCACACGCTTGATGAAACGCTTCAAGCTGAGCAAAATCCAGGCTCAGGCCATCCTCGACATGCAACTGCGCCGCCTGTCCGCCCTGGAACGGCAAAAGATCGAAGACGAGTACGCGGATGTCATCCAGAACATTGCCTATTTGGAAGATCTGCTGGCTAACCCGCGCAAGATTTTCTATCTCATCAAGGAAGAGCTGGCGGAACTGCGGGAGACCTACGCCGACGACCGGCGTACCCGCATCGCCGTTGGCGATGGGGAGACATTGGAAGCAGAAGACCTGGTGCCGGATGAGACGGTATTGATCTCGATCACCCACCGGGGCTACATCAAACGGACGCCGATCAAGGCGTATCGCTCCCAGGCGGGTGGCGGAAGAGGCGTGGCGGGCATGAGCATCCGCGACGAAGACGCCGTGCAATATCTCTTTGCTGCCAACTCGCTGGCCAGCGTGCTCTTTTTCAGCAACAAGGGCAGGGTGTTCCAGGAAAAGGTTTACCAGATCCCGGACGCACAGCGGCAGGCGAGAGGCATCCCTCTGGCCAACCTGCTGGCCCTGTCCAGTGGAGAGCGGATCACCGCCGTGCTGCCGGTGTCTAGCTTTGAGGAGGCTGGTTTTCTGACCATGGCCACCCGGAAGGGGCGCATCAAGCGCGTGGCGCTGAACGAGTTCGCCAGCGTGCGCCGCAGCGGACTGGCCGCCATCAAGCTGGAACAGGGAGACGAATTGGGATGGGTGCGGCTGACAGACGGCGACCGGGAAGTCATGTTGATCACCGGGCTAGGCAAGGCGCTGCGTTTCTCCGAAAGGGCAGCCCGGCAGCAGGGCCGGGCTGCCGCTGGGGTGTGGGCCATCCGCCTGACCAGCAGTGACGCCGTGACCAGCATGGATGTGGTCGAGCCCGAGGGGCAATTGCTGGTGATGACAGCCCACGGCTACGGCAAGCGTACGCCCCTGTCCGAGTATCCCACCAAAGGTCGCCACGGGAGCGGCGTTGTCACACTTCACCAGAAGCACCTGGCACAAACTGGCCCCATTGTCGCGGCGCGAGTAGTCTGTCCGGAGGATGAGGTCACGATCATCACTGCCGAGGGGATGGCCCTCCGTACCCGCGTGGAGAGCTTTGCCCAACAGGGACGCGCCTCTCGAGGCAAACGGATCATGGAACTCCAGGCCGGAGACGCAGTCGCTTCGGTCGCCCGGCTGAAGGCAAACCCCGTGAAGCGTGATGCGTGATGCGTACGACGCGGTGTCGAATCACGTTTCACGGATCACGGATCACGTTTCACGAACCCCGCCTTTTCTTTTGGGTAAAAGTGTGGTAATATTAGGCTAGCGCGGGCAGAGAGCGATCTGCGTTGGAGGTGACCCATTGAGCGCTGATGGTGACAAGGAAACCGGCAGAAACGATCCGGGGACCAGGCAACGGCTCTTGTTCTTCCTCATGGCGATGGGCGTCAGTATCCCGGGCCTCCTGCTGGGAGGTCCCACTGTCGGTTATATTGCCTTTCTTCTATTTGGCATCCTCTATGTTCAGTTCTTCTCGGGGAAACTGCGTCGGCTTTTTCTGTTTCTTTACCTTCTCCTGGCAGTCGGTCTTCTTGTGGGAGGGCTGGCCTACTCCAAGCTGAACAGCGAAGCGATAGTCGCCAGGATCAGCAACTGGTCATTGATTGGGCCTCTGTTTAAGCACCTGGCAGTGAGGGCTGGCCTGTCAGTCCTGGCCGGGCTGGTGGGTGGCGCGTTGGCCGTTGGCCTGCCGCTGGGACTCGTTCTCTTTGTCAGCGCCGAGTGGTTTCTGGCCCTCCGCGAGACGTACGAGCTGGACCGCAAGCTGGCCATGAAGCTTTTGCTTTACCTGGCCCTGGGCATCGGTGAGCCCTATTTTATTGTCGAGGAAGGCGAGATCGCAATGACCAAGCCCAAAGGCCCGTTGGACAAATTTGGCCGGCCGGTTGTCGCCGTGATCAAGCCGTACAACGCCATAGTGTTGGAGCGCAGCGGCGATGTCACACGCGTTGAAGGGCCAGGGCTGGTGACCCTGCGAAAATTCGAAAGGGTCAAAGCCAGCATTGATCTGCGAACCCAGGGACAGAATTTCGAGGTGAAGGCCCTGACCAAGGACAACGTGCCGCTGGCGGTCAAGGGATTCATCATGTTTCGCATTGAGGGGTGGAAGGAAGCCAGAGATAGGGGCGACAGGGGAGATTTTGAGACCAAGGACTTTAAAGGCATCATATCCGGCCCCTATCCAGTGTACCGGCGCACGCTCTACCGGGCTGTTTACAGAATCAGATCTGACAGGGACTGGAAATCGCAGACAATCGGCCTGGCGATCGGTAGAGTTGGCGCAGCTATCCGGGGTTTTTTGGTTGACGAGATCTTTGTGGTAAATGAAGATGAGCGGGTGAGCATGGAGCAAAGCACCCTTCTGGACATCGCTGAACAAGCCAGAACCGGAGCCGCCGAGACAGGTACTCTTTGGGGAGTCAGTATCACTGGTTTAACTATCATTTCCATTGAGATGCCGGAAGAAGCGCAGGAGGAGTTCCTACGCCGGTGGGGTGCGCCCTGGCGAGGCTGGCAAGCCCTGGTGGAAGCCAGGGCAGAGGGCGAAGCGGCCGCCATCCTGGCTGCGGGCAAGAGCCAGGCAATGTTAACAGGGGGAAAGACAGAAGCACAGATCGACAAGGTCAAGGCTGACGCAGAGCGGTGGAAGATTGTGACAGAAGCCGAGGGGCGGCGGCTGGCTGCGGAACATGAGGGTGAAATCCATCGTATCGCGGCCACCGGTCAAGCGCAAGCTCGTCGGGAAGTGGCAGAGACAGATGCTGAGACGGCAGTAATTGACGCGCGAGGAAAGGCAAGGAGCCGGTTGGAAACTGCCAAAGCAAAAATGGAAAGAGACAAACTTGCAGCCACATTCGCGCGAGAGATCGCAAAAATAAGGGGAATGGCAACTATAGAGGACTCCCAGGCGCAAGCGGCCGCCACGCGAATCCAGGCACATGCCGAGGCCGAGGCCGAGGCGATTCTCTTCCAGCGCCTTGCGGAGGCAATGCTGAGAACCTTGGACCCAAAGAGAGTTCAAGAAATACTAGAGGAAATGGCTAAGCAGAGGATTGATCTGGATCAAATGAGAAAACTGGTCAGCATCATCACTCCCCCAACCAGGGCTCTCGTGAGAGGGCAGCCTGGCATCAGGGAACCGGACTTTGAGGAAGAGGCGGATCAGAGGGAAGCTTCAGAAGAACCAGCTTAGCCTGTTTTCGACATAGAACATAAGTTCCTATACAACATACTGTGGTTCAGAGCACATTTCCCACAAGATACGGACATAGCCAGTTTTGCGCCCAAATGTTCTACGCAACATGTAGCAACAAATGGGCCTGGATACCACTGTATGTTGTGGTGTCGAAAATAGGCTTAGCCATCTGACCAGGTCAGTCAGCAACGCAGGAGACATTGCGCTGTATGTACGATCTATGTGAAGGACAAGGAGGAGGGGTATGGCGCCCTATTTTGAATCCCCGGGAAAACTCCTGGACCAACTGATCATTGAATCTGAGTATCTCGGTTCAGCGATGCAAGCATTGCGGCGACGGTTTGAAGAAGCATGGAATCGAGGGGAATGGACTGAAGCCGATAACATTTGCGGACTGTCTCTCCGTTTGCTCTCAGAAGAACGAGTTTCGCGCAATTCAGCGGCTATCTCACCTTATCCCAAAGGGGTATTTAGAGCTTATAAGGGGGCTGTTCATTGGGCCAATGGGAAACTCAAGGATGCAAAGGATGAACTTGATGACTCTGCACAATGTTTCTTGAACTCAGGCATGGTGGGACACTACAACGCTGGCGTCGTGAACAAGGCTAGAGGGGATGTGTTGGTTCAGATGGCTCAAAAGGTTCAGGGAGATACGCCAGTTCAACGAGATCAGCTAAGACAAGCTGTGAAGATCTATCAACAAAGTCTTCTCGACCTTGATAATGCACGTGCACACTTCTCACGAGATCTGGTATCCCTCCGTCAGGAGGAGGTGTTAGAGGCATTCGAGCGGATCTGCGAGAATTTGTGCCAGCCTTCCTTCGGCGGTACTGAAGCCGCCGCAGGAACCCACCAGCGCCCAGGTCCACAAGGAAATGCTGACGGCACCACAGAGACTGAGCAGCGACAAAGTGAACAGTCTATGCCCCTCTTGTCTATGATTTTCGGCTTTGCACCAGTTGTGTCTGATCCTATCTCTGCCGGTCAGGGAAAATCCATAGATGACAAGACCAGAACCCTGCCAAGTATTGAGTCGGTCTTCATAGATGATGAGCTTTGCTTCATCCGACCAGTAGAACTTGGACAGGGACAGAAGACACAATTGACATTAGACCCTACAATCGATCTCTACTTTATTGCCGAGGTCGAGGGAGAGAGCATGAAAGGGCTGGACATTCACTCGGGAGACTATGTCTGGCTTCGACGCCCGCGGAATCTGCCGTTCGAGCCGGAGTCCGGCAGTGTTGTGGCCGCTGTCATTCGGGGAGAAGACGAGAAAGCTCTACTAAAAAGATATCTGTGTGAGGGCAGCACCAGGATTCTCAAGCCAGAAAACTCTGACATGGAATCGTTCGAGTTCACTGATCTGGACGAAGTGGAATTCGTTGGTGAGGCGGTCGCCATACTCAAAAAAGCCACAGGGCCAAGCGAGCCCAGCACTGACGAGGCGACTACAGACAATTCATCGCCGAATGATCCCAAAGGGAAGGGATAACTATGCCTACCTGCCCGATTTGCTCTAGTTGAGCTGAGATGAAAGGTATAGACAGTAATGCCTAACAGACCCTCAATCCCCACTGAAATCACCAGGAAGATATTATTGGAATCTGGACATCGCTGCGCAGTCTGCGGCACCCGTTGTCCACTTGAACGGGCACACATTGTACCTTGGCGTGAATCGAAAGAACACAAAGTAGAGAATCTCATCTGCCTGTGTGCAAATTGCCATGAACAGGCAGATAAGGAAAACTGGGGTGCAAAGACACTGAGGGAGTACAAGCAGAAGCCTTGGGTGCTCCGGCGGTATGGAGAAGCAGACAGCACACCCAAGCCCATGACCAAAGTTGAATTGACGATCCAGATGGAACTAGAGAATTTCGATGCTAGGAACCAGAGGTGGGTTCAATTTGCAATAGCTGCGTTTCTGGAAATTTCCCCGAATGATGTACGGATATTGGGGATAGAGAGAAGCAGTGTAAAAGCCACTGTTGAGCTTCCAACGAAAAGCGAAAAGAAGCTCTTAAGTGCCTACAAGAGAGATGACTCTGAGCTCGCTGAGTTTCTCGCTCCACTGGTTCTTCTCGATCTCCGTCGAGTACCGGCTGAGCGTAAACTGAAAAGGTTCATGCCCACCTGCCCCATTTGCCGCAGCCAACACGCCGAGTCAGAGTTGCTCGGCCCTGACGGAAGAAGGATAGCCAACGTAGCTGCATTGCGGCCATTGCCAGGCAAGATTCTCCTTTGTCCTCGCTGCAAGACAGACATCTACAGTTGGCGACCGGCAGCAAATAGCGTTACGCCCATACTGAGACGACCCTTCCCTCTCATCGTGCCTCTTCTGGCACTTGTACAAGGAGCATTCACTCACTGGATGCCTCACCTGATAGGCGTCATCCTGGCCGTCGTGCTTTCTGTCGTTGTCTTTTTTGTGCTGCAAGACAAGGCCAAGGACTTCCGCATCACCAAGTGGGCTCGGCCGTTCAAAAAGAAGCCCGGTCCATCATTGGAAATCATTGAGGTAGGCGCCTTTCTCGCCGGTCTGGCAATGGCCCTGGTGACGATCGTTCTCATAAAGTACTGGATTCTGCCGCCGGCTGGGCCTAGCTTTGAAGAAAAGCTCATCACCTCTCTGACCTACAGTCTTTCCTTTGTCTTTATCACTGTGGCTCTCACCGCTCTGCTAGTCAAGCGTCAGGTCAGCCAGTTAAACAAGTTCATGCCGCAACCGGTTTTCACCAACACCGCGCTCCTGTTGAGAATCGTTATGAACTCGGCCAAGAAACAGATTGATCTTATAGGCGATGCCAAGGTAGAGAGCGTCGAGCGCACGGACGACGCGGGCATCCAGGTCGTTGTCAGCTTGAAACGAAAGGTGACGACCACGGAAAAGACAGGTAAGAAAAAAGCGGTCACTGAGAAGCAGGGTAGGAGAACAACAGTCACTAGCACAGAGGAAGAAGAAGAGAAGGTTTCCCAGAAGGAAGAAAAAGGCAGCGTGGCTCGTTGGGCGATCAAGGCCGACATGTGGGCACGGATCCGCTCTATTGATGTCCGCGATTGGTGGACTTTTGTACAGTAATGGGCCCGGCTCACCGAATCTACACGGCCACAACAGGCAACTGCCCAGGGGGGAAACATGCGCGTGGGGGTGAGTTCAAATTCGAGTGACACGGCGTCGGTGGTGGTGGCAGGCGCTGCGGCCATGGACACCAAGGGGCACGCCCTGGAGCCGTTGCAGTCCGGCACGTCCATCCCCGGCCACGTCCGGGTGAGCGTCGGCGGGGTGGGGCGCAACATCGCGGAGAACCTGGCCCGGCTGGGCATGGAGACGACGTTGCTTTCGGCCGTGGGTGACGACGAGGCCGGGCGCCATCTGTTGGCCCAGGCGCGCAGAAGCGGCGTGAACGTGGATCACGTGTTGATCAGCTCCGAGCACGCCACAGCCGCCTACCTGGCCGTGTTCGACAGTCTGGGCAACCTCTCGGTCTCTGTGGCTGAAATGAACATCACGGAAGCGGTGACTCCTCGCTATCTTTACAACCGGCGTCGCTGGCTGCGCCAGGCGTCTATGGTGGTTGTGGACGCCAATCTCTCGCCCAAGGCGCTGGCCTCACTGTTCCGGCAAACGCGCCAGCATGGTGTCCCTGTCTGTGCCGACCCGACCTCTACCTCGCTGGCTCCCCGTCTATGCCCACACCTGAAAGATCTATACATGATCACTCCCAACGCCCTGGAGGCGGAAGCACTGTGTGAGCAACCGGTGCGCAACCGCGAGGAGGCCGTCGTCGCAGCCAAGCGCCTAGTCAGTCTTGGCGTCGAGATCGCCATCATCACCCTGGCAGACCAGGGCCTTGTCTACGCCACATCCGACGCCAGCGGTCACATCCCGGCCGTCGAGTGCGAAATCATAGACCTCACCGGCGCGGGCGATGCCTTGACTGCGACCGTCATCTTTGGTCTGCTCAACGACTTTTCTGTGGACGAAGCGGTGCGTCTGGGCGTCTCGGCGGCAGCGCTGACCCTCCAATGCCGGGACACTGTTTGTCCAGAGTTGAGCCTGGACATCCTCTACGACAGGTTGGTTATCTGAAAGGGGGAATCATGGGATCGGATTGGCTGGCGCTGGCGGTATCCTACGTCTTTGTCTTTGCGGCCATCGGGATCGCCGAGGGGATGCGAAAGTGGCGGGGATACTCGACCGATTTTACCCGCAAGTTCATCCACATCACCGTCGGTATGTGGTCGGTGGGTACGGTGCTGCTCTTTGACCGCTGGTACATGGCGATCATCCCGCCAGCTTCTTTCATCCTCATCAACTATCTCTCTTATCGCCAGGAGACCTTTAAAGCCATGGAAACCGGCGAAAAGGGGAACCTGGGCACGGTCTATTTTCCCCTTTCGTTCGTTCTCATCGTCTTTCTGTTCTGGCAGCAGCCACACCTGGTGGTAGCCAGTTTGATGCCCATGACCTGGGGTGACGCCATGGCAGCCGTGTTGGGCGCCCGCTATGGGCAGTTCCGATACACCCTGTGGGGCAGCACCCGCTCGCTGGAAGGTTCTATCTCAATGTTTTTATTCGCTTTCACCGCCACCTTTCTGGTGCTCTGGCTCTTCCCGCCGCTGGGATTTGGTATCAGCCTGCTCTATGCTCTCATTGTCTCTGTAGTCACCACGCTGGTCGAGGCCGTTACGCCGTGGCATCTGGATAACCTGACCGTTCCGCTGGTCTCGGCCGTCACTCTATACTTGCTGGCCGGTTAGCAAGCGCCCAGACCTCAGAGATTTTGAGGAAATCTCTGAGGTCTACGATTTTCCCTTTGTACGTCCTTTTTCAGGAGGCTGGTTCTGTGGCAGATCTCATCAAACAGCCCAACTCACAGATGTGCTTTGTGTGTGGCATGGAGAATCCCATCGGGCTCAAGCAGTTCTTTTACGAGGACACCGATGGCCGGGTGATGGCTACCTTCACGCCGGGGGACGAACACCAGGGCTACCCCGGCCTTCTTCACGGGGGCATCGCGGCAGCATTGCTGGACGAGGTGCTGGGCCGGGTGGCCATCAAGCGCGACGTGTGGCTGATGACGGCTTGCCTGGAAATCCGCTACAAGTGCATGATCCCCTTGGACCAGCCGTTGACCATCGTTGGCGAGGTAATGCGCGAGACGCGTCGTCTCATAAAAGTCAGCGGAGAACTCTATTTGGCCGACGGCAGCCTGGCCGCCACGGCCACGGCCACCTATTTGCCCGTGCCAAAAGAGAAACTGAACGACATGGAACAGGCCATAGGCTATTGGAAGGTGTTTCCCGATCAGGTCAGAGATGAGGGGGATGGGGAATGAGACTCACAAGATGCTCCTGCCGGTTCACGTATTGCAGATTCCAGCGGCCATCCTCCCAGCGTAGACAATGCACTGCGGTTTGTCCAGTGCGCACCAGCAGGGCGTGAGTGCCCAGGATCAGGCGTAGCGCAGTAGCCAACGAGCCGCCGTGGCCGACGACCAGCACCTGCCCCTCCAGGGTCTCGGACAGGAAACGCGCCACTGCTCGCGCCACCCGTTCGCGCATTTGCTCGTATTCAGGTTCAAAGGGCAGCCCAGCTTCCACGCCCAGCGGGTCTGCGCGCAGCGGCAGGTTGTCCAGGTACGGCACCTCGGTTTCGCGCAGATCGGGGTCGAATGCGATCTCTAGTCCAAAATGCTCATTGACGATCTCGGCCGTCTGGCGGGCGCGCCGTAGAGAACTGCTGTAGAGCGCAGTGAAGGCATAGCCCTGTTCGGCCAGCCAATTCCCCAACCGCGTGGCCTGCTCGCGTCCCAGGTCAGTTAGATCGGTATCTGGGCCGAGCGAGCGATCAAGGTTGCCGTACGATTGCCCGTGACGAACAAGGACGAGTTCGATCATTTGGCCTCCAAAGGTTATCATTGCCTCAAGTCCCCTGGCGCTATTATGCCAGGGGACTCGCCGTTCCTAAAAACGTCCGCAGACGAGGGCAGTGTCGCCACACCCCGTTCATGGACTGGTTATTCACCCAACAGGTTGTCTATGGGCTCCAGCAAAGCCTTAAAATTGTCCACACTCGTCTTCAGGTCCGTTTCGCCCAGGTTAATGTCCACCGGCACCGTCAATTTGACCGGCACCATCTGATCCACCGGCACGGTCGTGTTCAACATCACCGGCAAAACCGTGCCGGTCGGCAGGTCAAGACTCACCGTTCCCCGGATGTAACCACCGCCTCCGGGCAGGGTAAAGAAAGCGGCCGTCTCTATCGGTACGGGAGCCAGTGTCGTGACGTTTACCGCCTGGTTCAGCGGCAGGTCAAATTTGACCTGGATCTCGTCCTCTACCACGATCGTCGTTTTGATGTGCGTTTCGCCCAGTTGTTCGATCTCGGCCATCACCTTGTCCATGGTCGGACGGGCGATATAGTCCCTGATGGGCAACAGCAGTCCCGCCAGCAACAGCACAACAATGAGCAAGATGACGTTCACGGAGAAGGAAAAGACCAGGGCGAATTTTTCAAAGGCCAACCAAAAAGATGCACCTTGTATCACGGATTTTGATTCCATGCTTTTGCCCCCCTTTACATTCCAGCAGGACCGAGGAATGAATCACAACACATTCGGTTGCAGATAACGATCTCTTTTGTCCGACAAAAGTGTGACAACCAAGTTATCTCATTATACGACATAACTAGAGATATGTCAATGCCTTTTCTGTCAGGTCATCAGACTGCGGAGGACTGCCAGGTTCTCCACGTCCTCTTGCATGTCTGGGCCTTTGGGCGTTTCCAACAGCATAGGGTGCTGGCGAAAGCGGTCGTCATTCAACAGCAGCCTAAAGCCTTCCAGGCCAACGTAACCCTGGCCGATGTGTTCGTGGCGGTCCACCCGGCTGCCCAGGTCGCGCTTTGAGTCGTTGACGTGAAAGACTTGTAGCCGCTCCAGGCCAATAATCTGGTCGAACCGCTGGAATGTCGCCTCGTATCCTTCTGGCGAGCGGATTTCATAGCCTGCCGCCAGGGCGTGACATGTGTCAAAGCAGACGCCCAGGCGATCGTCCGCCCTTGCCAGCTCCATAATCCGCGCCAGGTGCTCGAACCGGTAGCCCAGCCTGGAGCCCTGGCCGGCTGTTGTTTCCAGCAGCACCGTCACCCGCGCGTCGGGCACGCGCTCAAAGGCGCGGTCGAGGGCCGTGGCAACCCGGCGCAAGCCCGCTTCCTCCCCCGACCCGGTATGCGCCCCGGGGTGCATCACCAGGTAGGGGATGTTCAAGGCCTGGCAACGCACCATCTCGATGACAAAAGCATCCAGCGATTTCTGCCACAGCGCGTCGTCGGGCGAGGCCAGGTTGATGAGGTAGGAGTCGTGGGCCACCACCGGGGCGATGCCGCTCTCCTCCAGGTTGCGGTACCAATTCTCTATCGTCTCGTCCCTCAGCGGAGGGGCGGCCCAGCGGTGGTTGCTCTTGGTAAAGATCTGGATAGTCTCGCAGCCGATCTGCTGGCCGCGCAGCACGGCCTTGTCAACGCCGCCGGCGATAGACACGTGTGCGCCAAGAGGCATAGCGAACTCCGTTTCAATGACAAAGGGCACATGACCCAATGATCAAAAAGGCGCAAGGAATGAGCGTAGGACCGCTCACTCGGCGCGCCTTTATGATTGAGAATCGTCCATGGCTCAGCGTGAGCTAGTAGACGGGCGTCATCTCCAAGCCCTCAATGATGTTGGAGAAGACGTTGCCGACTACGGGGCCGCCAAAGAGTAACGGTCCCACGAAAAAGAATGCCGCTAAGCAGCAGCAGCACAGTAGAATCAGCCCCACGATGACCGCGATGATGATCAACACGGTGTTGTCCTTTTTTGGCTCAGGGGCCGCCCCTGGTGCAACGTAAGTGCCTTCCATGTCTTACTTTCCCTTTCTTAATGATTATGAAACCTGAAAATTTTTCCGGCTCAGGCCCGCGCCAGATGGGCACGCCGCCGCCAATACCAGCTTACCATGACGATGAACAAAAGCAACAAACCTGCCGATGGCGAAAGCCCAAAGCCAATGACCAGACTCGTGGTGGCGTCAAGCACCTGCCGACTTTTTACAGGGTCACCGACTTGGCACTGGCCTGGCGGTAAACGTCACCCCACAGGTACATCATCACCAGGTTGGCCCAGAAGGCGGTGAACAAGACGCCCACGAAGCACAGGATGATGCCCAGGCTCGCGATCAGACCAGCCAGCCAGGTGAGCACCAGAGCGATGATCCAGGCACCGATGTTATCCCTCACCAGGGCAAACACCTCGCCCAAGCGAAACGCAGTGCCCAATTCGCCGGTCTCCAGATAGCGGCCGATGGCGGGGGGCAGAGCCAATGTCAGCAAGATCCCATACAATAGAGCGAACCCGCCAAAGCAGACCCCTCCCAAAGAACCGACGACATTAGCTGCCTCTTCAGCCTCCGCCACCCCAAGGCCCGTCATCAGCAGTCCAAAGCAAAAGCCAAGGAGCACAATGGGGATGGCATACACAAAACTGATAACAAGGTACATGATCCCTTTGACCAGCTTGCCGCCCCAATCGTCCCACTCGGGCAGCGGCCTGGGCCGACCCTTGATGACGTTCTCCATCAGTTCCAGGCCATAGCCGTACATCAGGATCGGGCCCACAAAGGGAATGAGGCTCAATACTCCTCCAACGAGCACCTTGACGATCCAGTTCTCGTCGTCGAACACAAAGCCGAAAGCCTTACCGATGTCCATGAGTGTTCTCCTTTCTGGATTGTTGGTCGTGAGGGTCAAAGACTCACGCCGGTGGATTTGCGGTCATTATACCAGAGTTTCGCTATGCTGACAATACGCACGTGGTTGCCAAGCGTTGCAAATGATAAGGGAAACGTGATGAGTGATGAGTAATGAGAAACGAGTAACACGTAAAGCGGAACACACTACGTTCTACTCGTTACGCTTTACGCATTACGTTTCACTAAAACGCCAGCGGCGGCAGCAGGTTAAAGCGCACAAAATCTATGACGCCCACCTCGACCAGGGTCAACGCCAGCCCCAACGTCATCGGCAGCACCGCGTCGCGCCAGGTGACGGCGGCGGCCTCCTGCTGCACGACGACCAGCACCAGTATGGTGTTCACCAGCGTCAGCATCAACAGCGAGCCAAAGGCACTGACCAGTGCCACCGGGTAGAGCAGGAAAGAGGGCTCGGTGTACACGGCAAGGGCCATTACCCAGGCCACAGCGACCATCCCTCCCAACTCGTGCAAACTCGGGATTACCCGTTGAGGGTCGGTTTGCTTCCATAGGGAAAAGCTGAACACCGGCCAGACAAGAGCACTGAGCGCCAGGCCGTTGAGGCAGCCGGTCATGACGCGAAGCAGGTGGTGTGGCTCATAGAGGTGAGGCAGGCCCAGCAACGTCAGGTAGGAATTGAGGCCATCCACGCCCCAGATGGCCCAAAAGCCCGCGAACGCAGCGAGCACACGCACCGGCGGAAAACCGGCAGCCCGCCGGCGCCCCCGAAGAAAGAACGTTCCCAGGCCAGCCATCACTCCCAGGTAAGTCCCGGTGCAGCGGGCGCACAGGGGCAACTGCCGCCCGCCCAGGTGAAACGACCGGTCAGGAATGCGATGGCAGGTGGCATAGCCAACGGCATCCGCTTTCTCTAGCACCGACCACGGTGGCGAGAGTACAAAGGCAGCAATGATCGCCACGGCAACAACGGCAGCAACTTGCCGGAGCCGGGGCCGCGCTGGCCATCGGCTGGCACTCTGAGGCACTCGAGTCCGCACCCCTTTCTAGTCTCCCATCGGCAGAGGCGTTCCGTCTGGAGTGCAGCGATCACGGTAATAGCCTCGGTAGGATTCGGGCAGCAGGGCTGCCAGGCGGCACATGATCAGGCCGGTATAAGCAGCCAGTTGTGGGCCTTTTGCCGGGCTATTGGCTGCCGGCAGCTTGAACGGTTCACCGACGACGACCCGCACCCGTTCCCGGTGCAATCGTTTGAGGGCGCTCACCATCTTTTCCGTGCCGGTAAAGGCCACCGGGACGATGGTGGCATCGGTGCGGCTGGCCAGGTAGGCAACTCCCTCTTTAGCTCGCTGCAACTGTCCTGTCTTGCTGCGCGTGCCTTCCGGGGCCAACCCTATGACACCACCTTCCCGGAGCACCTTTAATATTGCCCTGAGCGCCCGGCGGTCCACCTCCCCCCGCCGCACAAAGATCACCCCGATGAGATGCAGAATAGGGCCAAAGAGGGGATGCCGGCGGTACTTTTCTGCCGCCATCGCCCAGCTCCTTCTCGGCAGGAGGATGCCCAACAGTGGTGGGTCAAAGACACTGAGGTGGTTCATGATGACCAGGCAAGGGCCTTCCACGTCGAGGTTCTCCCGGCCCACGACCTCGATGCACGCCAGGATACGATAGATGAGGTCAAAGACCTTGCACATCATCCAGTAGCCACGGTCTTTTTTTCCTCCACTGTTCGTGGTCATACTCTAGTTTCCTCGCCAGCCCTGCGCCTGCACCGCATAGGACACGACCTCTTTCCCCGCAGGAATGAGACTCACCTGGAAGCGACTCAGTGCACCAACCGCCAGCGTCTCTTCCTCCACAGCCACCTGACGAGTCCCCGTCACCAGGCCTTCGCCGTCGTAAGCCGTCACGACGACAGAAACGTCCCGCGCTGGGGCGTCGCCCAGATTCTCCACCTGCCCGCTGACCACGAAGGCGCTGCCGGCCGATTCGCCCTTGTCGTTGATCACCTTCAGGCCCCTGTAACGGCTGCCCAGGTAGGTCATTGGTTCGCCGCTGACGATCCAGACCTGGTAGGCAACGAAATCGGCTGGCTTTTGCTCAAAGAGCAACCCAAAGGGCGAGCGCCCATCCCGAGGCACGATGTCGAGACCCATAAAAGCCGACCGCTCCATCAGCACCCGCCGGTCGGCGTCGTAGAGTGCCACAGCCACCTGCACCAGCTCTGCGTCCGCCCCCGACCGGTTCCAGACTTCACCCAGACACCACAACCCACCGGTGGGCGTCTCGTAAAAGCCCAGGTTGACCAGTTCCAGCGGCACCGGCGTCGGCGTGGGCGTGGCAGGGACAGCGCGGGATTCCTCTTCGCGGGGGATAATCAACTCTTGCCCGATCTGCAAGGTGCGCGGGTCGGTGATGCCGTTGACTTCCTGCAACGCTTCCACACTCACGCCATGTTCCCAGGCAATGTCCCACAAATTATCCCCCTTCTTCAGAACGTAGATGATGGGCGTGGGCGTGGGCGTGGGGGAGTCGGTAGGAATGGGCGTAGACGGCGCTGGCGTAAAAGTCGCCCGGGGCGTCACGGTGGCCAAGACCACCGGCTCAGTCGGCGGTGGGGACGTCGGCGTCGGAAGCGTGATCTCTGGGCCGCAGCCGACCAGCAAAGCGACGGACAGCAGTAGCGTAAGCAGCAGTTTCAACGGCTTGGACATCGGTCGTCGTATCATAAGGGGGATCAAAAACCAAAAGCCAGGGTGTCTATCATGTACTTGCGTTTCGCCTGCCCTACCTCGCGATAGATCGCCAGCAATTCTTCATAAGTGCCCTCGCCGCCTATAAGCGTCCAGAAATCTGCGCCCAGGAGCACCTGGTGGCGCATGTCCAGGTAGCGCAGGGCAAAGCTGTGGCGGTAGTCCTCCAGGCGTCCGCCGTAGGGGTTGTAAGCCATGGCAAAGTAAGCATTGACCTGGGGCCGGCCCTGGCCTTTGATGGCATGGACGCGCAACAGCCGCTCAGCGACTTCCAGACATTGCCCCTTGTTTGGCTTGGGAGATTTGATCTCAAAAAGGTATTCGCGGCCGGCCTTGTCTTTGAGGTACAGATCGGCGATGACGGGACGCTCTACCTGGTCCTCGCCTCGCGCCTGCAAGACCTCGTCAATCAAGGCCAGAAAGTCGGGAGTGTGGCCCTCGTTGATGCGGCTGACGAGGGCTTCGATTTTAGTAGCGCCAGCGGCCGGCATCCGGCCGCTGGCTATATGACCCCGCTCTGCCACCTCGTAGGTTTGCAGGGCAATGAGGCGGGCACATTCTTCGAAGGTGGT
>CAYVPU010000040.1:0-18204 GCA_964453885.1 uncultured Anaerolineae bacterium | reverse complement strand
TGATGTGGCTGGATAACCTCTACGCCTGGCGCGACAGCGTGAAAGGCTACGGCGACGGCGTGAATCCAGGAGGTGACATCAACTTGAAGTTCGTCACCGAGTTCACAGAATAGTCCGACTCTGATAAGGGAAGGGGGAGTCTTTCTCCCTTCCCTTATTCTGTATCAGTGGACCCAAAATTGCTCTAAGGGGATTGCCAAATCCCAGCCTTGGGCCTGGATCTGGCGCTTGTCCTGAGCTTGTCGAAGGGATCCAGGCCGAGCAAAACTGGATCTACTGTGTATCTTGTTCACAAGGGGAGTGAGATGGGGGTATATCTTTTTAAACGCTTATTGCTAGCCCTGCCCACCCTTCTTGGCGCCAGCATTATCATATTCCTTCTGGTTCACATCGCGCCGGGCGATCCGGTTCGCGTCATGCTGGGGCCCATGGATGACCCCGCCTTGCGGGCAAGACTGATTCGCCAACTTGGTCTCGATCTACCGTTACATGAGCAGTATCTGCGCTGGCTTGGAAAAGCGGTGCAGGGCGATCTCAGTATCTCTGTCACCATCCAACGCGGCTCTCCTGTCATGGAACTCCTCGCCCAACGATATGCTGTCACCCTGGAGTTGGCCTTTCTGTCAGCAATTGTTGCTTTGTTGATTGCCGTTCCGACCGGCATCACGTCCGCCCTGCGACAGAACAGACTGTCCGATCACATCGCACGAATTGTGGCCATGGTGGGGGTCTCCGTCCCCAACTTTTTTCTGGGCATCATGCTGATCCTCATCATTGGCGTGTCCCTGCACCAGCCCTGGGCAACCGGTGGATTCGTTCCCCTGAGTGAGAGTCTCAGTGAAAATCTCATCCGAATGTTTCTGCCGGCCATTGCCCTGGGGACGGCCTACTCTGCCCTTCTTATGAGAATGTTGCGCTCGTCAATGCTGGATGTAATGAGCCAGGACTATGTACGCACGGCGCGGGCCATGGGGATAGGTTGGGTGAATATCGTCCGACGGGATGTGGTCAAGAACGCGCTGATCCCGGTGATGACGGTGATGGGGAACTCGATCGGTTACCTTTTAGGGGGCTCTATTGTAACAGAGACGATCTTTCGGCTGCCTGGTATTGGCCGTCTGATTATTATCGGCGTCGAACGACGCGACTACCCCGTCATTCAAGGGGTTGTGCTGAGCATTGTTCTTATCCGCATCGTTATTAACCTCTCGGTAGATATTCTTTATTCCGTCATAGATCCCCGTATCCGCTACGGTGAGGGGGGAGAGTAAACCATGAGCACCTCCGATGTCGTTACGCCTCCCATTGATGTGATGACCCCAGGCAGAAAAAAGCACCGTGGGTTGCTGGAGGAGGTCTGGCACAACTTTAAGAAGAACCGGCTTTCTCTGACCGGCGGGGTCATTGTAATGCTCTCCATAGTTGTAGCTGTGTTTGCGCCGGTCTTGGCCCCACATAACCCGGTGGAGCAGTTCGACGCACCGCCGGGGCAACACAATCCCCTGCCGCCGCTGTCACGAAGCGAGGAGGGGAAGCTGTTCCTCCTTGGCTCCGACAAGTTTGGCCGGGATATCCTGTCTCGCGCAATCTACGGGTGCAGGACGCTGCTCCAGCTAGCTGCAAGCTCCATTACGATCGCTTTCGTTTTGGGGGTCCTTATGGGGGGAGTAGCGGGCTATAGGAAGGGGAGCTGGGTTGACGAAACGATTATGCGAGTCGTTGACATCATGTTATCTTTTCCCACCCTGGTATTAGCCATTGCCCTGGTAGGGGCTTTCGGTGTGGGGAAAACCCACATCGGCCCCATCACGCTGAGCAACATGTTCAAGATTGCCATCGTCATCGCCATCACTTATTCACCCGCTTTTGCTCGTGTGATGCGAGGGGTCGTTCTACAAGAGATGGCAGAGGACTATGTAGACGCCGCCAAGATGAGCGGCGGCTCTGGATGGCAGATACTCACGGGCGAAATATTTGTTAACACCATCCCGCCGTTGATTGTGCAGGCCTCATTGAATATGGCGACCACAGTGCTTACCAGCGCGTCGCTTAGCTTCCTGGGGCTGGGATTGCAGCCACCCCGCCCCAGTTTGGGAATTATGTTGAATGAAGCGCGGGATTATCTGTTTGGGGGGGCGTGGTGGTATGCCCTCGTACCCGGCATGTTTATCCTGTTGATCATTCTCGGCTTCAACTTGTTGGGAGACGGACTTCGTGATTCTCTCGATCCCCGGCAGGCCAGGAGGACACAGCTGTGAGGTCCGAGTCTCTCGGAATCTCGACGGAAAGCACTGGCCCTATAGTTTTTCAATGGGAGGACATGGTGGAGGATTCCAGGCTTCTCGAAATCCGCAATCTGGTCACCCGCTTTCACACAGAAGAGGGGGTTGTTCGGGCTGTTGATGGCAATTCACTGCACCTTGACGCAGGAGAGACGCTGGGAATCGTCGGTGAATCCGGCTCCGGCAAAACAGTCACCGCTCTTTCGATAATGGGCCTAATCGAGAATCCTGGCCTTATCGAGAGCGGCTCAATCCTTTTCCGTGGCGAGGAACTTCTCGAAAAGACGCAGCAAGAGATGCTAGAGATTCGGGGCAAAGAGATAGCCATGGTCTTCCAGGATCCGATGAACTCGTTGAATCCAACGCTCACAGTCGGTGACCAGATTGCCCGCGTGCTTCACTTCCATACGTCCCTTTCCCGTCGGGAGAAGAAAAGGCGTGCGATCGAGTTGCTCAAGCAAGTAGAAATGCCAGAGCCGGACAAACGGCTAGGAAATTATCCGCACCAACTCAGCGGAGGCATGCGCCAGCGAGTGTTGATCGCCATGGCCATCTCTTGCAATCCGACCGTGGTGATTTTGGACGAGCCGACCACAGCCCTCGATGTGACCATCGAGGCCCAGATATTCGAGCTGGTTGATAAACTGAAGGCTCAATTTGATATGGGCATTATCCTCATCACGCACGATCTGGCTGTCGTGGCGAATTCTTGCGACCGGGTTATCGTCATGTATGCCGGTCGCATCGTGGAAGAGGCTCCGGTCATAGATCTCTATGAGAATCCCTTACATCCGTATACCCGTGGATTGCTGAACTCAATTCCTCAACTGGACAAAGAGAAGCAAGAGCGTCTTCCTTCTATTCCCGGTGAAGTGCCGGAGTTGATCACCCTGCCAGAGGGGTGTAATTTCAGCCCGCGATGCAAATATGCCGTCGAAAAATGTATGCACGACGACCCTGCCCTTATAAAGATTGCGCCTGGGCGAAGGTTGGCTTGTTGGAAGGCAGGTGAGTTCATTGAATAGCAACAATGGCTCGTTGGTAGAGGTCATAGGGCTCAAGAAATATTTTCCTGCTCGGGGCGACTGGTTTGCTCAGATGCTCGACCGGCGTCAGATTAAAGCCGTAGATGGTATCAGTTTTTCCGTCCTCACAGGTACCACACTTGGCCTGGTCGGCGAGTCCGGTTCAGGCAAGACCACGACCGGGCGACTCATCGCCCGGTTGACCAAACCGACTGCTGGCCAGGTTAGATACAAAAGCAAGGATATTGCACCAGTCAGTGGCCGGCAACTCAAGGGACTGAGGCGCAGTGTCCAGATGATTTTTCAAGACCCTTCCTCGTCCCTCAATAGACGGAAGACAGCCGGGCAAATCGTCAAGGAGCCACTGCGGATTCACGAGTTGGTATCAAAACAAGCCATGGAATCAAGATTAGTGGAACTGATGGAAATGGTCGGTTTGTCCCACCATTTCCTGAACCGCTATCCGCACGAGATGTCTGGTGGACAGCGCCAACGGGTGGGCATCGCCCGCGCCCTCGCCGTAGAGCCAGAGTTTGTTATCTGCGATGAGCCGGTGACGGCTCTCGATGTCAGCATCCAGGCCCAGATTCTCAATCTACTGATGGATCTGCAAGACCAGTTGGATCTGACCTACTTGTTCATCGCGCATGATCTCAGCGTCGTCAAGCACGTCAGCAATCGGGTAGCCGTAATGTATCTGGGCAAGATCGTGGAAATTGCAGATACGGATACACTCTTCTCCGACCCCAAGCATCCTTACAGCCGAGCCTTGCTAGGAGCCATCCCCAGGCCCGATCCCAGGGCAGGGAAAAGAATGGTTCTTCATGGAGAAGTGCCCAGCCCAATTGAACCTCCTTCAGGCTGTCGATTTCACCCTCGCTGCCCGGAGCAAATCGGGGAAATCTGTTGGCAGAAGGAGCCGGACGGGATCACCTTGCCCGATGGGACTTCCGTTGCCTGTCATCTCTATGCTGATGTCTGATTGAGCAATTAGAGCAAGTTAGTCAAAACAAGCAGGGCGAAACTTGTACCCGTAAACAATGACGCCATCCTCACCGTACTCGCGCATCTTGCGCGTCACCATCTCTACCGGCATCCCAATGTCAACTTTGTTGGCGTCTACGTCGGTGAGTTGGGCGGTGACCAGGGGGCCTTCCTCCAGCCGCACCAGGGCCACGGTGTAGGGCACGAACTCCTGATAGCCCTCCGGAGCCTGGTACATGGTGGAGTAAGAATAGACCTCGCCCTTGCCGCTAAAGGTGAACGGTTCGTAGGCCGGCTTGCTGCACTCCGGGCAAACGTCACGCGGCGGGAAGAGTTTGGCCCCGCACTTGAGACAGACTTCGCCGGTCAGTTGGTAACGCTGGCTTTTTAATCTCCAATGTGTTGGTAATCCCATGTTTGTGATACCTCCATGTAATAGTGTGTTAGGTGGCTGGGTGGCTGGGTGGTTAGTCTGGTGCCTCCAGAATATGGGTGATGACCGTCGCGCCGCTGCCGCCGATGTTCTGGGCCATGCCCCAGCGGGCATCGGCCACCTGGTTGGCGCCGGCTTCGCCCCGCAGTTGCTGGGCGACTTCAACGATTTGGTAGACGCCGGTGGCGCCCACCGGATGGCCTCGCGCCTTCAGGCCGCCCATGGTAGTGATGGGGACCCGCCCGTTTGGGCCGATCTCGCCGTCCAGGGCTAACGCCACCCCTTTGCCCCGCTCCGCAAAGCCGGTGGCCTCCAGCGAGAGGGCCGTCATGATAGTAAAAGCGTCGTGCAGCTCAAAGAGGGCAATGTCCTCCGGGCCGATACCGGCCTGTAGAAACGCTTTGTAGGCCGAGTCGTGGGCGGCCTGCAAAAAGAGCGGGTCGCGCCGGTCGTGCAGAGCGACGGCGTCCGTGGCCGCGGCCGACGCAGCGATCCGCACTGGCTTGTCGGTGAACGCGCGCGCTTGCTTGCTGGGTGCAATGACCACCGCCGCCGCGCCATCGCAGATGGGCGATGAGTCGAGCAGACTGATAGGGCTGGCAATCATGCCCGCTTTGGCAAAAGCTTTGGCGCTGATGGGGCGCTGGAACATGGCGTAGGGATTGTTCACCGCGTTGGCGTGGGCGTTGATGGCAAAGGGCGCAAAGTCCTCTCGCTGGCAATCAAACTCGTACATGTAGCGGCGCATCAACAAGGCATTGATGGCCACGAAAGAGAGCCCATGGGCGGTCTCATAATCAGCATCGGCGGCCATGGCCAGTCCGCTGGTGACGGACGAGCCGACTTCGTCGGTCATCTTTTCCACACCCACGGCGATGGCGATTTCGACCAGGCCGCTGGCCACGGCGATCAAAGCTTGCCGCACGGCTGCCGCTCCGGCAGCACAAGCTGCCTCGACTTTGATGGCCTCAATGCCCCGCAGTCCCACAAAGTCGGCCACCAGCGCGCCCAGGTGTTCCTGTCCAGTAAGAGCGCCGGAAAGCATGTTGCCCACGTAGAGCACATCGGCGTGTTCAGTACCCGCGTGTTGCATCGCTGCCAGCACTGCGTCGCCCGCCAGGTGCCGCAGCGATTTCTCCCAGTGTTCTCCAACCTTTATCTGGCCAAATCCTACTATGCTGACTTTTCTCAATTCTCAATCCCCAATTTTCTCAGTGTGTGTGTAGCTTTCGACAATAGCGCACATAGGTCGCATAGTCTATTTCTTTGCGCCGGGCGATGTAGGCCTGGGTCGTAGGGGCGCGCTTTTGGCGATCCAGCACCGCGTCGGTGGCGACAAACGAGAAGGCATCGCTGCCCGCGCCGGAACCGTAGGAGGCCAGAAAGATTTTGTCGCCCGGTTTGGCGACGTCCAGCACGGCCGTCAGGCCCATCAGGGACGATCCAGCATAGGTGTTGCCAATGACTGGCACCAGCAGGCCGGGTGCGATCTGCTCCGGTGTGAAACCCAACCTCTTGGCCGCCTGTTGAGGAAAGCGGGCATTGGGTTGATGAAAGATAGCATAGGTATAGTCTCTCGCCTGGCGACCCAGCGCCTCCAACAGCGCCTGCGATGAAGCCAGGCTGTGTTCAAAGTAGGCCGGTTGGCCGGTGAAGCGGCTGCCGTGCTGCGGAAAATGCTGACGAGGCCGCCGGAAAAAGTCAGGCGTGTCGGTAACGTAGGAGAAAGAGGCTTCAAAGTAAGCCAGGCTTTCTTCCTTCGGCCCGATGACGTAGGCCGCCGCGCCAGCGCCGGTAGTGTACTCTAGCGCGTCGCCGGGACGACCCTGGGCCGTGTCAGCGCCGATAGCCAGGGCAAAGTCGCCCATGCCAGAGCCGACCAGGGCAATGGCTGCCTGGAGCGCCTCGGAGCCAGCTTTGCAGGCGAACTCCCAATCGCCGGCCAGGGTATCGGGCGTGGCGCCGATGGCCTCGGCGACGATGGTGCTGGTGGGCTTGACAGCGTAGGGATGCGACTCGCTGCCCACCCATACGGCACGGATGTGCGTTGGATCGATCTCTGCGCGCGACATGGCGTTGCGGGCCGCTTCCAGGCTCATAGTGGCGGTGTCCTCGTCCGTGCCGGGCACCGCTTTCTCTTTGATGGGCAACCCGCCAACACCATCCGTCCACACACGGGCCACTTCGCTGGCGGGCAGTCGAAACCGGGGCACGTAGGCTCCATAGCCGACGATCCCCACGTCACGGTTGGGTTTCATCAATCGTGATGCGTGTTGCGTGTTACGTGAACTGGTGCTCAAAGGGGCTCCTATTGACAAAAGTAGAGATCAAGAGTATGATTAAAGTATGGGCTGTGGTCTAGCTCAAGGGAGGCTGCGTGTCTGTCCGTGGCAAGAAGTGGTTCGTCACCGACCGCTATGAAAATGAAATCTATCTTACCACGGAACGATGGCAGCACATCACCGAGTTTCATCCTGAACTCATTGACCATCTCGATCAAGTGTTAGACACCATTAGAATCGGCCGCCGGCGACAGAAATCCCTGACGCCAAACGAGTACAAATATCACTTGCCTTGCGACACGCTTCCGATGCATTACAATACCATTTTGGTAGTTGTCGCTTTTACACAACGCACGCTAGCCGATGGCACGGTGCTCGCTAATAACTTTGTCAAGACCGCCTGGGGTGTATACATCCATCGTTTCGATAAGGACAAATGATGTCTGAAATTTTGGAGCTTTACGAAGCCCGCAAGGTTCTCGATAGTGGGCAAATGGCTCGCATAGTCTACGACAAAGAGACCGATATCCTAGAGATCGTGTTCGAGGGTGTTGCAGCCACGTGTGCTGTTGAGTTGACAGACAGCATTCTGTTGCGATTCAACCTTGAGACTGAACGGGCAGCCGGTCTCACCATCCTCGACTATTCAATCCTTGTCACTCCTAGCGAGATCGGGCCTCGCAACTTTCCCATGATTGGCTTGGACGATCTGCCGGAGGCAATGCGCCAGATGGTCGTGAAAATCATCATCTCTCCACCGGTGAATCAAATCCTCAAAGTTTCCGCGCTCTATTCAACTTCCCTCCAACCTCTTCCGATAACCTACGTTGAGCGTCCAGCAGTGTTGGCCCAAGTCGCGTAGCGCCGCTTATCCGGCGTCAGCCGACAATGTGGCCAGGATTTCCCGTGCCCGATCGGGGCGGATGATACGCTCGGCGGCCATCTGCTGGGCTACGCGCTCAATATGGTCTCCGGTTGCGCCAGCGGCGATGGCCACCTGCCGGGCGTGGAGTTCCATGTGGCCGCGCTGGATGCCCTCGGTGGCCAGGGCGCGAATGGCAGCCAGGTTCTGCGCCAGACCCACGGCGACCATCACCTCGGCCAGTTCCCGCGCTGACCGGACGCCCAGCACTTTGAGTGCCACGCGTGCTGTGGGGTGTACCCGGCTCGCCCCGCCTACGATGCCCACAGCCAGGGGCAACTCGAGTGTGCCTACTAGATCGCCGTCCACGGTCTTGGCCCAGCGGCTCAGCGAGGTGTAGCGTCCTTCGCGGGCAGCGTAGGCGTGGGCGCCGGCCTCGATGGCCCGCCAGTCCTGCCCGCAGGCTATGGCCACGGCGTCAATCCCGTTCATGATGCCCTTGTTGTGCGTCGCCGCCCGGTAAGGGTCGGCAGCGGCCAAGGCATAGGCTTCGATGATGCGATCCACCACCACGTCGCCGGGGAAATCCTCCATGGCCAGGGACTTGGCCGGAAAGACGCCTTTTGCACGGGCCAGCCGCCGGTCGGCCAGGTTGCTCAGGATACGCAGATTCACCCGCCCGCCGGTGATCTCTTCTACCAGCGGGGTCAGCGCCTCGGCGACGGTGTTGACCGTGTTGGCCCCCATGGCGTCGAGGGTGTCGTAGATGAGGTGGATAACCATCATCGGGCCGACGGGAGTATTGTCCAGCACGCGCACTTGAACGTCTCGCGCGCCACCGCCCAGGCCGACGATGACCGGGTCGGTCTGGTTGGCCAGGTCCAGCAGGCGTTCCTTCTGAGCCAGCAGCTCATAGCGGGCCGACCAGGGGTCTTTGAGATCCAGCACCTGTATCTGAGCAATCATCAGCGAGTCGGTGGCGCTGGCGCTGAAACCACCCCCTTCACGGGCCAGTCGGGCGGCAAAGCTGGCTCCGGCCACCACCGACGGCTCTTCGATGACCATGGGCACCAGGTAATCGCGCCCGTTGATGCAAAAGTTGGTGGCCATACCCAGCGGCAGGGCGTGGGTGCCGACCACGTTTTCGATCATTTGATCGCCCTGCCCGGTGGACAATCCCTGCTCACCCGTGAGAATGGCTTTTTCTTCAGCCGTGAGACCGGCCCATGTCGTGATGGTCTCGACGCGTTCCTCGAGGCTTTTGTCAAAGAACCCTGGCAGTCGTGATGAGCGTTCTGGGGTGGTCATGCTGGATTCAACCTCTCCTGTCGGGCAAGTCACATAAAAAAGCCCCCATCACCATCGCGTGAGGGCTTGTGATTGAGTCTAGTATAGCACAGACAGCCTGTCAAAAACTACCAAATCATGGTAAATTGACAGACTGGCAGCCGGTAGTGGTTGTCTGAATCAATGGAGAACACACTCTGCGTGGGGTAATCGTCGGACAGCAGGTAGTACACCGTAGGAGGGTGAGCAGGACAAAGACAGGGATGGGCGTGCCTCAGTCAACCTCTTTGATTGATCCGCCGGGCAATGACCAAAGTCACGTCGTCGAACTGTGGCTGACCGGCGACAAAGGCCGTGACGGCTTGGTCCACATCGGCCAGAATCTCTGATGCCGATTCGTGTCTCCTGGCGGTGACTATTTCAGTCAACCGTTCGATGTCAAACTCCTCTTCGTCGGCATTGATGGCCTCGGTGACACCATCGGTGTAAAGTACCAGCATATCGCCAGGGGCGAGATGCGCTTCTTTTTCCTGCAGCCGAATCTCTTCCAGCACACCCAGAGCGATGCCTGGGCAATGGAGGTTTTCTACCTGGCCGTCGGCTCGCACCAGCAGCGGTGGGTTGTGACCAGCGTTGGTGTAGAGCACCTGGCCCGTTGTGGTATCAATGGCAGCATAAAAGATGGTGACGAACAGATCTGAGCGGGCGTCGCTGAGAATGAGTTCGTTGGCGCGCTCCAACGCTTTGGCTGGTCCGCGATCTGTCAAAGCCGAGACGCGCACCAGTGTGCGGCTGAGGGCCATAAAGAGCGCGGCTGGAATGCCTTTATCGGCCACATCGGCGATGATCAAGCCGAGGTGGCCGTTGGGCAGGCGCAAAAAGTCGTAAAAGTCTCCCCCGACGCTGCGGGCAGATCGCCAGTGGGCAGCGATCTCCCAACCGGGCAAGGCTGGGTAGCTTTCTGGCAGAAAGCTGGTCTGGATCTCCTGGGCTACTTCCAATTCACGCGCCAGCCGCTCCTGTTCGGCGGCTTCGCGGGTCAGGTGGTCGCTTTCCACGGCAATGGCTACCTGGTTGGCGATGCCGGTGAGGATGTTCATCCAGCGACCGCTGAGGCGATGCGGTTCGTCGGCATAGCCCACGATCATGATGCCCAGCATCTCACCCCTGGTCTGCAAGGGCAGCATCAGGAGGTTCTGCGTGTCCAGGAGTGAAGCGATGTCAGAAGCGGACGACTGGTCATTGGTGTCGCTTTTCGTCGTGACGATGGCTTGAGGAGAGAGCCGCAATTGCCAAAAGAGGTCCGCCTCGTGGGAAGGCAAGCCATATTGCTGCGCCGGCACAAAGACCTCTGTCTCGTCGTCCCAGAGCAGAATTGCGCAGCGATCTACGCCGGCGAGGATAGGTGCTATGCGGGCAATAGTGTCCAGGATTTCGTCCAGGGTATTCAGACTGCTCACTGCCTCGGCGACCTGGAGAAGGGCCGTGGAGACCCACGCTTCTTCCTGTTGGGCAGAGTAGAGGCGGGCGTTTTCAATGGCCAACGCTGCATGGCTGGCAAAAGTGAGCGCCGCTTGCACGTCCTCCGGGGTGTAGAGCCCGGGCATCTGACTGACGAGCAGGAAGCCACCCAGCGGTTCTTCCCGGATCAGCAGCGGCACCCCCAGGCCGCTCTGCACCTCCAGGCCCAGAAAAGCATCCAGGGCGTCTGTGCCTGGGGGATTGTCCTCGCCGTTAGGAAAGAGAATGGGGTGCTGAGCCTGGCGCAGCGCGTCCAGCCGTGGGCTTTCGCCCGGTGCAAAGGAGAGGCCCACCAGGTCGTCGCCGGCTGACGCGCCCTGCACGGCGCGTATGGTGAGGGTGTCATCGGCGCGGAACAGGACAAGCGCGGCGTCGCAGTCTATTGCCTGCGCCAACAGGGCCAACACCAGATTCAACAGCGTATCCAGTTCCAGGGTGGAACTCAATACTTGAACCAGTTCGTGTTGGATTTCAGCCATCTGTCGTCGTTGGCGTTCAAGGCCGTAGAGCGAAGCGTTACGAATGGCCACGGCGACCTGAGCGGCCAGAGCCTGGAGGACAAAGGTGTCGTCCTCTCCAAAGGCGCTTGCCTGGTCGCTCTGCACGTCAAGCACGCCGACGATTTGGTTCTCTACCTGGAGCGGTACGGCCAGTTCGGCCTGGGTATCTGGCCAGATCTCGGCAAAGCGGTAAAGCGGTTCCTGTGACACGTCGCTAGTCAGGAGTGGTTGGCTATGCTGTGCCACCCAGCCGATGATCCCTTCGCCCATTTGGCAGCAATAGTCTTTCAGAGGAGTGGCCGGGTCGGTGCCGGCCTGGAAGACGATCAATCCCGTGCCAGTGTCTACAGTAAAGATGCCGACGTGATAGTAACCAAAGGTCTCCTGGATAAAGTGGACGACCTGGCGAAACAATGTGTCCAGTCCTGTGATGGCTGCCACTTGCCGGCTGACTTGGCCGACCAGGGCCAGTTGTTTGGCACGTTTGCGTTCCCGCTCAAAAAGCCGGGCGCGAGCTATGGCTGCTGCTGCCTGGTTAGCCATGAGCGATAGGAGGCGGAGGTGAGCTTGCGTATAGGCCGCAGGCTCGAAGCTCTGGAGGGTCATGGTGCCGATCACATGATCGCCATCTACCAAAGGTACAAAGACAGCCGAACGAGGCGGATTTTCACTGATGTAGCGGGGTTGGGCCGGCAGACTGTTCATCTCCCGTTGAAAGTCTCTGACCAAAAGAGCTTTTCCTGTCTGGCGCATCCAGCCCACGATGCCTTCCCCAGCACTCAGCTTGAATGTCTGGCTGGGCTGGCGCTGCCCAGTCACCACCCAGACCTTGAGCACCAGGAGGTCGCCGTCAAAGAGACCCAGGTGAAAGTTGGGAGTGTCTACGATGCGGCTGACCTGTTGATAGATCAATTCGCACAGTTGATCCACGTCCAGTTGTGCCTCGACGAGAGCACGACCGGTGTCGGCCAGGCTGGACAGTTCGCTGATATTGGTTTCTAGCTCTTGACGCGCGTCGGCCAGTCGCTGGACGACGACGCTGACGACCAGCAAGCCTGTGGCGGAAAAGAGAAAGGGGAGCCAACCCCAGGCAAAGACCAGGGCGATGAGGGCTGCCGCAGGCAGGGGCAGGAACTCGACCAGGAAGGAGGTGAGCCAGATGGATCGCCAGAAACGGTTTAGCGCTTCGGTGCTACCTTGTAGCCACAGCCATGTGCTCCAGCCCAACTGATCCAGGACGAACCAGGTCACAAAAGCCGCAGCCAGGGGAACCAGGGAGGGCAATGTGAGGGTGGAGAGGGGAAACTCGCCGCCGGTCATCCCGTAAACGGCTCCGCTGGCCAGGGCCATAAGCGCCTTTAATCCACCGTTGAGGATCGACAGTTCCACCTTGCTCCGGCGCTGCTGCCGGCCGTGGCGTAGGGCGTTGAGAAGCAGATAGATGCTGCCGCTGAGGGCCGCTACCCAGCCGCCGGCCACTGGCCCAAAGATGAGGATGGCGGACACGTCCACCACGCTCACCAGGCTGTAGCTTATCTGAGACGCGACGTGGAAGCCGGACCGTTTGACGGCTAGAGAGAGCAAGACGAAGAACAGGAGCCACCAGGCAAGTTGCTGCCAGGGCATGGCCCGAGACGAAACGACGAGGGCCAACAGGCCAACGCCGCCCAGTCCCAGGCTATAGACACTGAGCCAAATGTCACGAGAATGCGTTTCTTTAGTCGCTGATTTTCTCATCGTAGCCGTTCTTTTACCCAGTGTAGGTCTGCTCCAGCAGATGAATAGCTGTTTCCAGGTCCTGGCCGATAGAAAACACCCGGTCAAAGCCAGACATTTCAAAAATAGCGGTCACTCTCGGCTGGAGATCACAGAGAACCAGTTGGCCCTGTTGTCGACGGGTCTGTCGCAGGGCAGTCAGGAGCACCTTGAGGCCGCTGGAAGAGATGTAAGAGACGTCGGCCATGTCAACTACGATCCGTGCGTCGCTTTGTGTCAGGAGCGTCTCTAGTTGGCTCTCCAGGTTGGGCGCAGCAGCCGCGTCTATTCGACCGTGGGCGGTCACCACGGAAAAGGTTCTATCTGCTTCTGCCTTGTCGTTACGGTTCGCCCTCTTGATCATGACGACCTGGTTTCCTTTGACTGGGTCAGAGGAAAAGTGCACCTCATCCATCAGCTTGCGCATAAAATGCAGGCCCAGCCCTCCGACGCGACGTTCTTCCAGGTCGCTGGTAAGGTCTGGTGGCGGCACGCTCTCTGGGTCGAAGGGATGCCCATGGTCACGAATGGTGATGATGCACTCTCCTGGCTTCACCTGGCAGCTCAAATGGATGTCCCCTGGCGCGCCGGCGCAGGCGTGTTCAATGATGTTGGTGCAGGCTTCGTCTACAGCCATCTGAACGGCAAAGATGTCTTGCTCGTCCAGACTGGCTTTCTGTGCAGCTTTTGTAACAAAACCGCTGATTGTCTCGAGGTCTGCCACATCGCTTGACACGGTCAGGCTAAAGGACTCTTTGTCCATGGTTATTCCTTAGCACAGGAAGAGGATATGCTCCTTGCTGGGTGGTGGCGGTGGGGCGTGGGATACAGGTGTGTCAGCACAAAGAAAGACCGCCATGATCGGAGGGCAAGGGACAGCAAGGCGGTCTCAAAGACATCAAGTTCGGGGCAGATGGGCTAAAAGCTGCCGACGGCCTCGGTCGCGTCAGGGTAGATCTTGTATAGGACGTCAAGGCCAGCCATCTCCATTACCCCGGTGATACGATCCGACAGACTAGCCAGCCGCAGGTCGCCCCGGTTGTAACGTCGGCAGTTCTTGAGGGTGGAGACCAACACGCGCAACCCGGCGCTGCTGATATACTCCAGGTTGGACATGTCCAGCACGATGCGGAAACGCCCAGCATCGTTGATGCCCCGAAATGTTGCTTCCAGGTCTGGCGCGGTGTTGCTGTCTACTCGCCCACTCACGCTTACCAAGTCCACACGTTTGAACTCTTTATGGATGATCTCCATTTTCTCCTCCTTCTTACTGGTTGGCAGGTTGAAAGGTCAAAAAACTCAGAAATATGTCCAGCAAATCAACCATAGTATTATACCATAGCCGGGAAGCCCAGGCAAGTGAGGGGGGGTTCTATTGGACAGGAAACGATGGCGAGAGCCACGCTGGCCCCTTTTCACCCTCAGGTGTGATGGGTACCACTTCCAGGCGATAGCGACCGGGTGGGGCGTCGCCGGGCACAAAGAGGTCGAACTGGGCGCGGACTATTTCGCCGGCAGCCCAGCGTAAAGGGAGGTAATCCACCCCGGCCAGGGGGGCATCCAGCGCAGCCCGTTCCTCACGATCATTGTCCAGCAGACGCAGGCGGAGCGCCCAATCGTTGGCGACGATTTCTTCCGCTTGCCAGTAGAGGGTGATGTGCATTACGTCGCCGGGATGCAGGGGAGCGCCCGGTTGGTGGGCGTGGCCGAGCTTGTGCTGATCGTAACTCAGCAGGTTCAGTCCCTCATGTGACCAATCGGTCCGGCTTTGTAGGGACAGGGCCTCTATTGGCGGCGGCGCAGGGGGGCGGATTACCGGCACTTGGCCAAGAACTATGTGGTCGCCGAGGGGCTCGCCGTCTCGCTGCACCGGCAGGCGTGCTCCGGTGCTCAGGCTGTACATGCCGACGATGAGGCGGTGCTCGCCCGGTGGGGTGCCAGGTTGGACGAGAACGCCGTAGCGATCGGTCACGGCCTGGCCAGGTTGCCAGGTGTCGGTGGGCAGGAGGTTGCCGCCCGGTTCACTATCCAGTTGGCCGACAATGTGGTTGGCACTGTCGAGGAGTTGGACAAAGACTTTGTATCTTTCGACCGGCTTTTGGCGGGATTTCCAGAACAGGGTCAATTGCAGGACATCGCCTGCTTCTACGGCATCGTTGTCCAGAGTGTAACCTCGCAGCGCAACCGTCTCACCCAGGGTCAGATCAAGGGGGTACTGTGGCTCGTCGGTGTCCCCCGTCTGTGGCGCGGCGTAGACGACCAGGCGCACGTTGCCGTGCCAACTGTCGGCGGCGCGATAGGTGTGTCCTTCCAACCAGCTTTCGATGAAACGATTCGGGTCAGCTTCGACCACGCCCCAATAGAGGGCAAAGAGCCGCTGGTGCCGGGCGATGATGTCGCTCAGTTCGCCAGCGGTGGCCGCTTCGTCCAGCGGGCGGGAACGAGGGAGGGGGTAAACTGATGAGTCGTCGCCGTAATAGTAGGTAAACACCTCCCACTGGTTTGGCGCGTTGAGTATTATTGCATCGCCGTCTTGAGCCGCTGCTTCGATGTAACAGGCTATGCCTCGGTAGTCGTCGCGGGCGTAGGCGGGGTCGTGGTAGGTGTTGTGGAGGCTGGGGATGGCGGCCAGGATGACAAAGAGAAGGGTGGCAGCAGTGTAGAGGTTAGGAAGTTGGAAGGTTGGAAGGTTGGGTGGTTGGGTGGTTGGGTGGAAGAATAGGATGGCGTGAGCGAGGATGAGGTGAAAAGCTGGCGTGCCGACGAGGAAGAATTTGGGCCGGTAGGCGGGCCGGCTGAAGGAGAGCGCCACCATCAGGGCCACAGGTGCCAGGGCATAAAGCAGCGGAAGGAGATGAAGGACGAAGGGCGAAGGACGAAGGGTGAATTGCCTGACGATCCCCAGCACCACCAGTGTGCCAAAAATGACCAGGAGCCAGGGAGTGAGAGGGGTATCGCCGGCGGTGGGGCCGAGGGCGTAGTGGCGGAAGGCTTGCAAGATGATGTAGGCGGGTGGATGTGCCTCGCTGATCGCGCCGTAGCCGGTGAGTTTGGGCCAGGCGATGGGCAGCCAGGGGACGTAGAGGAGCAGCGCGCCCAGTTGCGCAGCTCCCCAGCACAGCAGTCGCGCAAGAACGCGGCCCCGTCGCCAGGTCGTCAGTAGCCAGAGGCCATAGAGGACGTTATGCACGGCGATGACGACGGGGTACGAGTAGTGGGTGTAGAGACCGGCAGCGGTGAGGAGAGCATAGGCCACATAGGTGGAAGGTTGAAAGGTCCTTGGGCCTTTGGCCCAAGGACCCTTGGTCCTCAGGCCCAAGGACTGAGGGCAAAGGGTTGGAAAGACTTTGGCGAGCTCAGTCGAGCCATTGGAAGGTTGGGACAGATTCTTGGCAGTCTTCCAGTCTTCCAGTCTTCCAGTCCCCTGCTGTATCAGTCGGATGAAAAAGTGCGTGGCGGCTGCCCCAACCAGTGTCACCAGGACATACATGCGCGCTTCCTGGGAGTAGTAGACCTGGAAGGGGGAGAGTGCGGCCAGAAATGCAGCGGCGAGGCCGAGGGCCGGGCGGCCGAGCTGGTGGCCCAGGGCGTAGGTGACGGCGACCAGCAGGAGACCCAGGGCCACCGAGAGGCTGCGCACGGCGAATTCGCTGTCGCCAAAGAGTCGCACCCAGGCCCAGAGCAGGTAATAGTAGCCGGGCGGGTGGATGTCCCCGGCAGCGCCGGCCGCCACCAGAGCCAGGCTGCGCTGGGCCAGCCGGACGCTGTTGCCCTCGTCGTTCCAAAAGCTCTGGCCATCCAGTCGGTAGAAACGGAGAGCTGCGGCGAGGAGCAATATGGCAATTAGGAGAATACGGTGGGAACGAGTCATGGCAAGGCCAAGTGTGCAAGTGGGGGCTATGCAAGATCGCATTGTCAGTACCAGAGCAAGTATACAGGGAAAACAGGATTTCGTCAACGAGGGCAAGTAGCCGCGATTTCCATATCGCGCTAGCCAATTCGCGGTGTGGAAATCGCGCCCACAGTATTTTGAACGGATGCTTGACAGCCCGACGGAGTAATGTATACTACCGGCAACCTTTTCGTTTTTCGGAGAGATTCTTGCCTTCTGATGAAAAAAGTCGTTTGATGATTGCAGCTATCTTTGATCTTGACGGCACGCTTTATACCGGGCACATCGCAAAGGGCATCGCCCGCCACCACCGGACACACCGCGTAAAGCGGCTGCTGTTCTACTTTTACATGGCCACCCACATGCCGATGTGGCCCCTGTGGCGGCTGGGTCTGCTGTCCGAGGCTACAGCCCGAGAGCTGTGGGCCCGTCACCTGGGCTGGACGGTACGCGGTTGGACGCCCCAGGAGGCTGCTGCGGCCTTTGCCTGGATCGCGGAGCACTATGTGCAGCCCCTGGTGCGTCACGACGCGCTGGCACGGCTGCGGGATCATCAAGCGATGGGGCACCGGGTCATTATGGTTTCCGGCACCCCCGCCCCTTTGCTGGCCGAGATCGGCTGTCGGCTGGGGGTAGAGGAGACGGTGGGCACACCGCTGGTGCTCCGGGCCGGACGCTACACCGGAGCCAGCGAACTTCCCATCTGTCAGGGACAGGGCAAAGTCTCGCGGTTGGAGACTCACCTGGGCAGTAGTGACCACGTCGACTGGTCCCAGAGTTACGCCTACGCCGACAGCTATACCGATCTTGCCTTGCTGGAGCAGGTAGGCCATCCGGTGGCCGTCCACCCGGACGATCAACTGGTTGCCCACGCCCAGGGGCAGGGATGGGAGATCATGGAGTAAAAAATTTTCGGTCTTGTCGATGAATATGGAGCGATGGAAACGCCGAGTCAGACAACTGAAAGTCGAGACCTACGCTCTATACCTGGCCTACAAAGACCCCAGAGTGCCCTGGTACGCCAAAGTATTCGCTGCCTGCGTGGTCGGATATGCCTTCAGTCCAATAGACTTGATCCCGGACTTTATTCCTATTCTGGGATACCTGGATGATCTCGTCTTGGTTCCTCTTGGCATCACGCTTGCGATAAAGATGATACCCAAAACAGTCCTGGACGAATGCAGGGAAAATGCGCAAGAGGCCCTGAGCCGTGATAAGCCAAGAAACTGGGTAGCAGCCGGTGTTATCATCGCCGTCTGGCTACTTTTGATTGTATTGGCCATCGTCGTCATGACACGAACTATCGAGGGATAGACAATGCTGCACGTAAGCGTTCACGGGGTAGCGCCGGCTGAGTGCCCTTGAGCGGAGTGAAAGGGTG
>CAYVPU010000039.1:0-18247 GCA_964453885.1 uncultured Anaerolineae bacterium | reverse complement strand
TGTCCAGTTGGGCCATGTGCCCACCGATGCTGGGACTCTTTTCCACCAGGTGCACATGCACACCGATCTCTGCCAGATCCAACGAGGCCTGAATGCCCGCGATGCCTCCTCCGATGACCAGTACGTCTTTCATAGGCTACCTGCCTTTACATTGTAAGTATTGCTCAGTATCAGGCAAACACCAGCCGGCCCTTTGGCTCGGGGATCGGACGTCCCAACTCCCTGGCGGCCTCGATCCACTCTTGAATGATAATCTCTACGTTAGCCAGGGCTTCTTGATACGTCGCCCCGTCGGCCATACAGCCGGACAATTCAGGGACCTGGGCAATAAATGCTTCGTCCTCGTCGCTCCAATATATGATAACCTCATACCTCATCATTCCCACCTCCCAACTTGTATCTCAGAATCACACGGCGCACCTGTTTGACCTGGTATGCTTTCGCCATAGCACCCTTTGGCTGCAAGTTCAGGATCTCCTCAACGTCATCCTTTGTAAAAATGTGATGGCTGCCCCGGATCCGCTCCTCGAAGCCCAACCAACGTAGCAACCGGCATAATTCCCTGAAAGAGATGTTCTTATCCGACACGCCACGCAAGATACGCACCAGGAGTTTATCATACCGGGTCAAAAGCCACCTCCATCACAAGCTATGCCACCCATACCGACTGTTAGGCGTCATGTCGTTTTGGGAACAACTGAATGACCAAACTGTCATTCAGTGATGCCATCTTGGAAAGACCGAAATCCGGAGTACTCTGATTCACGGGCGGGGGCTCAAGATGAGAAACGACGTAACTCTGTAATTCCCTGTCTTGTAGTTCCTTCGCCTCTGTTTTGGAATCGCACAGGCAGTAGCTCACTTCAATGTAGGCGTCGAACCGAAAGTGGCCAAAAGAGTAGTAGAATAGATATTTCGTCTGTCTGCCCGCCGTATGCGGATACCTCTTCCCCCGTTGAATTGACTGCCACAGATCCTTCAAACGGCCCCTGAGGTTAGCGGTCTCTCCAAGATAGACCAACTCCGACTTACCCCGCACACGAGGAAACTCGACACCACAAAAGCGTAGGCGATATACACCAGCCTGGCCTTTCAACTCGCGGCGCATCCTCGCGCGGCTTAAAGATGTCCAGTCCGACCACATGCTGTTCCTCCAAAATGACACCCAAATGTCAGAATAAGCACCAAGGCTACGTTGTTGTCTGCGCCATCATCTCCTGCGCATATTGGAACCCCGTCTCAAAGGCGCGTTCGTTTAGCTCCTCCGTGCCCCTGGGCACCGAATCGAGCACCGCCTGCTTGACCGCTTCCGGTGAAGCAATGTCAGTCATGGCAGCAACAAAACCCAGCATGACCACGTTGGCCACGATGCGGCGACCCAATTCCTCGGCCAGGCGCGTGGCCGGGATACTGAGCAACTGCACGCCCTCGGCCGCCTCGTTCAGTTCCACCAGGCTCTCGTCCACGATGAGCAGGCCGTCCCGTCGGAAACCGGGCACGTACTTGTTGTAGGCTCCCTGCGACATGATGACCAGGATCGAAGGATCTATCACATGCGGATAGCTCAGCTCCACCGGGTCGTCGGCGATGGCCACCTGGGACGCACAGGCGCCACCCCGTGATTCCGGTCCATAGCTCTGGGTAAACGTAGCGTATCGTCCATCGTAAATGGCCGCCGCCTTGCCGATAATCTCTCCACTGCGAATGATTCCCTGTCCACCGAAACCAGACAGCCTCACTTCCAGGCGATTCACCATCCTCCTCCTATCTGCCCAACGCTTTCTCCAACTGCCGTTTGCGCTGCTCCAGGAACGTAGGCTTGTCAACGTCCACAAATTTTCCCTCCACCAACGCACCGCCCAGGCCGATATCCGTGTCGCCCAAATCGGCACCGTGGCGAATGATGCCGTGTTCGTGGTAGTAGCGCAACGTGTCCAGCCCCTGGCGCTGCTTGTGCCGGCGACCAAACCCGGTGGGACAGGGCGAGATCACTTCCACCAGGCTGAATCCCGGCTTGAGCAGAGCCTCGGTCATGGAGCGCTCCAGCCGCCGGGCGTGGAGCACTGTCCAGCGCGCCACGTACACCGCCCCGCAGGCTGTCGCCAGCGCCGAGACGTTGAAAGGATACTCATAGCTGCCATAAAGCGTCGTGGTAGTGATGCCGCCGATGGGCGTCGTCGCGCCGGCCTGGCCGCCCGTCATGCCATAGTTAAAGTTGTTGACACAGATGACAGTGATATCCATGTTGCGCCGGGCGGCGTGGATGAAATGATTGCCGCCGATGGTCACCAGATCGCCGTCGCCCGAAAAGACGACGACTGTCAGTTCCGGGTTGGCTAGCTTGAGGCCCGTGGCAAAGGGGATGGCCCGCCCATGAGTAGTGTGGAACGAATCCAACCGCACATAACCCGCCACCCGCCCGGTGCAACCAATGCCCGACACCACAGCCACCTTGTCCAGGTCCAGGCCCGATTTGCGCAGCGCGCTGAGGAAACAGGTCAGTGCCGCACCGAGGCCACAGCCGGGACACCAGATGTGCGGCAGCCGGTCGGTGCGCAACAGATCATCCATGGGATGACGGCCATGCACCTCCTCCTTCAGCCCCTCCGCCTCCACGTGCTTCTCCAACGTCTTGTCCAGCCGATAACCATTCAGCTTGAGCATCGTCGTTACTCCTCTACCTTACGTCCCGCTGCCTGGCGGATAGCGTTCAACACCTTTTGCGGATCGTGGATACCGCCGCCAGGGTGCGGCACCAGGGAGACCTCAGCCTGGCCTGCTGCGCAGCGCTCCACCTCGTAGACGATCTGGCCCATGTTGATCTCTGGCACCACCAGGGCGTTCACCCGACCAGCCAACTCCCGGATCAGCTCGTCCGGGAAAGGCCACACCGTCACCAGCCGCAACAATCCCACGCGGATACCTTCCTGGCGGGCCATCTGTACCGGCCAGATGGCCGCGCGGGCGGCAATACCATAGGACACCACCACCACCTCAGCATCGTCCAGGCTGTCTTTTTCCAGCATGATGATGTCGTGCTTGTTTTTTTCGATCTTGTCAATGAGCCGCTGCACCAGCAGCCACTGGGCGCCGTCGCTGGCAGTGGAGGGATAGCCGCGCTCGTCGTGGGTCAGGCCGGTGGTGTGGAAGCGGTAGCCGTCGCCAGCGACAGCCATGGGCGACACCCACTCGCCTGGCGCAACGCGGTAAGGCTGATACTCCTCCGGTAGCACCGTCGGCTTGCGCCGGGGTATCACCTCGATCTCTTCCGGTGGCGGGATGACGACCTTTTCGGTCATGTGTCCCACTTCGGCGTCGGTCATGACCAACACCGGCGTGCGATAGATCTCCGACAAATTGAAAGCATGGATGGTCAGATCGAACAACTCTTGCGGTGAAGAGGGCGACAGGGCAATGATAGCATGGTCGCCATGAGTGCCCCACTTTGCCTGCATCATGTCTCCCTGGCTGACCAGCGTCGGCAAGCCGGTGGAAGGGCCACCGCGCTGCACGTTGACCAACACACAGGGCGTCTCCATCATGATCCCCAGGCCCAGGTTCTCCATCATCAACGAAAAGCCCGGCCCACTGGTGGCTGTCATGGCCTTAGCCCCAGCCCAAGAGCCGCCCAACACAGCATTCATGGAAGCCAACTCATCCTCCATTTGAATATACATCCCGTTCACGAGCGGCAGGCGCTCGCTCATGCGTTGCGCCACCTCCGTAGCCGGGGTGATGGGGTAGCCAGCAAAAAAGCGGCAACCCGCGCATATCGCCCCCTCAGCGCAGGCAATGTCTCCCTGCATAAAGAACTCACCACTCAACACACCGTTGTGGCTTGTTTTACTCATAGAAACACAACCTCCCCTTCCGTCTCCACAACGTAAATGGCAAACTCGGGACAGAGTAACTCACACAGCCCGCAACTGACACAGGCGTTTTCCTTGATCGCCCTCGGCGGGTGATAGCCCTTGGAGTTGATCTCGTCCGAAACTTCCAGCACTCCGCGTGGACAGTATTCGATGCACCAGCCGCAGCCTTTGCATCGCTCCACCAGCACATGGATCTCGCCGTGCGGCACCCGGATGTCCTTCAAATCCAGCGGTTCTCGCCAGTACTTCACTGTCGGCCTCCCCTAAAAAAGGACGGGGAGAGATAGCTTGTCCCCCATCACTCCCCACCTCAGCCTATCTCCGTCGAAAGTCTGCCTTGATTGTGAATCGCTCAAGTATACCAGGTTCAAGTTCTCCTGTCAAGAGAAATTGGTAGGTTTTATCTAAAAACCTGATTCAAGAGCGTAACCTACATATAAGACGCTACCAGGTCAGGAATCTCTGCCGGATGGTTGGCCACCCGCACGCCGACCGCCTGAAAGGCAGCGATCTTTTCTGCCGCGGTGCCAGTGCCGCCTTCGATGATGGCTCCAGCGTGCCCCATCCGCTTACCCGGCGGCGCAGTCCGCCCAGCTATAAAGGCCGTCACCGGTTTGGTCATCTTGTCCGCGATGAACTGGGCTGCGCGTTCCTCGTCGGTACCGCCGATCTCACCGATGAGAACCACGTGATCGGTCTCCGGGTCATCCTCGAACATCTCCAGCACGTCAATAAAGGTGGTGCCGATGATGGGATCACCCCCAATGCCCACCGCCGTGGACTGACCCAACCCCCTTTCACTGAGGGCATACACTACTTCGTAGGTCAGCGTGCCGCTGCGGGAAACAACCCCGATGGGGCCAGGCCGGTGGATGCGCCCCGGCATGATGCCCACCTTCGCCTCGTCCGGCGTGATGACCCCGGGACAGTTGGGGCCGATCAGACGGGTGCCCTTTTGATCCAGATAGGCCCGCACTCGAACCATGTCGGCCACGGGAATGCCCTCCGTGACGCAAACGATAAGCTCAACGCCAGCATCAGTGGCCTCCAGGATTGCGTCGGGAGAAAAGCGCGCTGGCACAAAGATGATCGAGGTGTTGACTCCCTGCGCCTTGACTGCCTCTTGCACAGTGTCGAAAACGGGCACACCCTCAACCCAACTCCCTCCCTTGCCCGGCGTGACGCCAGCTACCACCAGCGTACCATACTGAATCATCTGCCTGGTATGAAACACACCCTCACGGCCAGTGATACCTTGCACAACCAGACGCGTGCCCTTATTGACAAGTATGCTCATGAGACCCCCTAAATTCTCAGTTCTCAGTCTTAATACTCAATTCGCGGATGCTTTGACGGCCAAATCGGCCGCTTCAAAAAGAGTGGAAGCAGTTTGCATATTCGCCTCGGCCAACAGGGCACGCCCCTCCTCTTCGTTAGTGCCCACCAGGCGAGCAACCATGAACACATCGGTAGGCACTTCCTGAAGGGCTTCCAGGATACCCTTGGCTACCTCGTCGCAGCGGGTGATGCCACCAAAGATGTTGAACAGCACTGCCTTGACATTGGGATCGGAGAGAATGATGCGCAACGCCGCAGCCACTTTGTCTGCCTTGGCCCCACCGCCGATGTCCAAAAAGTTGGCCGGCGATCCGCCTGCCAGCTTGATGATGTCCATGGTGGTCATGGCTAACCCTGCACCATTGACCATACACCCAATCTCGCCATCGAGCTTGACGTAGCTGATGCCGTATTTGCGAGCTTCCCGCTCAGCCGCCGCTTCTTCAGTCAGGTCCCGCATCTCGGCCAAGTCAGGGTGGCGGTGGAGCGCGTTGTCGTCGAGCACCATCTTGCCGTCTACCGCCAGCAATTGCCCATCGCCAGTCACGACCAGCGGGTTGATCTCGGCCAACGAAGCGTCGCAACTCACATAGGTGTCATACAGGCCCCGGGCGATCTTGGTAAAGCTCCGAGCATGCTCGCGGCCCAGTCCTATGGACATGGCCAGGTTCCGCGCCTGGTAATCTTGAAGGCCCAGAAAGGGGTCTATCGTCGCCCTGGCGATCTTTTCTGGCGCGTCCTTGGCCACCTCTTCGATCTCAATGCCGCCTTCGGAGGAAGCCATCATCACCGGCCGGCGCGCCGCGCGATCCAGGACGATGCCCAGGTAAATCTCGTGCTGAATGTCAACTGCCTGGTCAATCAAGATCTTTTCCACCGGCAGGCCCTTGATCTCCAGGCCCAGGATATGCTCGGCCAGGCGCTCGGCCTCGTCGGCATCGTTGACGAGCCGGATGCCACCGGCCTTGCCGCGCCCCCCCACCAACACCTGGGCCTTGACCACCACCTTCCCGCCCAGACGTGCGGCAACCTGCCGCGCTTCCTCAGGCGAACCGGCCACGTCTCCCTGAGGGATAGGCACGCCATGGCGGGCAAAGAGCCGTTTGGACTGATACTCGTGTAGCTTCATACAAACCTCCTATGACCGCGTGAAAACGATAAACCCCTTTTACCCTATCAGGTAACCGCCGATAGCGCCACCTGCGGGCAAAAAGGGTCAGGAAAACTCAAGCGGGAGTTGCTTTGATTGTCGAAAAGGCGAAGCGTCATGTCACGTCCCTCTTGCGGAGGAACATTATACCACTAATCGCTGTTTTCGACAATCTGCTGCCAACCTCACATGCTACGTTTCGAGGCTACTCTGGCTCGCAAGGCTCTCACCTCTTCCGGCGACATCTCGACCAGCAGTTCCTACACTCCCGGACAGTGTTCCAGCGCATCAAAATGTACGCTCACCAGTCGCCCCTGCTCATCGTACTTGAGGTGAGGAAAGTTTTCAACACATCTCCCCTTATTCCACCGTCACACTCTTGGCCAGGTTGCGGGGTTGATCCACGTCCCGCCCGGCCCGCACGGCCATGTGATAGGCAAACAATTGCAAGGGTATTACGTTCACCACCGGCGAGAGCAGTTCTGGCGTCGGCGGCACGTAAAGCACGTGGTCTGCCTTGGCAGCGACTGCTTCGTCCCCCTCAGTGACCAGAGCAATGACAATGCCATCGCGGGCTTTGACCTGCTCTACCTGGCTGACCATCTTGGCGTAGACGCTATCCTGGGTGACTATGGCCATCACCGGCATGTCTTCGTCAATGAGTGCGATGGGGCCATGCTTCATCTCGCCGGCGGGATAACCCTCGGCGTGGATGTAGCTGATCTCTTTCAACTTTAGCGCCCCTTCCAGCGCAATGGGATAGTTGATGCCTCGCCCCAGGTAGAGAAAATGTCGTCGCCGGAAAAAGTGAGCTGCCAGTTCATCGTACTCGTGGCCGTTCTCCAGAACACGCCCCACCAGATCGGGCAAGCGGGCCAGGTCCGAGACGCAGCGCAGACTCTGCTCCGGTGTGAGCACCCCGCGAACCTGCCCCAGGTACAGGCCCAGCAAATACAGGTCCACCAGCGAAGTGGTAAAGGCTTTGGTCGAGGCCACGCCGATCTCGGGCCCGGCGCGCATATAGATGACGCCATCCGCAAAGCGAGCCGCCTGGCTGCCGATGACGTTGACAATGGCAATCACAGATGCGCCCTTCTCACGCGCTTCTTCCATCGCCGCCAGCGTGTCCACCGTCTCGCCCGATTGCGTAATGGCCAGCACCAGCGTCCGCTCGTCCAGCAGCGGGTCACGGTAGCGGAACTCGGAGCCATAGTCCACCTCCACCGGGATGCGAGCCAGTCGCTCAATGAGGAACTTGCCCACCAGTCCGGCATAGGCCGACGTACCACAAGCGACAATGACCATCCGCTCGATGGCCTGCACCGCCTCGGCGGGAAGGTCAAGGTCTTTCAAGTACACCTCTCCCATCTCAAAGTCTACCCGTCCACGGATGGTACCCGTCACCGAGCGAGCCTGTTCATAGATCTCTTTCTGCATAAAGTGGCGATACTCGCCTTTAGCCACCGACACTGGATCCCAGGGCACGGTGTGAATCTGCGTAGAGATCGCTGCGCCGTCCAGCGTCGTCACCCGCCCACCGTCGGCGGTCACCACCGCCATCTGACGGCTCTCCAGAAAGATCATGTTCCGAGTGTATTCCAGGATGGCCAGCATGTCCGAGGCGATGAACATCTCACCCTGGCCCACGCCCAACACCACGCCGCCAGCGTTGCCCAGCCGGGCCGCCACCAGCCGATCCGGTTCGCGACGACTCAAGACGACGATGGCGTGTGCGCCCTGGATTTTCTGAAGCGCCCGCCGCACCGCGCTTTCCAGGTCATGCCCCTGGGCCAGGTAATGCTCCACCAGGTGAGGGATGACTTCTGTATCAGTATCCGAAGCAAAGCGATGCCCTTGCGCCGTCAATCCCTGGCGCAAGGGCAGAAAGTTCTCTACAATACCATTGTGGATGACGACGACGTCGCCAGAGCAATCGCTGTGAGGATGCGCGTTCCGCTGGCAGGGCGCGCCGTGAGTGGCCCAACGGGTGTGGCCGATGCCCACGTTCCCGTGAACCGGCGCTGCTGCCAGCAGCGATTGTAGATTGCTCAGTTTGCCCACGTCTCGACGGATTGCGATCTGACCGTTTTCAATGACCGCTAATCCCGCCGAGTCGTAGCCCCGATACTCCAACCGTTTGAGTCCGTCAAGGATGATCGCCGTAGCCGACTTGGGCCCGACGTAACCAACAATGCCGCACATGATTCCCTCCTGAGCGCAAAAGTGCAAGAAATATTCGAGTTGTGCTACTGCAAAGCCCCTTGTGCCGGCGGTCGCCCGCCGGTTTTGAACGGCCATGCTTTCATCGCCCTCGCGACGCGTGCCGCGAAGGCGCAGGAGGGAAAGAGAGGGACGTAGCCATCCCTGGAGGCATCCGCCGATCCGATCGATTTTCCCGGACATCTCCGGTTAGCCTCACCTAGCGGTGAGGAACCTCCACCTCGTCAACTGGCCGGGCGAGTTGCCCCTGCCAGCCCGGGCGCTATCTTTCCCCTTCACGTCTGTCGCTTCTACACGGCCATCACCTCCTCCACTGTCTTTGGAACACCCTGAACAAACAGCACCTTGATTGTAACCCGGAAAAGTAAAAGCTTGGTTAGAAAACGGTTAGGAAATCGTTAGGAAAACTCTCTGACAACAACCTCGCCTGGCACAAGTTGCTCCAGCACCCGATCCAGCGACCCGACAACAATCACCGGCACGCCCAGCGCCCCCTCCATAGCCTCCAGTGTCCAGTCGTCCAGCGTGCGCTCGCCCGCCGCATCGAACATGGCGCGGGGGAGAAACACCGGGCCATCCAGGACGCGTTCCTTCAGAGCGGCCACCACATCCTGCGCCACGAGCAAACCAGAAACTGTGACCGTGGGGCCAAAGAACTGGTTAACGACGGGTAACACCTCCACCTGCAGACCAGTTTCGTACATCAGGCGCGTCATGAGCGGCGCAATCAGTGTGCCACAAACCAACCTCCCCTGCCCTGCTGCCAATGGCGACTTGCGATTCGCGATTTGTGATTTATGATTTGCGCTTTGCGCTTTGCCCTCCTCCCACCCATCGAGCAACTGACGCACCATGCCGATGCCATTCTCGATCTGAGGATAGCCATCGTAGGCACCGGCTGTCGGCACGTCACGGCCCAGGGCCAGATACCACTCGTCGGAGAGGTACACCCAGCCACGGCCGTGCTCACGCCGGAAGCGGGCTTGCCACGGGGTCACCTGCTCCAGCACGCGGGCCATCTCGTCGGGGCGATAGACTCGGTAGGGGCCACGGTGATAGCGCGTCAGGCCAACGGGCACAATACCCACCGACAGCACAGGTGCAAAGGCCGATTCAGACAGGTCGGCCAGGCTACGCTCCAGGCAAGGGCCATCGTTGAGGCCAGGGATAAGGACGAGTTGAGTGTGCACCTCGATACCGATCTCTGCCAGGCGGCAGAGTTGGGCCAGAACGTCGGGCGCATCGTGATGCCCAAGCACCTGACGGCGCAGTTCCAGCTCCGTGGCGTGCACCGAAACATACAGCGGGCTGAGGCGCTGCTCCTCCAACCGCGCCCAGTCCTCGTCAGTGAGGTTGGTCAGCGTGATGAAATTGCCAAACAGGAACGAGAAACGGTAATCGTCGTCTTTGACGTAGAGGCTCGGCCGCAGGCCGCGCGGGTTCTGGGCCAGGAAGCAGAACTTGCAGTTATTGCGACAGCGGCGGATGTCCACGTCAAAGGTGGGATGAGAGAAGTCAAGACCCAGGGGCCCATCGTAGGCCCGCTCGGTCTCGTAAACCCGCTCTTTGCCACTATGACCTCGGCGGACGACCAGTTCCAGCCAGTCCTCAGCGCCATAGAATTGGACGTCTATCACATCGCGCAGTTGATGGCCGTTGACCGCCAGCAATTCGTCACCCGATTGCAAACCCAGACGGGCGGCCAGGGTATTCGATTCCACGCGGGAAATGACGCCACCGGATCGCCTCATGATTCGGCACTCACCAGGTTGCTCGCCCCCCCAGGAAATACCAACCACTCCTCCGTCGCTGTCTCCAGGTCGGCATAGAGACCACGGCGCTCCGGAGGCAGGGTGGCCGCGAGTTGGTACATCGCCTCGGTCGTCATCTGGGCCAGGGCCTGCCGAGCCAGCGAGCGACCGTGTGCCACAAAACGGAAAGGCCGTCCCAGTACCATCTGGACCGGCGTGCGCCGCAGCCGGGTCAGGTTGCGCCAAAAACCTTCCACGCCAACGATGCCCACCGGCACGATGAGAGCATCGGTCCGCACAGCGATGTGGGCCAGGCCACGGCGACCTTTTTTCAAGCGTCCCACACCACTGCGCGTCCCCTCAGGGGCGATGAGCAATACCTCACCGCGCTTTAGCACTTTGGTGGCCGCGTCCAGACCTTGCCGATCCACCTCCCCCCGGCGGATGAAAATGGCCCCATACATTCGGATCAGTGGACCAAAAAAGAAAAGACGCAAGTTCTCGAGCTTGCTGATCGCTTCCAAGGGACGAGGACAGACGGCCATCATCAACACCGGATCCAAAAAATTGGTGTGGCTGATGGCCAGGATAGCAGGCCCCTCAGAGGGTATCTGTTCCAACCCTTTCACTTTCATGCGGAGAAGAAGCCACATGAGAAATCTGATCGTCGGTTTCACAAGGCGACGAAACCACGTGCGCATCGAGAGCTATTCCCCTTCCCCCGCTTCACGAGCCCACGCCTCGACCTGAGCCAGGATGTCTTCAATGCCAAGTCCCGTGGTGTCCAGGATACGCGCATCCTCAGCCGGGCGGAGAGGAGCCAGGGTGCGGGAGCTGTCTATGCCATCGCGCCGCTTCATGGCCGCCAGCACCTCGTCGTACTCGGCCGCCGAGTTCCGCGCTCGCAACTCTCGCCAGCGGCGGCGGGCGCGCTCTTCCACCGTTGCATCCAGATAAATTTTCAGATTCGCCTCGGGCAGAACCACCGTGCCTATGTCCCGTCCAGCCATAACGATGTCCCCCTGCAAGCCCAGGCGTCGCTGCTGGGCAGTCAAAGCACGGCGCACGCCCGCGTAGGCCGAGACGGGCGAAACACCACGATCCACTTCCGGCCGCCGGAGGTCCCACGTCACATCCTGGCCATCAACCAGGACGGTGTACTGCCGCCCATCGTCCACAGTGGGGCGCATCACCTCGATGTGAATTGTCTCGGCCAGAGCGGAAACGCCAGCTTTGTCCTCAATGGGAACGCCTCTCTGCAAGACTATCCAGGTCACTGCGCGGTACATCACTCCCGTGTCAAAGTAGACGTAGCCCAGCCGTTCGGCCAACAAACCCCCTATGGTGCTCTTGCCCGAAGCCGCCGGGCCATCAATGGCTATAATAGATGGTAACGACAACAACAATCTACTCCCTCGCAATTGCCAGGTCCGGGGGCGACATGTCCTCCTCCCTGATGCCACCATTTCACCCAACGACTCATTTGCTGCCACGGTCAAGATGCTAGTTGAGTTCCAAACGGCGCCTCATTTCGTCGCCAGGAATCCCGCCCTCGCTCTCTTGACGTGCAGGAGAACGCTCAATTAGCGCCAAGAACTGTGGATCTGGCAGCAGACTTGGTATAATAGAAAACCCCAAAAGCCGCAATCGCTGCTCAAGCGCCAGGCAAGAAGCGAGCAAAGACTTGATTGCCCAGCAGCCGCCCTCGCTGCGTCAGTCGCACCCGATCGGGCCGTTGCTCCAGCAGGCCTTCCGCTTGCAAGGCGGCCAACTCGTCGCGGTACACGTCTGGCAGCGACCGGCCAAAGCGCGCCGTGAAACATGCCAGCGGCACGCCCTCCTCTAGCAATCGCAGGCCGAGCATCATCGTCTCGCCCATGGCCAGGGGCCCGTCAATGACTTCGACCTCTGCGGTGACGGGGCTCTCCCACGGCGCTTCACCACCGCCTCCTCCCGCCATCTGCGCCACGTAATCTTGCAGTGAGAGCAGGTTGTGCCACCGCCGCCCGTCCCACGACGAGTGCGCCCCCGCTCCCACGCCCAGGTACGCCCCGTTGCGCCAATACACCAGGTTATGCTGACAGACAAATGGCGAATGGCGAATTGTAAATTGCGAACTGAACTTTGAGCATTGTGCCTTGAGAACCGTACCTCTCGCCCAATTAGAGATTTCGTAATGCAGGTAGCCAGCTTTCTCCAGCATCTCTTCGGCAAGCTCGTACATTTCGGCCGCCAGGTCGTCGTCGGGTGGAGGCAGGTCGCCACGAGCAACCCATTGGGCAAAGGGGGTGTCTTTTTCAATCGTGAGGCTGTAGAGAGAGAGGTGATCCGGCGACAGCGAGAGGGCACGTTCCAGCGTGGTCCGCCAGCGATCCAACGGCTGTCCCGGCAGACTGTAAATTAGATCCAAATTGACGTTTTGAAAGCCAGCCCGCCGGGCAGCGCGAAGGGCCTCCTCGGTCTCCGCGCCCACATGGATGCGGCCCAGCAGGCACAACTCGTCGTCGTGAAAACTCTGTGCGCCCAGGCTGAGGCGGTTCACACCTGCCGCCCGCAACCCGGCCAGATACGCCTCATCCACCGTGCCGGGGTTGGCCTCAACGGTGATTTCAACGCCAAGAGGGACGCAAAAGCGGATGCGCGCCGCATCCAACACTCGCGCCAACAGAGGAAGGGGCAGCACCGTCGGCGTGCCGCCCCCAATAAAGACCGTGTTCGCCTGCCACTCCCCTCGCTGCGCCAGCCAGGCCATCTCGGCAGTCAGTGCCTCAACGTAAGGCTCTTGCAGCGCGTCCAGCCCAGCGTATGAGTTAAAGTCGCAGTAGGGGCATTTGCGCTCACAGAAAGGTATATGGACGTACAGAGCAATGCTCAATGCACAGTTCTCAATTCACAATGGTCTACGTTGCGACAAAGGAATACACCGGCACCACAATCTCTACATTGTAGATGCGGCCAATATCTCGGCCAACAGATCAGGATGGTTAGTGATGATGCCATCCACGCCCAGGCCCAGGAGACGACGCATCTCGTGCGCCTCGTTGACCGTCCAGGCGTTGACACGGTAGCCTTTTTGCCGCGCCCAGGCCATCAGCCGCTCGTCCACCATGGTGTAATGCGGATGGCGAAACTCGTGGGGCGCGATCAGACCCAGCCAGGCACGCCGCAAAAAGAGAACTAAATTGGGCGCGTAGAGCAGGGCCGTGGGGATGTTTGGATTCAACCGCTTCACCTTGCGCAACGATAGCGGATTAAACGAGGAGACGATGACTCGATGCACCAGGTTGTTGTCCTCAATGAGCCGGACCACTTCTGCTTCCAGCCCCCGATTGCGGCCCGGCCAGCTTTTGACCTCCACGTTCACCAACAGGCGATGCCCTATAGCATCAAATACCTCTTGCAGCGCGGGGATATGCTCGCTGGCAAAGATTGGATCGAACCAGCTCCCGGCGTCCAGTTCTTGGAGTTGCTCCAGCGTCATCTCCCGCACCGCTCCCTGGTCATCGGTGGTGCGGTTCACGGTGAAATCATGAATAACCACCGCCTCGCCGTCGCGGGAGAGATGCACGTCGAGTTCGACGCCGTCCGCACCCATCTCGGCGGCCAGTCGAAAGGCAGCCAACGTGTTCCCTGGTGCGGCAGCACTGGCTCCCTGATGAGCGAAATTCAGAACTCGCTTCTGGTATAGGTCATCCAAAATGTGCAACATTGTATGGCAATCAAAGCTCTACAAAATACGCTTCACACGCCTTGTCCATCAACTCTTTGCTCAACTGGGGCGGCACGTTGAGGAAGCGAGCGATATCTACAATTTCATCCAGCAAGTCGCGGGGGTGACAGGCTCGCAGGGGGCGGCGTCTCTTGATGTAATGCTCTTTCAAAAGATAAGCCAACGCCCGATCGTCGTAGGCCACTCCCTTGGCCCGGCACAGGCGACGGAATATCTCGCGATACTGCTCGTAGGATGGATCACCGATGTAGATCTTGTGCCGGATGCGCCGCAGGAAGGCTTCTTCCACCAATTCTTTGGGTTCGAGATTGGTGGAAAAGACAATGAGCACGTCAAAAGGCATCTCGACCTTGCGACCGGTGTGCAAGGTGAGATAGTCAATCCGCTTTTCCAGCGGCACAATCCAACGGTTCAGCAAATCGCGAGGTTCCATGCGCTGGCGACCAAAGTCATCTATCAAGAACATGCCACCGTTAGCTTTTACCTGAAAGGGAGCTTCGTAGTATTTGGCGCTCTCGTCAAACACCAGATCCAACGTCTCCAGGGTCAACTCGCCACCAACCGCGACAGAAGGGCGTTTGATCTTGACCCACCGCCCATCCTTCTGCCGGCTTCTGGTAGAGCCGGGGCTGGTTTCATCCGGCGACTGGTCCTCCGCCAACTGGTGATTCACGTTGTCAAATACTTTGACGATGTGTCCGTCCACTTCAAAGGCATAGGGGATACACATGTCGCCACTCATCATCATGCGCCCAATGCTATCAGCGATGGCCGTCTTGCCATTGCCGGGCGGGCCAAAGAGAAAGATGGAACGAGCCGAGTTGATGGCGAAACCGATCTGGTTGAATGTCTCTTCGCTGAGCACTAAATGTGAGAGATACTGGCGCATGGCGGGCGGGCGGATGCTGATCTTTTGAAGAGGTTGTTGGCGGACAGATTCTGCATAGACATCTACCGGTACAGGCGCTGGACCGACATACTTGCTGCGTTCCATGAGCTCTCGCGCCCTACTCCTGCCTTTGTCAGCGATGGTGTACTGGTAAGACGACTCTCCCAGTCCACCAGCGCCCCTGACCTCACATAGATGTTCTCGGCGCAAGAACTCCAGGGCTTCTTCTACAACCCCGGCGAAGGGCAGCTTGATCATCTCGGCGATCTTGAAGCCCGAGATCACACCTTCAAAGTACATCATTTTCAGGACCAGATCGGAAAGAAAGCCCAGACTGAGTCCTGTATCTCCGACAGACCTGATCTGTGGAGGCTGAAATCCCTGTTGGCTTGCTGTAACAGCCTCTTCTGAGCGCCGGGAAGTTGCAGAGCCTGGCGAATCCGAAGCTCCAGAAGGCTGCGATAACGATTGGGTGTGAATGGGGCGCATCTTTCCCTGTGATGCTACCATCGTGTTATCTCCTGTTCGTGAAATACGATCTGTGCCAATCCAACTGGCTTAGCCCCTTGGTTCCCCGACCTTGCTAATTATACCACGCTTCCCATCGTTCAGCAAAGCCATAGTCCACGCTGTATCTAATCCAGGCTCAATGAGAGGGAGTGCGAGATATGGAAACCTCGGCTACCTTGCTGCAACTGACTCTTCCGCCGAGATCGGGACGCTCCGCAACCAGAGAGTGAAGGTGCTCCCCTGCCCCTCCTCGCTGTCTACAATCACCCGGCCGCCGTGGGCGCGCATGATCTCCTCCACGAAACTCAAACCCAGGCCGGTACCAGGCACGTGCCCTGATTCGGCCAGGCTGCCCCGATAAAAGCGGCCAAAGACCCGCTCTTGCTCCTCCGGCGAAATGCCAGGACCCGTGTCGCGCACCGCGACCGTCAGCCAACGCTGTCCTTCCTCCTCGACGGCCCCCACCTCGATAATCACTCGCCCGCCGGCGGGGGTAAAGATAACCGCGTTTTCTACCAACTCGCCCAGCGCCTGGGCCAGTCGAGACTGGTCCCCCTTCACAGCTGGCAAGTCGGGGGGCACAGGCATGGCTATCAGGGCCAGACCGGTCGCTTCGGCCTGGCTTTGGTAGCGCGTGACCGCGTCGCTAATGACGGTGGGCAGCGAGACCGGTTGCCAGGTATTTATCGCCTGGCCGCTGTCCAGCCCCGTCATCTCCAGGATGTCCTGAATCAGGTGCTCCAGCCGCTCTACCTGTTCCGACACCACCTCAATATAACGCTCGGTTTTTTCGGCCGACATCCCCTTTCGCAGCAGATGTACGTAGAGCTTCATATTGGCCACCGGCGTGCGCAGTTCGTGGGAGATGTTGGTGATGAATCGGCTGCGGGCCCGGTCCAAGTCTTTGAACCGGCTGATGTCCCGGTGGCTGGAGACGTAGCCCACCAGTCGACCCGCAGCATCTCGCATGGGGGCGATGGTCAGCGCGGCCTCATAAGTGCGCCCATCCTTGCGCCGGGCGGTCACTTCCCCCTGCCAGACCTTGCCCTTGTCCAGAGCGAGTCGCAGGGACTGCCGGCTTTGTTCAGCCATCACCTCTCCAGCCAGTAAATCCATGTGCGACTGACCCATGACTTCCTCAGCCGTATAGCCAGTCAGAGCGATGAAGGCATCGTTGACGTATTGAATCCGCATCTCCAGATCCACCATGACGATGGCGTCGCCCACGCTGCTCAGGATCGTCTCGCTCTTTTCCTTCTCGGCGCGAATCTCGGCCGTGCGGGCGGCCACCTGTGCTTCCAGAGTGGCGTTGAGTTCCCGCAACGCCTCCTCTGCCCGCTTGCGCTCGGTGATGTCTCTAACTGTAGCCTGCAAGATTCTTCTGTCTTGCAATTCCATCCTGGTCAATAAAACAGTAGCGGGAAATTCCTGACCATCCACCCGTTTGTGCAAGTACTCGAAAAAGTGCGAGCCATTTTCCATCGCTATTGCCATCATCTGCCGAGCTTTTTCGGACGACAAGGATCCATCAGATTGATACTCAGGAGACAAAGTCGTCGGGGTTTGAGAGATGAATTCCCTCTCATTCTTGCAGCCAAACACTTCCACAGCAGCAAGGTTTCCACTCAAGAATCCCCCTTCAGGGGTCAATGTCATTATGGCATCTCGGGAAGAACCATAAAGAGTTCTATACCGCTCCTCGCTCTCCCTCAGCGACTCCTCCACCTGCTGGCGAGCCAGGCTGTCGCTGTGCTTCCGCACCACATCTGGGAGTACCACCGGCAACAGGGCCAGATAGCCCTGGCCGGGGTCCTTTATCAGATAGTCGTCAACACCCGCCTTGAGTGCCTCAACAGCCAGGTATTCTGTCCCTGTCCCGGTCAAAAGCACCAGAGGCAAGGGAACCTCGCGCTCGAGCAGTTCCCGGCACAACTCCAGGCCGTTCATGCCAGGCAGTTTATGGTCAGTGACGACCAGATCGAACGATGAGGAGTCAGTGTCAAGCCGTTGCAGGGCCTCCTCGGCCCGTACATAACACGTGATCTCGCTGGCAACCTGGCTCTTTTGGAAAGCCCGGCGAAAGGATAGCCAGTCGTGCTCGCTGTCTTCGACCAGCAGGATGCGAAGCCGGTCGTCCCTCTCACGACGGGACGGGGTAGATAAACTATTTGAGTCCATTTGTCCACTCCGGAAGCTCGACTAATTCCCAGAAAAGGTTGATGGTTCCTACCGCCTCAGAAAAGTTCCGGAATCCGACCGGCTTCATGATGTAGGCGTTAGCGCCCAAATCATAGCTTCCAAGTCGATCCTCTTCGTCTCTCGATGTGGTGAGGATGACGACCGGCAGACGGCGGAGGTCCGCGTCCTCGCGGATATGTTTTAGAACAGCAAGGCCATCCATCCTGGGCATTTTGATGTCGAGGAGAAGGATGCCCGGCCGGGGGGAGGAGCCTGGCTCACTGTACTCTCCCCGCTGGTGGAGATAGTCCAGGCACTCTTCACCATCGCGGACGATATACAGCGGGTTGGCGATGTTGTTCTTTTTCCAGGCCCGCCTGGTGGCTACAATGTCGTGCTCATTGTCCTCGGCCATGAGAATAACAAAGGGTTTCTTGCTCATATCTCTCTCCTTTTGAGACTATTCCGAAGCGTGTTGCGCGTCCCAGATACGCATCACGTTTCACGTTTCACGTTTGGCAGGGTCACAAAGAACGTGCTCCCTTGGCCGGGTTTTGATTCCACACGCACCGAGCCACCTAGATTGCTGGCCGCCTTTTTGACGATGGC
>CAYVPU010000038.1:3808-18382 GCA_964453885.1 uncultured Anaerolineae bacterium | reverse complement strand
TCGCCGAGAGGTGGGGCGTGCAAGTGACCCGCGTGGAACTTGAAGACATCTCGCTGCCTGAAGACATCCGCGAGACAATGGAACTGCAAATGACCGCCGAGCGGAAGAAACGCGCCGCCATTCTCACTGCCGAGGGAGAAAAAGAGGCCGCCATCCTGAAAGCGGAAGGTGTCGCCCAGGCCCGGGTCCGCGAGGCAGAGAGTCAAGCCGAAGCGCGGCTCAAGATCGCCCAGGCCGAGGCCGAAGCTCTGGAGCGCATCCAGCAGGCGATGGGAACCAATCAGGCTGCTGGCTACCTCATTGCCATGAAATACCTGGAATCACTGGAAAAAATCGCCGATGGCCAGGCGACCAAAGTCTTCTTGCCCTTCGAGGCCAGCGGCGTGCTTGGATCGCTAGGTAGCATGCGCGAAATCTGGAGTGAGGTCGGCCACCGCTTGGAGGAATAAGAGTCACCTGGTTCTCAATTCACAATTTTCATCCTCCATTCTCTACTCTCAATTCTTAGTCATGCTCTCCGCTCGTTCCTGTGTTTGACTGAGCAGCCAACTAAAAGGAGGTCACTATGAAAGTCGATCCTAACTGCCATTATACCGAATCCCACGAGTGGATCCGCGTCAAAGGCGACGAAGGTGTGACCGGCATCACGGATTACGCCCAAAGCGAACTCTCTGACATCGTCTACGTGGAACTGCCTGAACCGGGCGACTGCTTTGAGAGGGGCGAAGTATATGCCACTGTCGAGTCGGTCAAGGCCGCAGCCGATTGTTACCTGGCGGTGGGTGGCGAGATCCTGGCCGTCAACGAGGAACTGGAGGATTCCCCCGAACTCGTCAACAGCGATCCGTTTGGCGAAGCCTGGTTCGTTCGCATCAAGATCGCCGACCCCGCCGAACTGGGCGACCTGATGGACGCCACCGCCTACAAAGCTTTTTGCGAGGAGGAAGGGGGTCACTGATGAGCTACGTCCCCCACACCGCAGCCGACCGGGAAGCGATGCTGGCCACCATTGGGGTGGACTCGGTAGAAGACCTGTTTCACGACGTGCCCCAGCAGCATCGTTACCCGAAAGCCTCGCTGCCCGCGCCTCTCTCTGAAATGGAGGTCCTGGCCGAGTTGCGCGACCTGAGCGAGCAGAACGCCGACCTGGATCACTTTCTCTGCTTCCTGGGTGCAGGGGCCTACAACCACTTTGTGCCCAGCGTCGTGGATCACGTCGTCAGCCGCTCCGAGTTCTACACCGCTTACACCCCTTACCAACCAGAGATCAGCCAGGGCACTTTGCAGAGCATCTTTGAATACCAGAGTATGATCTGCACCCTCACCGGCATGGACGCGGCCAACGCTTCTCATTACGACGGCGCGACCGCCCTGGCCGAGGCAGTCGTCATGGCCCTCAACGTGAGCCGCCACAAGAAAAAGAAAGTCGTGCTCTCGCCGGACATCCACCCCGAGTACCGGCAAGTCATCCGTACCTATACCCAGGGCATGGAGCTAACGATCGTTGGCGACGACGATCCCACAAACACTGCCCAGGTCCTCCAATCCCTGATTGACAAGGACACCTGCTGTATCGCCGTCCAGAACCCCGACTTTTTTGGGCGGTTGAGCGCGACAACCGAGATGCAGGCCCTGGCCAACGCCGCCCACGCCGTCAAGGCGCTCTTTGTCGTCGTCGCCGACCCCATCTCGCTGGGGCTGTTCAAGCCCCCCGGCGATTACGGCGCTGACGTCGTCCTGGGCGAGGGCCAGCCGCTGGGCAACGCCCTCAACTTTGGCGGGCCGTACCTGGGCTACTTTGCCTGCCGCCAGCGCTATGCCCGCAAGATGTCGGGCCGGCTGGTGGGGCAGACGGTGGACAGCCGAGGGCAGCGCGGCTACGTGATGACCCTCGTTGCCCGAGAGCAGCACATCCGCCGCGAGCGGGCCACCTCCAACATTTGCACCAATCAGGCTCTCAACGCCCTGGCCGCTGGCGTCTACCTGGCGACCATGGGCAAGCGCGGCCTGCGCCAGGTGGCCGAACTGAGCTACCACAAGGCCCACTATGCTGCCCAACGCATCGTCGAATTGCCCGGCTTTGAACTGGCCGGCGAGACGCCGTTCTTCAAAGAGTTCGCCGTTTGCTGCCCGCTTCCGGTGCAGACCCTCAACGACGAACTGCTGGAAGAGTGGGGCATCATCGGTGGCTTCGACCTGGGCCGCTTTTACCCCGACCGTCAAAACCAAATGCTTCTCTGCGTCACCGAGATGAACACTAGAGAGGAAATTGATTACCTGATCGAAGCGTTGGAAGAAATCGTCCAAGAGTGAAAAGGGCGGGGGGAAAAGAACGATGGCCCAAAAACCTGAAAGGGGCTCTATTGATGAAAGCAGAATTTGATATGCACTGCGCTGGTATCGAGCCGGTCATCTACGAACTGGGTAAATCCGGCCGCATGGCGGTGAGCCTGCCGGCCTGTGACGTGCCGAAGACAGAGCTACCCCAGGAGTTGCTCCGTGACGACTTGGCGCTGCCGGAGGTGAGCGAAGTAGACCTCTTTCGCCACTACCTCCGGCTGTCGCAGCTCAACTGGGGCGTGGACAAGGGCATCTATCCGCTGGGCAGTTGCACCATGAAATACAACCCCAAGGTCAATGAGGTGACTGCCCGGCTGCCCGGCTTTACCCGCACGCATCCTTATCAGGATCACTGCTCTGTCCAGGGCAACCTGCAGCTCATGTATCGCCTGCAAGAGTATCTCAAAGAGATCAGCGGCTTTGCTGCTGTCACGCTGCAACCTTCGGCCGGCGCGCATGGCGAGTTCGTCGGTATCCTGGTCATGCGTGCCTACCACCTGGCCAATGGCAGTACCAAGCGCACCAGGATCCTCATCCCCGACTCGGCCCACGGCACCAACCCGGCCAGCACGACCATGAGCGGCCTGCAAGTCATCGAGATCCCCTCCGACGAGCGGGGCAACGTAGACCTGACCGCGCTCAAGGCCGAGTGCGACGATACCGTCGTCGGCCTGATGCTGACCAACCCCAACACTCTGGGCCTCTTTGAGGAGCAACTGCTGGAAGTGACCGACATGGTCCACGGCTGTGGCGGCCTGGTCTACGGCGACGGGGCCAACCTCAACGCCATCCTGGGGATCGCCAAGCCGGCCACCCTCGGCTTTGACGTGATGCACTTTAACCTGCACAAGACCTTTTCCACGCCCCACGGCGGCGGCGGCCCCGGCTCCGGGCCGGTGGGCGTCTCGGCGCGGCTGGCTAAATTCCTGCCCGGCCCGGTCGTCATCGAACAGGATAACAGCGAGTGCGCCTGTGGTCATGGTTGTGATGACGAACCCTGCTATCACCTGGTCATGCCAGAGGACAGCGTGGGCCGTTTCAAGACTTTCTATGGCAACTTTGGCGTCCTGGTCAAGGCCTATACCTACATCCGCACCTTGGGCGCCGAGGGTTTGCGGGAAGTGGCCGAGGACGCTGTGCTCAATGCCAATTATCTCCAGGCGCGCCTGAAGGACGTCTATCCCATCCCCCACAGCGACCGGGTCTGTATGCACGAGTTCGTTGCCCAGGGCAAAATCAAAGGCGCGCCGGACGTTCACGCCCTGGACATCGCCAAGCGTTTGATGGACCTGGGCCACGCTCACCCGCCGACGATCTACTTTCCGCTGATCGTGCCAGAGGCGCTGATGATCGAGCCCACCGAGACGGAGAGCAAAGAGACACTCGACCAATTTGTGGCCGATATGCTCCAGATCGCCGAGGAAGCCCGGGAGAACCCCGCCCTGCTCCACGAGGCCCCCCGTAACACCCCGGTCGGTCGCCTGGACGAGGTGCGCGCCGCACGCCAGCCTGTGCTTCGATGGTCCCCGCCGGCGTCGTAAGAACCGCCGGCATATCGTTTCCCTGGCAAGACAAGGGCGTCTTGCTCACGAGGGCGAGACAATAGCGTCTCGCCCTCGTTTTCTTGGAGCGGGGGTGTATTAGAAGTCGAGAGACAGCAATTCCAGCGGCAGAATTCCCTTCATCAATCTCTCGCCCACGTCCCGGCCTTTGTCTTGTGGGAGGTCAGCGTTAGTCAGCAACCCTATACCCACCGAAAGATGAGCTGACGCCGGACTCTTGGCCCTGGATTCCTCTCTTCGTGACGCGGCCAACTGCCGGAGAGCGCGGGGCAACCGGGCCACGATCTCCCCTTGCAATGTATCCACCCGCGCTGGCGACGTCACCAGCACAAAGTCAGCCTCGCTGAGATGGACCGCAAAATCCTCGTCGCTGCCCAATTCAGCCACGATCTCGCCAAGCGTGTCGGCCAACGTTCGCAGCACCTCGTCCCTGGTCGGGAAGCTGCGAGCCTCGTCGAAAGCTCCCAGATTCTGCAACCGAAGATATAGCGCCGCCCACTCCTCACGGCCGATCAACGGACGCAATTGTCCTACGGCCAAGACCATCGGCAAGCCGGGGGTAGGACCGGCCCGATGCGGTGGCCCTGCCTGAAGCAGCGCGTTGCGTACGCGCAGCAACAGCTCCTCCAGGTCAAATGGCTTGGCCATATAGTCGACCGCGCCCAGTCGCAAGCCGGTTAGTCTATCGTCACGGCCCCGTCGCTCTGTCAAAAAGATCACCGGCGTGTGCCGGGTACGCAACTGGTGCCGTAGCCGGGCGTACACCTCGTAACCATCCATGTCCGGCAACTGAACGTCCAGCAAGATCAGATCTGGTGGAGCTTTTTGGCACTGTGCGATGGCTTCTTTTCCCCAGCCAGCGACGCGCACCTGGTAGCCTTGCAGGTCAAAGTACTCCTGCAGCATTGCGCTGGTGTCAGGCTCATCCTCCACGATCAAAAGCTGGTACGGCGTGTCCACTGTCATCCCCCGCGCCCGAAAAGGTCCTCAGTGTCAACCAACCCCATCACATCATTGCGCACGACCATCAAGGCAGGTCAAACGTCTCCTGGAGCACTTCCATAGCAACGTCTACATCTCGAACGTCAATCACGCAGGAGACTGTTGAGATGGAGGTGCTGACGGAAAGAATGTTGACGTCCACAGAGGCCAAGGCGTTGAACATGGCCCCGGCGACCCCCGGTCGCTCCCGAAAGTCCGGGCCAAAGATGGAGACGATGGCCACGTCACCCTTGTGCGTGACCTCCTGGGCGCCGATCTCTTCCTTGACTTTGCCCAGGACAGCCAGGGTAGTGGAGAGGTCGTCCTGCTCCACGCAAAAGACAACGTGGGCGGTGTCGTCCAAGTCGTGCAATTGGACGATGAATTGCACGTTCACGCTGGCCTGCGCCAATGTGTTAAGAATCGCGCCAGCCACGCCCGGTTTGTCAGGGACGGCCATCACCCCAACTTTGGCCAGTCCAGTGTTTTGGATGATACCACCAGCTTTTACCTTGACCATAGTCTGATTTCCTTTCTTCCATTCCACCATGTTCGTCCTCTGCCTATGCCATAGGTATTGCACAAGCGTCATCAATTCAATGGTATCCCTCATCGCGGGCAGAGAGGTCCATGCCCACTGTCAGGATCGGCTCAACAGCCAGTACGTGGCCCTCGGCCTGGCGCAGATCAATCGTCTTGAGGTAGCGATGGCAGGCTTTGCAAATATACAAGCGATACACACCATCTTGGCTGGGATAGTAAGCCAGTTTGCTGTGCTCGGCATTGCCGCAGAAAGGACATTGCATCCGAGCAAAAGGCCATTCAGCATTGCAGCGCGAGCAGAGAAGCGACCGCTCGCCCTCCCCCCGAAGGGCGGAAAAGTGAGGCTGGCCGCCGCAAACAGGGCAATAACCACGCCGCCACTCACTCAGGTCAAGTAGGGGCAGGATGATCTCGGCGGCATGTTTTAGATAGGTTGACAACGCCAGGCGAATGAGCACCTGGCCCGGCGTTGGGTCACCGGCCGGTGACGCTCTGAACGGGGAGTGGGTCTCGAACTCTTGCCGTGCCAGGGCCAGCAACTCATCAGGTTCCAGAGACTCACGCTGCCCGGCCCACTCAGGGTTGTGGCACACCATAACATCCCACAAACGGACAGCCAGCGCCGCAAAGAGATCGGCCTCCACGCCCAGTTGCTCGAAGGTGAGCTGGGCCACGCCGTCTTTTAGCCTCTGCTGGCGGATCGTTTCGTCGTGGACCCCAGGTTCAGCGGCCAATGCAGCCCCGAACTCGAACTGTTCGCGCAACAGGTCCGCATAAAAGTCCAGGTAAGTGGACATATCCTCCTGGCGAGCTTTGGCTTTCTCCAGAGCGTCCAAGACACGCTGATCACTTTCCATGATGGTCATTTGCTTCCCCTCTCTTTCTAGTCATGCAATGTTCCTAGTTTACCACACAAGCGCCAGATACGCCAGTTGGCCAAGAGACTTTGCACTTGTTCAAAAACAACATCGCGTTTTTGAAGCTGTTTTGCACTGTGCTGTACGCCCAGTACAGTGCGTTTGATTTCCAACCTAAAGTGCAAAGCACTGTCCTGGACGGTCAGCACTGTCCTGGACGACAGTACAGGGTACAGGGTTAATAATGAACAAGTACTTTGGTGCAAGAGATAGCTACAAAGGCTGCTTGGGAACCACACTGCTGGTCAGAGAGAGAATGTCATCCTCTATAGAGTAGACCCGGCGGCAGACAAGGCATTGCCACGAACCAGCTGACTTTTGCAGGAAAACGTCGGAACAATATGGACAGAGAAGAACTTTAGACAGAGCCAGATCGCCATTTCCATCAGCAGAGATGCAGCCTGCCTTGCGCGCCCAAACCAGGTCGTAAAAAACCTGCCAGCGGCGCATCTCCACTGCCTGGAGGGGAAGGTCATCAAGGATAGCGCGCAGCCGCTTCCGGGAGAGAGCCTTGCCGGGCAGCAGTTTCGCCTCCCTGCCGACACGATTGGTGGTGAGCAACACGCCGCCGGGCCGCAGCACCCGGACCATCTCGCGGAGGGCGCGCGTCGGACTGGGTAGAAATTCCAGTGCTTCCAGGCAGGTCACGACGTCAAAAATTTCGTCGGGGAAGGAAAGTTGCATGGCGTTCTGCCGTACAAGCGTCACGCGGTCGCCGTATGGAGCGAGCTTTTCGCGGGCCACTTGCAACATCTTGAGTGAGAGATCCAGGGCAATGATCTGACCGTCAAACTGGGGGCGGTGCAGCAGGGCCAGAGGCAGTCGCGCGGTGCCAGTGGCCACGTCCAATACCAGCGGATGACGCACAGAGCGGATCGCCCGCCAGAGAGGAAGTCCTACGTACCAATCCTCCTCGTCATCTATAAAATGCTTGATGCCATCGTACCGTTGTGCACTGAGATCATAGAGAAAGACGACAAGACGCGCGCCAAAGTAGGACCCTTCAGAGATAACGATCACCCAGTAGAGAAACAGAGCCAAAAGTATGAAAATAACGGCAATGGTGAGCCAAGTGAGCATAGATGAGCAAGTCAAAGGGTAAGAGCAGCCAGGATCATGATGATCATGACAAAAGGTTGAACGCGACGGAGATACCACCGAGCATCCCCATCGCGGTGCAGGTAGGCCTGCAAATAAAATTGCGGCAACAGAAATAGAACGGCCAAGGCTGCCGGGAGGGCTTGCCCCCCAACTATTAGGATGGCGATAGCCCCTGCCTGTCCAACGCCGAGCCAGGCCAGCGATCGGCGACGGCCAGCAGCCAGCGACAGGGCCGCACCATAGCAGAGGGCAAAGGTTACTGCCAGGGCGACCGACGAGCACCTCAATTCGCCCAGCACGGCGTGACCTGCCAGCCAGGGCAGTCCCCCCTCGACGATAGCCTGCAACTCGGTCGGCGGTGTGCCTGCGCCACGATCCACCAGCGAGGCCAGCGTTGCCAGTGCCCAAACAGCCACCGTCAGCACGACGGCCGGGTAACCCACGATCAGCGCCACGCCCAGTGACAGAGGCAACGCCACGGCCAGTTCCACCACTGCGGTGCCATAACAAGGCCAGAGCCGCTCTCGCCACCAGGCTTTCGTCCGGCCCAGCTCGTCGGCCAGCCGCCCGGCAGGCGAATCCGGCCCGGTGTAGGGCAGCAGCGTCACCCAGGAAGCAGGCATGGCCCACTCGCTGGCTGAGAAGGGGGTGAACCAATCGGCGACGGCCACCGCCCGCCACACTGCACCCCACATAGGTCCCGCCAAAAAGAGCGCAAACCCCGCCGTGAGAGCCACGCTAGCGTCCAGCCTTAGGCCGCCAGAGGCGATCAGTCCACACAGCGCCGCCCAAAGCGGCCCGCCGCCGGCCAGTGGTCGCCCCGGCCAGAGACGAAGGTCTATCCAACGATTGTTGAGCGTCTGGTCTTTTGTCATTGGAGTGTTATTATACCGCACTTCCCAGGCAGGAGCAAAAGGCAGTAGACCGGGTTGACAACCCGGTCTACAAAAGAGAAAGCAAAGCGGGGAGAGGAAATCTCCTCTCCCCGCCATTATCGCCCGCCCCTGCGGCGCGAGCGTTAACTCTCAGACAGCTCTTCAGCATCGTCCGCCGGCTCAGACGGCGTCTCCTCGTCCTCTTCCAACTCTACCAGCACAGATTCTCCCTCGTCTGCCGCCACCGATACCGGCGGTGGCGGCGCGGCCGGAGTTGTTATCACCGCTGGCGGCGGGACGTACTCTTGAGTGCCAAAGCGCGTCAGCACCACCGCCCCCAGGCCGAAGGAGCCGACCACGATGACAAAGGGCCAACCCAGGCAGCAGTCGGCGACGATCCAGAGTGCCGCTGTGAGCAGGGACAGAGTAGCGCCACCAACTATCACGCCCTTGACCGGCGTCACGTCACGCGCATTGAGCTGATCGAGGACCTTGAGCCCGACGATGAGACCCAGAGCGATCCAGCCGAACACACCGGCGACGAGCATGGCCAGCCAGAGCATCCCACCAAAGGGTGACAGGCAAAGCGTGGCGATCAGGGTCGCTCCAATCACCACCGCCAGTATGGCCGTCAGGAAGCCAACCAACCAGCTATGCGCCGGGGCGACGAGCACCGCCTGGCTGACGCGCTCCACGGACTGGGGCATAAAGATGACCACCAGCGCACCAATGACCGTGACCAGCACCACGATTGCCAGCGCTTTGAAGGCGCGGAAGAAGAAGCGCAGCAGCCAGTTATCCCAGCGGTATCTGTAACCGTTGGTCCACACCTTGGCAAAGGTGGGAAAGCGCAAGTCCTTGCCAATAGTAAGACCCTCCACCAGGTTGCCTCGCACAATCGCACCCTCGGCGCGGTCTATGCTGCCGCCAAAGGCAACCAGCTCGCCGTCCACAACGGCAGTGGAGGCCAAATCCACGCTGCCGCCAAAGACGACCAGGTCGCCATCCACGGTGCCGGCCACGTCGGCACTGCCGCCCAGCACGGCGACGTCGCCCTCGATACGACTGTCCTCCTCAAGATTCACGCTGCCGCCAAAGACGACCAGGTCACCGTCGAGAACCTCTCCCTCTTCCAGGGTGAAACTCCCACCAAAGACTACCCGTCCGTCCAGGGGCCCAGCAGCAAAGGCGGGGACAGCGGAAAAAACCAGGAATGTGAATACCAGCAAACTTGCCCACAGTAACTTTTTCATCTCGTGATCTCCTTGCATAGTTTATGAGCGCACCGGCTGGTAGACCCGCACGCGGCGAAGCACCAGCCGAGACCAAAGTGTTGTCAGTAGCAACACGGCCAACATGTAGACCAACAAGGCTGGCCCACCGGCCGCACCGAACAGCGAACCTAGCAACAAAGCAATAGCATGGCCGACGGCCAGGCACACATCAGCGAGTTGAATGAGCCAGCCCTTGAGGCTCTCCCACAACGACGGCTGTTGGATCAGTGGCCAAAGCCAGACGATGAGCCCGGCCAGCGACGAGAGGATCAGTGTAGCCAGGCCAAGCGCCCCCAGGGCCAGCGCAGCAGCCCCCACAACGGCTCGCCGTTTGGCAGCTCTCTCTGCTGCCAGGCGGCGTTCCACCCGCGCCATAAAGCCAGTCGGGGCAGGAATCATCGGCTGCTCGGCCAGGAGGCGAGAGACGCATTGTAAAGTTTCCCACTCGGCGCGACAGGCCACACACGTCGCCAGGTGAGCCTGCAAGGCGCGCTCCTGGTCCTGATCCAACATGCCATCCAGTTTCAGTGACATCCAACGACGGTAGACTTGGCAATTTGGCATAACGTCGTCACCTCCTCAAAGAATTCAGCGTCAGGCAGCAGCAGCAAGACCAGGGCTGATCTCCGGCATGATTTCCCGGGCGGTCCGGCCCATCATCTGCCGCGCCCGGAAGAGACGCGACTTGATGGCACTCTCGGTGGTATCAAGCATCTGGGCGATCTCTCTGTAAGAAAAGTCATACCAGTAACAAAGTACGACCGCTGCCCGGTAGTCTTCGGGCAATCTGTCCAATAGCTGATGAACTTGACGATCCCTCTCATCGCGGGCCACGGTCTCTTCGGGACGACCCACGTCGGAGGCCAGATGCCCAGAGAAGGCCACGTCCTCCAAAGAGAGCAACGTCATCCGCCGCCTCCGCAGCCGGTCTATGCAATAGTGGGACGCGATAGACAACAGCCACGAGGAGAACTTGCGATTCACGTCAAAAGTATGCAGCCGCGTGTAGACGCGGATAAAGGTTTCCTGGGCAGCGTCCTCTGCTTCAACAGCGTTACCCAACATGCGATAGGCCAGGTTGTACACCGGCGTCTGATAAGCCTCCACCAGCCTGGTAAAAGCTTCGACGTCGCCTGCCCGGGCACGCAGGATCCAATTTTGTTCCTGATCCATTCCCACTCCCTCGCTCGTAACAGATATACGCAGCAGAAGGGCAAAAGTTTCATCAGAACGTTTGGACGGTTCCTTATCTGCCACCGGATGGGAGGACGGCGTACTCGTAGCTGGCCAGTTCTGTCGTAACCGGCGCGTAACCCGAGATGATCAGCACCGCCCGATCCAGTTCACTCCCCAGGCCGCGCACCTCGAGACGGCCCTCCTGGAGCTCGTCCAACGCCACGTGCCGCACCCGCTTCCCGTCCCCTATCTCGATCAATTGCACGATGAACCGCTGCGGCAGGATGTTGTCGGTGCGAATAAAGCCCTCTCCATCCCAGCCGTCGTCCCCGGTTTCAGAGTCGTGGGCGTAGTCCAGTTCGGGGATGGCGATGTCGTCCACGCAAAAGCCCTCGCGGTTGACGGCGTCGTCAGTGATGTACTCGAAGCGGATCAGCACCGGGCGACCGGCATAGGCGCTCAAGTCAATTTCCTCCAGCACCCACTGCGGCTCGTCGCGGCCACCAGAGACACCCGTGTAAGCGTGGCCAAAGCTGTTTCCCTGGGGATTGGAAGTGGTGGTGTACTTGCCTTCCAACAAATCCCACGTCTCTCCGCTATCGCCAGAGATGGCAATGTAGGCGTAATCCCAATCCTCTTCGATGTCGTACCACAGCCAGGCCTGCAAAGTCGCCGAGGCGAGCCCGCTGAGATCAAAGGCGCGAGTGAGGCGCATGTCCGAGTCATCGCCCCGGTTGGAGTACCACTGGTGGCGGCCGCTGTGGGCCTCGTTGGGGACAAGCTTGACCTGGGTGGAACCGGTGAACTCGATCAAAAAGTCCCCCCGACCCTTTAATTCGACATAGTCCGCCCCGTATTGGTGCACCGTCGTGGCACGCTGTACCGGGTAGCTGGCGTGAGCCTCGTCCAACTTGGGCCGGTCGGGATCGAGATCCTCATAGCCGTACTGGCCATCCGCCAGAGACACATCGTCCAGGTAATTGGCCACGCGCCAATCGGCAAAAACGTCCTCAAAAGTGAGACCGGTCCCCAACTCGTCCAGCACAGCATGGAAGCCAGCGGTGCCGTTGGCCGGGTGGGCCACCAGGGCCTGTGTCGCCTCCTCGCCAAAGCGATCCAAAAAGTAGGCCATGAGGAGATAGCTGCCGCCATAGTTGGCCCCGGCCGCGCCTGGCCCATCACCCGGCCAGGCATTGAGTTGCGTGTCGGGGCTGCGGCTGAACAGCCAGTCGTGGCCGCCGACGTCAAAGCCGTTGATCTGCATGGCCAGTTCCGACATGCCCTCGTTGACCCAGGTGTCCTCGTTACGGTCGGTGTACCAGTGGATCATGTGCTGGAATTCGTGGGCCAACACGCCGTCGTAAAAGCTGGTGTCCGGCCTCATGCTGCCGTCCAGGCTAATGTAAAACATCTCTTTCTCATTTGAAAACTCGTTGACCAGGCGGGAGTATTCGTCGGCCCCGGAAAAATAACCCGCCACGCTGCGGCCCAACCCACCGGCGTGGAGGATATGCAAGTGCACGTCGTTGTCCACGCCAGGCGACCACTCGCTGCCAAAGAAGCGCCGGTTGGTGGGATAGGACTGTATCTCAAACCGCTCCGCCGAACGCGCCAGTGCTTCCTGATCCACCTCGTACCCCTCTTGCACCCACATGTAAACGTGGGCTGTGACGTAGCGCAAATCGGCTGTAATCTCAAAGTTCTTGTCGGTATCCAGGTTGGCCACCCAAAAGGTCTCTTTATCACCCACACGATACGCTGGCGGCGTGGGGTTGACGACCACAGGAATGGGCACGCCGGGGTCCTTGAGTTGCCGGGCCAACTCGAGGGAGTTGCGCTCCGGCACAGGTTCCAGGGCCAGCATCTCCTCGGTGGTCAGTGGCGGCAGCGGGGCGGGGGTCTTTGTGTTGAGTGGCGTCGGCAGCGGCACCGGCGTAGGCACGGGGGTGCGAATGATGACCGGCACCGGCGTGCAGGTAGGGGTGGCCGCGATTTCGTCAACGAGCTCTTGTATGTCAGGATCGTTGGCGATGGTGAAAAAGCCCCAGCCCAGAAAGCCTGCCGCGCAACAGCAGCAGGCCAACAGGGCAAGGACAACGAGGCCAACGACGATCAACAACGTGCGATTCTGTTTTTTCATGAAAGGCTCCTTCCCAAAATCTCCCTTTCTCTGATCTCAAGAATTGTACTCCAATGGCCCCCTGGGCAAGCCCTTGACTTCGGTCAAGGGCAAGCGGGCGCGGGCTGCCCTTCGGCTCCCCCTCGACTCGTTCAGGAAAGGTACTCACGACGAGGCCTGACACCGACCAAGTTGGGACACAGAGCACGAAGCCCTGACCATTCGAAAACAATAAAAGAGGGCCCATAGACCCGAAGGGCTGGCCCCCGAAGAGAAAGATCGAGTTACTGCCATCGTCCGCTGACCAGATGTCGCGAGTTTCGTGTTCACTGGAGGATCATTAGGCCTCCGAAATGACGGTCAAGCCAGCAATATCGGCAAAGTCATCGCGGTTATGAGTGACCAGTGGGCATCCATACCGCAGGGCTGTGGCTGCAATCCAGGCATCCTGCACCGAAATGGGTCTGCCCAGGCGCTGGCGTTCAACGCAAATCTTTGCCCATTGTCTGCAAAGTTCGCCATCGTAAGGCACAATGACGGAGGCACGCAACCATTCTTCGAGTCGGGCCAGTTTTTGTTCTCCCCAGTTACGACTGTAGGCCCACTGATATAACTCGGCCACAGTCATAAACGAAAGAGCTAACATCTTGTTTTGCAAATGTTGGCGGTATGCCTGGGCGCGCGTGTCTCCTTTGAACAGGAAAGACACCACATCCGTATCAACGATGACCACCATGCTCATTCTGCATGTGCCTTTGCCAGATTTTGCCGTCGCCATTCGCGAATGGTTACAATGAACTCGTCTATCGGTTCATCTTCGGGCCAGCCGCCCAGCAAGGCATCAAAGTCCTCAACTGGCCGGACACCCTGGCGTTCGGCTAACACGCCCAGGTCAGCACCACACCAGAAATCAAGGGCCGGTTGAGCGGCAGGCAAGTCGCGCTCCAATTCCGGCAAGACATGCACCACCACACGCAGTCGCTCGCGGGGCGGCAGTTGACGCAGGAGTTGCAGCACAGTGTCAGTGGTCACGGGAAAAGTGTTCACAACATCACCTCCAAAAACCCTTCATTCGGTGCGCTCCACGATCTCTTGTTCATAGAATGACCGATCGACGTTATGAGCCAAACGATTGGATTTGTATCCATCAGAATGGATTATAGTCCAATCCGTTGGATTTGGCAAACATTGGCAGAGGGGTCGCTCAGGCTCACCGCATGGAGGCCCCGGTCGCTCTACCAGGAGAGCGAAAGCAGCGGCAGGGATGCAAACCAAAGCCTCAACCATCCGTAAAGCAACGAAAGAGGGCCAGCAGATTCGAATTGCTGGCCCTCGAAAGGGAAGAGACCTCAAGAATTTTTGAAATCCTTGGGGTCTTGCATCACCGATCCCGCAGCACAACAGGCAGATAGAGGGCCTCTCGTTCCTCCAGTAGCCACTCATCATAGACGCCCCCCAACAGATGCCCTTGATACAAGGCCAGGGCATCTAACCAGTCATTCAAGTCAGGCCGAGCGGCAGCCTGTCGGAAAGCTTCGACGTCCAGCCAGCGAGCTTGAGAGGAAAGATACACCTCTTGAACGGTGGTCTCCAGGGGCAATCCTGGCAATGAGCGGCGGAGCAACCAGAGGTGGTAAACCTCCATTCCACTGACGATTGTAGCACACCCATGCGTAATCTGTCAAG
>CAYVPU010000038.1:0-3708 GCA_964453885.1 uncultured Anaerolineae bacterium | reverse complement strand
TGGTAAACCTCCATTCCACTGACGATTGTAGCACACCCATGCGTAATCTGTCAAGCCAGGTTGCCAGGTTGCGCTTCTTGTCAACCCGATCAGTTCGGGGTATAATCAAGACAACGGATCAAGCGGATTTAACGGATTGAGGTGTGGCCATGCCTCTCAAACTAGGCCCTATCGCTGCCCAGGTACAAAACATGACCGAGGCAGCTTCGCTGCCGGAACACGAGGCCCTGCTGGCTCAGGCCCGGCAACTGCTCCGAGACGTGGATCCGGCCGCCCTGCGGGAGCGTCTGGAAAAGCGGGCCAAGGCCTCCAAAGGGCGCGTGCCCTGGCTGGCCGCCCTGCCGACGGGCACGCTGGCCGGCACGTTTCCCGCGCCGTTGCCCCCCGCCGACTTTTCCATCATCGCCGCCGACGGTTCCGCCATCCCGCCCGACCGGCACAGCCCTCTGCGCTACTATGTCATCAACACCGGCTATGCCGTGCTGACCTACGGCGCGCACCCGGACGCCGCCCTCGATTCGGAGGGCAACCTCTATTTTCGAGACGAGGATCTGTACATCGAGCCGCAAGGCCAGCGCATCCCGGTGAACGAGGCGCGCCTGGGTCTCAAGATGCAGGTGGAGGAGATGAAAGCGCTGCTGAACGCCGCCGGCCTGGCCAGTCTACCGGCCGTGGCCCTGCGCGATGGGTCACTCATCCTATGGCCGCTCCACGGTGAGGAGAAAACTGTCCAAACACACTTTTTGCACCAATTCCTGGAGTGCCTGAACAGGTTCTGGCAAGCCTCCTTCCCGGTAGCCAGCTACATCAGCTACTCTGGCGGGCAGGACGTGGTCAATGCGCTTCGGGTGTGGCTCTGTCCTACGGAAACGCGCGACTGTCAACAGTGCTCACTGAGCGACGAACTGCGAAAGCTCTGCACCTACCTGGGCACAGTTCGCGACCGCCTCCTCTTTGCTGGACTGCTACTCGAGGGAGAGCGCAGTGAGGTATTCGAGAGTTCGTCGGCCATTCTGGAGAAATATCAAGACCACCGCATACGGTTCTTTTACGTGGACGTCGGCGGCGAAATCGCCCGCCTTGAGGCCCCGGCCTGGGTGACAGAAGACACAGAGATGCTCAACCTGCTTCACGCCGTCGTCATGGATCAATGCCGGCGCAGTGGCGGCTACCCGTCCTACCCGCCAGCGCTGATGGAAGCCCACGAGCAGGCAGTTATCACTACCGCCGACCGCCGCCTGGTAGAAGAGATCGTCGAGCGAGCCCTGGCAGAGCAAGGTCACCCCTACGTGCGCTCGGCCAAAGATCGCAGCAAGCGCACACGTGCCGTGTAGGGCCGCGTATCGCGTATGGCCTATCGGCCTTTGTCATTTATCATTCTGATCATTTATCATTGGAGCATTTTGTTATGCGCATTGGAGAGATCATCGAAACCAACACTCTTGGTTTTGTGGCCAAGAGCGACAAACTGCACGAGCATCCACCGCTGGGCAGCCTGGTCAAGGTGCGCGACTCCGAGGGCCAGGATTATGCCTACGCCGTGGTGAGCTTTGGACAGACGGCCAGCCCGGAGCCGGGTCGCCGCGCCGTGGCGCGCGGAGGCGACGGCATCCACGACGAGGCAGTCTACCAGGCTCACCCCCAGTTGCCTCACATCCTCCAGACCGAGTTCCACGCCGCGCTGGTGGGCTGCGTCAAAGGGGGGCAGATTCGCCAGCACCTCCCGCCACAACCACCGCGCCTGCACTACGACGTGCTGGCCTGTGCTCCCGACGAGGTGAGAATCTTTAGCGAGCGACTGCTATACTTTCGACAGTTGCTCAACGCGCCCGGCGAACTGCCCGGCGAGCAATTGCTGGCCGCGCACGTTCGGGCCACCTACCATCAACGGGGAGACGACACCGCCTGGCTGGAACGCGCCGCCCGCGAAGCCGCCACCCTGCTCAAGGGCGACTATGATCGGCTGATGACCGTGCTGCACAGCATCAATCCAGAATAACGCGTTGCGTAAAGCGTAACAAGTCACCCTGTAGACCACCGTTCTCACGTTTCACGTTTTACGTTTTACTTGCTCGGGAAGATAAGTAGGAAAGGAGAGACAAAATGGGATCAAAACGCACCACCGTTGTCTTTTTCGTCATCGTGGGCATCGCTGTGCTCATCGTCGCAGCGGGGCTGATCTTTCAGGCATTGTCAGAGTTGGGCAGCGAGCCCAGGCCAACGTCGCCAGCCGTCAGCGCCGCAACACCGTTGCCGCAGGACGCCGTCGTCGTCGAGTTTCACTCGTCCAACACCAAAGAAAAGTGGATAGACGAGATCGTGGCCGATTTCAACGCGGAGGGCCACCAGACGGCGAGCGGCAAACCCATCGTCGTCGCCGAGCACCACGTCACCTCCGGCGGGTCTTACCAGGCCATTATGAACGGCGATATCCAGCCGGTCATCTGGAGCCCCGGCAGCGGCATCTGGGTGGAAAAGGCCAATCAGACCTGGCGCGACCGCACCGGCCGGCCGCTCATCCCCAACGCCGGCGACTGTCCGGCCACGCTTCACATCCCGCTGGTCATCGGCATGTGGCGGCCCATGGCCGAGGCCCTGGGCTGGCCGGACACGCCCATCGGCTGGGGCGACCTGGCCGACCTGGCGACGAATCCCAACGGCTGGGCTGCCCACGGGCACCCGGAGTGGGGCAAGTTCAAGTTTGGCCACGCCCACCCCGACTTTTCCAACTCGGCCATGCTGTCCATGATCGCCGAGGTCTACGCGGCGGCCGGCAAGACGGCCGGGCTGACCGTGGACGACGTCAAGAGCGAACCGGTGCGAGAGCGGGTCGCCGCCGTGGAACAGGCCATCGTCCACTATGGCAAGTGGGACAAGTGGATCCTGAACAAGATGGTGGAACGCGGCCCGGAATACCTGCACGCCACGCCCACCTACGAGAACAACGTGGTGCTCTACAACATGGAGCGCGCCGACGAGATGCGCTTCCCGCTGGTGAGCATCTACCCCCGCGAGGGGACGTTCTGGGTGACGAACCCGGCCTGCATCCCCGACGCCGATTGGGTCAGCGAGGAGCGAAAAGAAGCCGCCGAGACCTTTATCGCCTACATGACCGCCCCGGAGCAACAAGCGCGCATGATGAAATGGGCACTCCGTCCGGCGGATACCAGTGTGGCCTTGAGCGATCCCATTGACCTGGCCCACGGCGCGGTGCCCAGCGTGACGGAGAAGCAGATCCCACCACTGGAAGAGACCAGCGAGCAGGTGACCAGCTTTGTCTCTGAGCTGTGGCACCAGGTCAAAAAGAAATCGGTGGCGGTAGTGCTGCTGGATCGCTCCGGCAGCATGAAGGGAGGCAAGATCAAGGCCGCCATCGAGGGCGTGAACCTGTTCATTGGCCAGATGGAGCCGGACGACGAGATCATTGTCATCGCCTTTAACCACGAGATCAACGAATTGGACCCCTCGGGCAAGGTGGGCGAGGTGAGCGAGACGCTGCGCGGGCGGGTGAATGGCCTCTACGCCGAGGGGGGCACATCGCTGCACTGGGCCGTCATCCTGGGCTTGCAGCGGGTCGAGACTCTGCGCCAGGAATTCGGCGACGACCGCCTTTACGGCATCGTGCTCCTCTCCGACGGCAAGAACGAGGCCGAAGGCGGCCCTACCCGCGCCGAGATGCTGAGCCAGCTTCCCGAGGGCACCGAGGCC
>CAYVPU010000037.1:1616-18553 GCA_964453885.1 uncultured Anaerolineae bacterium | reverse complement strand
CGAGATGCAGCAACTGTCACCCTTCTGAAGCCACTGCAGCGACAACTAGTGCTTCTGCGTCCTCTGTTGTCACTTTCCGCCGGCTCTGCTGTACCTGGCGCAAACCATTACGCACCGTGGTCAGCAGGCCATCCAGTTGGTACTCCAACTGGCTGAGTACCTCCAAGACATAACCATCAGCATCCTTTCGGATCTGCTTTGTCTCGTTTTGGGCTCGCTCCAGGATGACAAAAGCCCGCGCTTCGGCAGTCTTGACGATCTCGTGGTCCAAGATGAGGTTTTCCGCTTCTTGCTGCGCTAGGCTGACGATGCGGCCCGCTTCCTCATTGGCCTGAGCGACGATCCGCTCCCGCTCTTGCTGGACGCGTTTCGCCTTCTTGATCTCCTCGGGGATGGAAACTCGCATCTGATCTACAATGTCCAGAAAACGTTCCTCGTCCACGACCACCCGAGCACTGAAGGGAATGGCCCGTCCCTCCATCATCAATTCTTCCAGCCGGTCTACTAGATGCAAGATATCCATGACGATCACCTCCCTTTACCGACTTTTGTGCGCTGGCATGCGCCTGGGCGACCTGATACAGCAGATGGTCACTCAATCACACTCGATCAGATTCAACAGTCAATCACGCAAAGAAACCACTTTTACCATGTCGTTACTGGTGGCCTCACCCAACACCTGGAATTTCTCCTTCAAAGCCCTCTGGACAAAACCCGGCACCATTTTGTCAACACAGCCGCCAGCCAAAGCCACTTCTTTGACGATGCTAGAACTCACAAAGGCATACTGCAAACCGGTCACCAGCAAAACGGTCTCCACCTCGGGCGCCAGGCTTCTGTTGGTCAAAGCCATCTGGTACTCGAGTTCAAAGTCATACGTCACGCGCAGGCCCCGGACCATCACCGAGGCCCCCTGCTGCCGGGCAAACTCAACGGTCAGCCCGCTGTAGCTGGCAACGGTCACGTTTGACAGATGAGCCAGTGCCCGACGCACCAACACCACTCGCTCCTCCGTGGAGAACAGCAGGTTTTTCAGCGGACGGTCGTAGACGCAGATTACCAGCCGCTCGAACATATCAGCCGACCGCGTGGCGATGTCAATGTGTCCATAATGAACTGGGTCAAAGGTCCCTGGATACAACGCCACATTCATAGAACCCTCGCCAATCCTCTCCCTGAGACTCTAGCTTGGGTCGCCCTGACCTTGCCAGAATTCCGCCAGCTTGCGAGCCAACAGACGATGGCCTGGATCTTGTAGGCCGGCATCGCATCCCAAGATCTCTTTGGCCGCCTGGCGGGCTTTTTCCAGAATGTGGAGATCGCTCAGTTTGGCCATCCGCAACGGCGGCATCCCACTCTGCCGAGTGCCAAAGAACTCACCAGGGCCACGCATCTCCAGGTCTACCTCTGCTAGTTCAAAGCCATCCTGGGTGCGCTCAATGGCCCGCAGACGTTCTACGCTCCCCTCGCTGGGCGTATCAGAGAGAAGAATGCAATAGGATTTGGCCTGTCCGCGACCCACCCGCCCCCGGAACTGGTGCAGTTGCGCCAGGCCAAAGCGGTTGGCTCCCTCCACCATCATCACCGTGGCGTTGGGCACATCAATGCCCACTTCCACCACCGAAGTAGAGACCAAAACGTCTAGATCTCTGTGCTGGAACTTTGTCATTGTCGCCTCTTTTTCGTGTCCCTTCATACGTCCATGGAGCAAGCCCAGTTTCAAATCGAGAAAAATGGTCTGCTGCAATCGCTCGTATTCTTTGACCGCCGCTTTGGCTTCTATCTGTCCCGACTCTTCGATCAACGGGCAGATGATGAACGCCTGGTGTTCCTTCTCCACCTGGTCGCGGATAAAGCGATAGGCCCGTTCCCGTTCGCGGGGTAGAAACCAGTGCGTCTCAATGGGTTGGCGACCAGGCGGCATCTCGTCGAGGGCCGATACATCCAGATCGCCATAGATGGTAAGGGAAAGGGTGCGAGGAATGGGCGTGGCAGTCATGACCAACATGTGGGGGTTATGTCCCTTCTGCCGCAGCGCTGCCCGCTGCTCCACACCAAAGCGATGCTGCTCGTCCACGATAGCCAGCGCCAGGTCCTTGAACTCGACGCCTTTCTGGATGAGGGCATGGGTACCCACGATCACGTCCGCCGCGCCGGAGGCGATGTCAGCATAGATCTGCTGGCGCATGGCGCCGGTAACACGCCCGGTCAGCAGCCGCACGCGAGGGCGCACCAAGGACGTACTACCAGGCAATTTAGAATCCTCCAACTGCTGGTAGAGCGCCGAAAGGCTCTTGAAATGCTGTTCCGCCAGGATCTCTGTAGGTACCATGAGCACTGCCTGCGCGCCATTGGCTGCCACCACCAACATCGCCGCCGCCGCCACGACCGTTTTGCCGGAGCCCACATCGCCTTGCAACAGACGGCTCATCGGCTGCGACTGCTTCAGGTCGCTAACGATCTCTTCTATCGCCCGCTTTTGTGCCGCCGTCAAGGTAAAAGGCAGCGAGGCATAAAAGGCCTCCTGCAAATCCGGGTACGGGGCCAGGGCACGCCCCGGCCGGGATCGCCACATCTGGCGCTGCCGCAGCACGCCCAGCTGGATCAACAAGAACTCGTCAAAGCTGAGTCGCCGCCGTGCCCGCTTCAAAGATTCCCCATCGTCCGGGAAATGAACCTGGGCCAAGGCCGTTTCCAGATCGAGCAACCCTAGCGATTCCCGAATCTGACGAGGCAAGTAATCGGGCATACGCTTGGTCCAGTAATCCACCGTGCGCTTTACGAGACGCCGCAGCCACTTGGCCTTTACCCCTTGGGTTAGCGGGTAGACCGGTACCAGCCGGCCGGTGTGGATCTGTTCCTTCTCCAGGAACTCCCATTCTGGCGAGTTCATGACCAGGCGGCCCAGGTAAGCGTCCACTTTGCCGCTAAGGACAACCTGGCGACTTGCCTTTAGCGATTTCAACAGGTAAGGTTGGTTGAACCAGGTGGCCTGGATGGTGGCCGTGCCGTCGGCGACGATGCTCTGAACGATGGTGCCGCCGCCGCGGGTACGGCGCGACTTGGTCTCCCAGATGGTGCCCATGATGGTGACTTGTTCACCGTATTCCAACTGGTTGATGGTCTTGAGTGCGCTAAAATCGTTGTAGCGGCGCGGGTACAGATAAAGCAGGTCACGGATGCTGACCACGCCCAGCCGCTGCAGCCTCCCGGCCTGAGCCTGCGCCACGCCGGAAAGGGCCGTCACCGGCGAGTCGAGCCCCAGACGGGAGGGCTTTTCTCGAGAGGGGGGCGGGGGCGCTGGCTTTGGCCTGGCGGCAGGACTGACTTGTGCCGGTATCGCCGCCGATGGCGCGGGCCGTTCGGCGGCGGGGGCAGCAATTATCTCCTGGCAGGCCGTCAACTTTTCCGTAATCTGCGCCACCCGCGCCTCGCGAGCGGGCCGATCGGGCAGCGAACCATATCCCTGCAGCAAATTGGCGATCTGCTCTACCACAGGCGTCGTGGCCGGAGCCTCCTTCACAGCTTCCACCGGCCAGGTCTTGACCAGTGCTTCCAGACCACGGATAACCGCCTTGTTCTTGTAGCCTTGCTCTCGTTCCAGCTTTAATATCTTGCCCAGCGTTTCAAACGCCGACGTCATAGCCACTCCCATCCCTAATTCTCACTCTGCTACTACACAGGCCATGCCCAGTCCATTGGGGCCAACGTGTGTGCCAATCACAGTACCAACCTCAGCAATGACCATGCGCTGGCGAGGAAAAAACGCCGCCAGCCGATCGGCAAGAGCCTCGGCTGCCCGTCGCGCGCAGGAATGTAACACGGCCAACTCAGCCAAGGGACAAAGTTCCTCCACCAGAGACACCAGCTGGGCCACTGCCTTGCGGCGAGAACGCACGCGGCCCAGAGGCAAGACATCGCCCCCTTCCACGCTGAGCATGGGCTTGACGCTCAGCAAAGCGCCCAACATAGCCACCAACCCGCTCACCCGGCCACCCTGGCGCAGATACTCCAGCGTGTCCAGCAAGGCAAAAACGCGCACGCGCGGCCTGGTCGCTTCCACCAGACGCACGATCTCTTGCAGAGAATGTCCCGCTCTAGCCGCCCGGGCAGCCAACACGGCCAGCCAGCCCAGCCCCATGGACACTGTGCTACTGTCCACCAACGCCACCTCTGCCTCTTGGATGCCCTCTGCGCCCAGGTGCGCCGCGTTGTAGACGGCACTCAATTTGGACGAGACGTGAATCGAGATAATCTGTCTGGTCTCTACTGCCAACTGGCGGTAGGCGGCCGCAAAGACGCCTGGCCCAGGCGACGAGGTGGTAGGCAACTCTGGAGCGACAGCCAGACGCCGATAAAATCCGGCGTAAGACAGGTCAACCCCTTCCCGAAACGTCTCTCGGCCAAAATGCACAAGACAAGGAACGACAGTGATCCCCCATTCCTCTGCCAATTCCGGCGGCAAATCTGCCGTTGAATCTGTCACGATCTTGATCAAATCTTGCCTGCGCTTTACACCTTCCACTGAAACAGATCCGGCTCGATCCCAATTCCAGTGTCCTGCACCAGGCAAACGCCCATTGCCCCAGGCCCCAGGTGCGTTGCCACAGCAGCGCCGACCTCGCTCACCAAGATGCGGTCCCGCGGATGGAGGACGCTCAATCGGTCGACCAGGCTGTCCGCCGTCTCTGGCGCGCCGGCGTGAAGCACCGCTAAAGCCAGGAAAGGAGCCTTGGCGCTCACGTGTTCCACCAGGCGATCCAGCGCCCTGCGCCGGGTGCGGACGTTGGCCAGCGGTGCGGCGCGACCGTCCACCACCTCGATGAGTGGCTTGACCCGCAACGCGGCGCCCATCAGTGCCGCCGCCCGCCCAATGCGCCCCCCTCGCCGCACGTGATCCAACGAATCTAACACTGCCGCTGCGTGAGCCAGCGGCGGCAACTGCTGCGCCAGGGCAGCGACCTCCTCGAAAGAGGCTCCCTGCTGCGCGGCCCGCGCCGCCGCAACAGCCTGCCACCCCTGGGCCATGGACAGTTGTTGCGAATCCACCACTGTCACGCGCACCGACGGCGACAACTCTACGGCAGCACTCTGGGCAGTACGAACCATGCCGCTGAGGTGGTAACCGACGTGAATGGACACGATACCAACCCCATCTCGCCCCAACTGGCGCCAAGTGTCCAGGAACACACCTAACCCTGGATGTGCTGTCTTGGGAAAGTGCCGATTCGTGGCCAACAATTCGTAAAAGTGCTCCGGCGTTATGTCTACACCATCCCGATACTCCCGCTTACCAAAGATGACGTTGTCCGGAATGACAGTCATTCCCAAAGCCGACGCAACCTGAGGCGGGATATCAGCCGTGGAATCTGTCACCACGCGAACTGTGGTCATACCTATAACGACCCTTCCTCTCTCTCAAAGACAATAACTCCCAGGGCTCCCAGGCCCAGGTGAGAAGCCAACGTTGGGCCATAGACCACAATGGGCACTTTTAAATCTGGAAATATCATACCCAGTCGTTCCAGCAGAAGCTTGGTTTCCTGCGTAGGGCGGGGCGTGCTCTGCAAGATGGCGATCTGCTCAATGTCTGAGAACTCGCTGAGGAACTCGAACAGCTTGTCCACAGCCTTATCCCTGGAGCGAACCTTTTCCATGGGGATGAGCTCTCCCCCATCCATGGTGAGAAACGGCTTGATGCCCAACAGGGTACCCAGCAGGGCCTGGGCAGGCCTGATGCGACCCTCCCGCTCCAGGTAGTCCAGCGTTTCAACGAAAAAGACAACATAGATACGCTGGATCATGCCTCGAATGAGACGCACGATGCCATCCAGCGATTGGCCTTTAGCCGCTGCCTCTGCTGCCGCCTTGACCAGAATCCCCAAACCCACTGAAACCGTCTGCGAGTCAATCACGGCGATCTCACAACGACCCAACAGCCGATTGGCCGCCTGGCGAGCCACAACATAGACATCGCTTAAACTTCTGGAAACGAACAAAGCAAGGATGTGATCGGTTGTCTGATTCAACTCCCTGAAAACTTTCTCCAAGACCTCCACGGGAGGAGGCAAACTGCGAGGCGGCAACGGCGAGCGAGCCATCTGTCGGAAAAACATTTCGTTGTCCAAACCTGGCCCATCCGCAAAAATATCGGCCCCAAGCTGAATCCGTATGGGTAGAACTGTGACATCGAGCTTTTCGATGACCCCGGGACCAAAGTGTGCGGTGGAATCGGTCACCACCCGGACACGTGCCATTTGCTCCTCCCGCTATTCTAGTGACAAAATGTAAAAATAGTGAGGCTGGCCTCCCACCACCAACTCCACTTCCAAGTCGGCATTGAGATCCTCAATGCGCGCCACCAGTTGCTGGGTCTCTTCCAGGGCGACGTCCTCGCCCCCATAGATCGTGACGATTTCAAAGTCTTCCAGATCCAACTGGCCCAACATGGCGAGAATCACCTCTTCAGGCGAATTGCCGGCCGTGTGCAACCGATCGTTCAATAGGCCAATGATCTGTCCTTTCTTGACCGCAACCCCCTCCATTTCTACGTCGCGGGTGGCCGTGGTGATTTCGATGGTCTCCACGTCACCAGCAGCACGAGCCATGACGCGAGCGTTGGTTTCCAGGTCTGCCTGGTAATTGAAACCCAAAATGGCACTGATGCCCTGGGGCATCGTCTTGGTCGGCACGACGACGACTTTTTTCTGCGCCATTGCCCTGGCCTGTTCGGCCGCCAGGATGACGTTAGAGTTGTTGGGCAACAAGATAACATTGTCCACACTGGCAGCTTCCACCGCTTTGAGTAGGTCTTCAGTGCTGGGATTCATCGTCTGACCGCCCATCACCACCGTGCTGACACCCAGACTCTCAAAAACGCGAGCCAGACCTTCGCCAGAAGCCACTGCCACGGTGGCAATGTCACAAATTTCTTCCACGGCCGGGGCTGGCCGCGATTGGCCCAACACAAACTCTTGATACTGCTCTTGCATGTTTTCGACAATGATCCGGCTCAACGTCCCCACACTGATCCCATAGTTGATAGGGGTGCCCGGCTCTGGCGTGTGAACGTGAACCTTGATGGCTTTGTTATCGCCAACCACAAGCACTGAATCTCCCATGGCAGAAATGGCAGTCCGTACCTCGTCCAAGTTCAGATTGTCGCCGTGGACGATGAACTGCACATCATAGTCATACTCACCGACCGCCGGCTCCGCGTGCAGCAAAGAAACTCCGGCCTCCAACGCACCATTGTATTCGACCGTCTCGCCGCGTGAGTAACGGTACATGCCTTCCAGAATGATGTACAGTCCCTGCCCGCCGGCATCCACGACTCCTGCATCTCGAAGCACCTGCAATAACATTGGCGTGCGGGCCACCGACGCGGCAGCCTCGTATACCACGTATTCCAAGACCTGCCGCAGATCCTCGGACTGACTGGCTATTTCCTCGGCCGCGTCGGCCGATTCGCGGATCACGGTCAAAATAGTGCCTTCGACCGGTTGGATCACTCCTTTGTAAGCGGTCTCTGATGCTGCCCTGAGCGCACTGGCAAAGCGCTCGGCGTTGAACGCCTGGCAGCCCTCGATGCCGTGGGCAAAACCTCGAAGGATCTGGGATAGAATGACGCCCGAGTTACCGCGCGCTCCCATCAGCGCGCCATACGCCACCGCCTGAGCGACCTCAGAAACCGGCTGTTCAGAAAAAGCCACTATCTCTTTGTAAGCCGACTGCAAAGTCAGCAGCATATTGGTGCCAGTGTCCCCATCGGGTACGGGAAAAACGTTCAAAGCATTGACGGCAGTACTGTGTTGCTCCAACCAGGCCAGGCCCGCTTCGATGAGACGCTTGAACCTCTGTCCATCACAGACCAGAATGGGGCCATCCACTCCGCGCTGACGAACAGCCGGGCGCGTTCCCCCGCTCACGCTCGTGATCTCAGCACTCAAATCGAATCCCTCCATTCCGCTCAATGGGCAGACTGGGACGACCGGCAAGATGTCTACTCACCCCCGTCCTCCTCATTCAAACTGATTCACTCACCCGCAACCCCTGAACATAGACGTTGACCTGGGATACAGGCACGCCCAATGCTTTCTCCACGGCAAACTTGACGTTCTCCATGATATTATGAGCTACTTCCGAGATACGGGTTCCATACTCGATAATGACGTACAGATCAATGACGATCTCACCACCTTCGATACGAACGCTCACACCCCGTTTGCTGTCGCGACTCAGGATCTGCACCAGGTTGCGCAAAGACATGCCGACGACGCCATACGTCTTGAGAACCGCGTGACTCGCCAGGCTGGCAACCGCCGCCGGTGAGATTTCTATCTTGCCCAGATGGGTTGATTCCGCCATAGCTGCCTATCTCCTCACAACATCAAGTTTGCGAATTTCCCACACTTGTGGTACAATCTGTGGCGTTGCCGGGGCAGGTCAGCCCCGGCGTCAGTTTGCATGGTGAAAGGAGCCCTCACAATGGCCAAGTGCGAAATTTGTGGCAAAGGACGCCAGTTTGGACATAGCCGGTCTTTCTCTATGAAAGCCACAAACCGATATTGGAAACCCAACATTCAAAAAGTCACGGTGACGATAGATGGTCAGCGGCGCAAGATGCAAATCTGCACCCGCTGTCTGCGCACCATGAACAAGACCAAGTAGCCTGTATCTTTTCGTCGAACGCTGGCAACAAATAGCCGGAAGCTGACTTTTCGTTGGCTGTCGGCTATTTGTTTTGGCTATCGGAATCAGACAGGCAACCTTTTCCAAGTCTCTTTTGCACACCTGGCACACCTGCCCCCCTCTTACGTCCTCTCCCCTCGCATGACCATAATGATACTCGCATTTGGGAAAAAAGGCAAGGCCACGTGATACGTGATGCGTAGGACGTGGTGACGTTTCACGAATCACGGATCACGGATCACGATCACGCTTCATGGCTCCGCAGTTGGCCGCAACCAGCCTGAATGTCAATGCCTCGGCGGAGGCGGACGGTGGTCGGCACGCGCAGACGTTCAAGCACTTCTCGAAAGGCACGCACGCGCCCGGGCAATGAGGCGTGATAGAGCGAGCCTGGTGTGGGGTTGAGGGGAATTAGGTTGACGTGGCAGCGCAACCCCCGGACCAACTCGGCCAGTTGGCGGGCGTGTTCAGAGAGATCGTTTACCTTGTCCACGAGGGCGTATTCCAAAGTGATGCGCCGTCCAGTGCGGGCCACGTATTCATGGCAGGCAGGCAAAAGCTGATCCAGCGGGTAATGCCGATTCATAGGCACCAGTTCGTCGCGCAAGGTGTCATTGGGCGCGTGGAGTGATACCGCCAACCCCACCTGCAAACCCTCGGTGCTCAAGCGCCGGATACCTGGCACAACGCCGACCGTCGAGACTGTGAACCTCCGTGCGCCCAGGTTGAGACCTCGCTCATCCACCAGGCGACGGATCGCCCTCAGTGTGGCATCATAGTTGACTAACGGCTCGCCCATGCCCATCACCACCACACCGGTAAGCGCTGAACATTCGTCACGGAAAGCCCGTGCAGCGTAAAGCACCTGCGCCACGATCTCGCCGGCCGTGAGATTGCGCGTGAAGCCGCTCTGACCTGTCGCGCAAAAGGGACAACCCATAGCGCAGCCCACCTGCGTAGAAACACAGACCGTACGCCTCCGTTCGTAGCGCATCAATACCGTCTCGATGGTCTGGCCATCGGATAACTGAAAGAGCAACTTGATCGTCTCTCCATCGGACGAAGCGGTCTCCGCCACGGGTGAGAGCATCCCCAGGTGTAATCGCTCCGCCAGCCTGGCTCGTAGCGCGACCGGCAGGTTGCCCATGCCCTCAAAATCAAGCACCAGCGAGCGATAGATCCAATGCCACACTTGCCTCACCCGAAACGAGGGCTCGCCCCATGAGGTCAGCAAGTCTTGCAGTGCTTCCCAATTCCAGTCCAACAACGATTCTCGCCCGTCCCCGTCCACTCTCACCCTCTTTTCGTAGTCTTGCGGGCTCCTAATTGTATCACACTCGCCGCTGGACGCAAGCCATTGCAGGTTGAACGTTGATCTCTACAGGAGCCATGAAATGCCAAGTGATCAAAGAATAAAGGTCGTGTCCGCTTGACTGCAAGAATAAGAAGAACCAGTCGCTCTGCCGGATAGCTGAGCGACCGGTTACTGTCGAGGCATACGGATTTTTGTCGAACTGGAAGCCGAGCAGTTTCTCCACCTCACCATCTCGCGCGGCAGACAGCAAACAAGATCGGGTCCACTCCCTGGAAAAGACTTTCTGCCTATCCCACCAGACTTCGGGCCACGTCCACGGCTGTAGCCGCATCGGGCGCGTAGGCACATGAATATCATATCTTTTTCTCCCGATTGTCAAATTTGACCACAGTACTTGACAATTTTGACAACTTCTTCTATAATCCTTCTGGTAAGAATTCAGAGGCGTGCGTCACGCCTTTTCACTTCACCAGGCCCCATCTCCTTAACCTTTTCCCCTGCCAAGGTCACTTTGTGAATCCTGGTCGTGGTGATCGTGCGCCAACTGCTTTGCTTGTGGAAGACCAAAAACCGGGTTTTTGGTCTTCTCATACAACATGGTGAGACGCGCCCTGATTTGGGGCCAACGTTTCTCCAGGAATTGGAGGGAAGGTAGCCCTGTCTTTTTGGGTATCTGTGAGTCACAGGACGGGCTGGGCCCCCGGATCCGAGAGACTCCAACACTCGTGAAGCCGCCAACCACCAGGCGGAGTCAATTGAACAAGCTATCAAAGTCACCGCGAAAAAAGGAGGAGGTTCAAATATGAAGGCTCTAAGAATAATCAGTATCGTGCTGTTGATCGTCATGATCGGTAGTCTAGTTGGCTGCAAAAAGGCCTACGAGTGCCCAGACGAATTCGGCTGCGTGGAGGTCGCCAAGGGTGATCCGATCCGCGTCGCCACCTCGTTCGTCATCTCTGGCCCCGATGAGTCGCTGGGTGTTGACACGCTGCGCGGCGTCGAGATGGCCGTCGAGGATAATGGTGATATCCTGGGCCACAAGATCGAAGTGGTCAGCGAGGACTCGCAGTGCAACCCCGAGGGTGGCCAGACCGTGGCCACCAAGCTGGCCGCTGACCCCTCGATTGTGGCCGTGGTGGGCACCAACTGCTCCAGCGCCGCCCGCGCGGCCATCCCGGTTATCTGCCAGGCCAATATCCCGATGGTCTCGCCCTCCAACACCGCCCTTGACCTGACGTTGTCAGATCGGCCGGCGGACTATCACTGCTACCTGCGCACATGCCACAGCGACGTTGTGCAGGGCGCGGCGGCGGCCAAGTTCGCCTGGGAGGCAAAGGGCGCCAAGACAGCGGCCACCATCCACGACGGCAGCCTGTACGCCGACCAGTTGCAGCAGGTGTTTGTGGAGAACTTTACAAAGCTGGGCGGCACCATCACGGCGCAAGAGGCCATCGCGCCGACGGATACCGAGATGAGCCCCCTGCTGACCCGCATTGCCGCCGGCAATCCGGACATCATCTACTACCCCATCTTTATCGCCGCCGGCGGCCACATCACCAAGCAGGCCAGGGAGGTGCCTGGCCTGGAAAACACCATCCTGATGGGCGCGGACGGCATGTTCTCGCCGGACTTTCTCGAAGCGGCCGGCCCGGCGGCCGTGGGCATGTATCACTCCAGCCCCGACTTCGCGCTCTTTCCCGGGCGCTATCAGGACTTTCTGACAAAGCACGAGGAAAAGTACGGTGAGGCGGTCCTGGCTCCTTTCCACGGTCACGCTTACGACGCAGCCTCGATCATCTTTAAAGCCATCGAGAAGGTGGCCGAGGAACAGGGTGGCGCGCTGTACATCGGACGCAAGGCGCTGCGCGATGCACTCTTTGCCACCAAGGATCACCAGGGGATGACCGGCACCCTGAGTTGCAGCGAGTACGGCGACTGCGGGTCCCCCGTGATCGCGGTTTACGAGACCTTCAACGCCGACACCTGGGCTCCTGGCGCTGACGCGGACAGCAACCCGAAAAAGATCTGGCCCTAAAGCCATCGTCCCCCCAACGGAGCTGACGACCAAGAGCCTGTCAGAGCAGAGCAGGGGCGGGCTAATCACCCGCCCCTGCTCCTGAGTTTGGCAGGTCAACGCAAGTCAGTCGACGACGACTGTTTGCCGGCTCGATCGTGGGAGGGGGAATCACACACAGGGAGAAAAACAATGCTGCAACGTTTGACCCGGCGAGTTTCTACGACCGATCTGGTGATGTGGACCATCGGGCTGGCCATTCTGGCTGTTTTTGTGTGGGGCTCGGCCGCCACGCTGATGCAAGGCAAATACGGGGGCGAAACCTGGATCCACTTGTTCATTGATGGCCTGACACTGGGCAGTGTTTATGCCTTGATCGCGCTGGGGTACACGCTGGTGTACGGCGTCTTGCGCATGATCAACTTTGCCCACGGCGAGGTCTTTATGAGTGGGCCTTTTACCGCTTACTTTATTGCCATCGCCATGGGCGAATCCGGTTTTCTCGACCGCAACCCCATCCTCGGATTACTGATTATCACAGCCGTTGCTATGGGCGTTTCCACGGTTGTTGCCGTGCTCCTGGAACGGATCGCCTACCGGCCTCTGCGAACGGCCCCCCGCCTGGTGCCTCTCATCACGGCCATTGGCGCCTCTTTCTTTCTGCAATATGCCTTTCGCGGGTTGTTCGGTGGAGGCATCAAGAGCTACCCCGAAATAGCTATCTTGACAGGGAAATGGACCATCTTGGGCATTGAAATCCTAAAGACGAAGGCCGTGCTGATCGTGGCCTCGGTGATCATGTTGGGAGTGCTGTACTTTTTCGTCCAGCGCACCAAGATCGGCAAGGCGATGCAGGCTGTCTCCGAAGATAAAGAAGTCGCCGCGTTGATGGGCATAGACGTAGATCGTGTGATCGTCATCACCTTTGCCGTCGGCGGGGCGCTGGCCGGCGCAGCCGGGGTGCTGTACGCCCTGCTCTTCAGGCAAGTTACCTTTATCATGGGCTTCTATCCGGGCCTCAAGGCCTTCACCGCGGCCGTGATGGGCGGCATCGGCAACGTGACCGGCGCGATGGTAGGCGGAGTGCTCCTGGGCATCGCCGAAGCCTTCTTCCCCAACCTCGTCCTGGATGGACTGGGCATCCCAGCGCCTTACCAGATCAAGGACGCGCTGGCCTTTGTCTTCCTCGTACTGGTCCTGATCTTCCGGCCCTCAGGCATCCTGGGCGAGCGGCTGGCCGTGAAAAAGGCATGAGGGGGCAGCTATGAATATCAAATCTTTCAACTGGCACCAAATGGCCAAAACTGGACTGCTGGTAGGGGTAACGCTCCTGCTGCTGTCGCTGGTCGGTCTTGTGGAAACCTCCCACAAGCGCCACATCATTCTCAATCTCCTATCTATGGGGCAGACCATATTGCTGATCGGCTTAGTGATGGGTGGATACCTGGCCGTGCGCCAGACAGTTAGCCAAGAGGATGAGACACCCGCCTCTCTGGTGCTCGCCAGCGGTGCTCTGGGCGGCCTGATGACCGGCCTGCTGCCGGGCGCACTGGTGCTCGTCGGTGGGTGGATCGACCTGCGCACGGTGTTTGTCAATGCCTCGCCCGCCCTGTATGACCTGTTGACGCTCAATCTGGGCACGGGCGTGGGTGCGGTCGTACCACTGATCCTGAGCACTCTTGTGGGTCTGCTCACGGCTGTCATCTTTCTACTGCCGGGGGAAATCCGGCGGGCCGTGGGGACAGGCCTGGGTCTGGTGCCCCTGCTGGCCATCCTAAACAGTTTTTTGTTTGCCGCTCGGGGGCTCTCGATCTTGAGCGCCATCGTCGTGTTTGTCCTGGGCGCTGGCGTCAGCTATCTCTGGACGATCAAAGGGGGGTCTGCAAAAGCGTACATAGAGCACCAGCCCCCGGCACGACAACGTACCATCCGCCTGGGGGCGTTGGGCGTGGGCATTCTGGCCGTCCTCCTCCTGCCCCTGCTAGGTTCCTACCCATCCCAAGTACTGAACATGGTAGGCATATTCGCCCTGATGGGATTGGGGCTGAACATCGTAGTAGGCTATGCCGGTCTGCTGGACCTGGGATACGTGGCCTTTTTTGCCCTGGGGGCCTACGCCGTGGGCGTCTTTAGTTCGCCCGAAATCGGGTGGCTGGGTCTGCACCTGGGGTTCTGGGGCGCGCTGCCGTTCGCCGTCGGTGTGGCCCTGCTGGCCGGCATCATCCTGGGCATCCCCGTGCTGGGGATGCGCGGCGACTATCTGGCCATCGTCACCCTCGGTTTTGGCGAGATCGTCCGCCTGGTGGCCCTTTCCGACTGGCTCAAACCCTACGTTGGCGGCTCGAACGGCATCACCCGCATCCCCAAACCGATCATCGGTCCCCTCGAGTTGAAAACACCACAAGCCATTTACTATCTCATCCTGGCCGGCTGTTTGCTCGCCGTCTTTGTCTCGTGGCGGCTCAAAGACTCGCGGCTTGGCCGGGCGTGGATGGCCATACGCGAGGACGAAGACGTGGCCGAGGCGACGGGCATCAACCTGGTGCGGACCAAGCTGCTGGCCTTTGCCACCGGTGCGGCCTTTGGCGGGCTATCGGGCGGCATCTTTGCCTCCATGCTGACCTCGGTCTATCCCCACAGCATGGATCTGCTAAAGTCAATCAATGCGTTGTGCCTGATCATCGTCGGCGGCATAGGCAGCATCCCTGGGGTCATCGTCGGCTCGCTGATCCTGGTCGGCATGCCGGAGCTGTTGCGCGAGTTCGCCGAGTACCGCTATCTAATGTACGGCGCGATGCTGGTCATCATGATGTTGACCCGCCCGGAAGGGTTCTGGCCGGAGGAAACGCACCGGCGGGAATTGCACGAAGCGGAATCGGCCGAAGCAGGCGTGGCAATGGCAAGTGAATAAGAGAGGCATGTTATGGCTATCCTCACATCACATCAAGTCACCAAACGTTTTGGCGGCCTGACGGCCGTCAGCAACTTTGACGTCAAAGTCGAAGAGAAATCCATTCACAGCATCATCGGCCCCAACGGCGCGGGCAAGACGACGTTCTTTAACTGTGTGACCGGTTTTTACCGGCACGAAGAAGGCACTATTCGTTTTAACGGCGAGCCGGTGGACGGACAGTTGCCCGACCGCATCACGAAAATGGGCATCGGCCGCACGTACCAGAACATCCGGCTCTTTACCAACATGACAGCCATCGAGAACGTACTGGTCGGACAGCACCCTCACATGCGGTCGAACATCTTTGGTGCGATTTTCAACACCGCTGCAACCAGGCGTGAAGAAAAAGAAGCCCTGGAAGAGGCCCGGCGATTGCTCAACTTTGTAGGGCTGGCCGGCCAGGGCGATTTTCTGGCCAAGAACTTGCCTTATGGCGCTCAACGGCGGTTGGAAGTCGCCCGTGCCCTGGCCGGCAAACCCAAGTTGCTGCTGCTCGACGAGCCAACGGCGGGCATGAACCCCAGCGAGACGCAGTCAATGATGGATTTTATCCAGCACCTGCGCGACGAACTGGGCACCACCATCCTGCTCATCGAGCACCAGATGCGGGTCGTGATGGGCATTTCCGAGATCGTAACTGTGCTGGACTATGGGGAAAAGATCGCCGAAGGAACCCCGCTTGAGATTCAGAACAACCCTCAAGTTATCGAGGCTTACCTGGGACGGGGCAGTGTAACCGAAGCACTCAAGCAGGCTGCCCGACAGTCGGCAATGGAGTGAACGACATGGCAATGTTAGAGCTTGAGAACGTCCACACGTACTATGGCAACATCCAGGCCCTCAAAGGTGTCTCCCTTACCGTCGAGGAGGGCGAGATCGTGACCCTTATTGGGGGCAACGGCGCGGGCAAGACGACCACCCTCAATACCATCAGCGGCCTGCTCCGACCTCGCGAGGGCAAGGTAAGGCTGGCCGGTGAAGACCTGATCGCCTACAAGGCGCACGAAATCGTGGCCCAGGGAGTGGTGCAGGTTCCGGAGGGGCGGCGGGTGTTCGGTCGGCTAAATGTCAGGGAGAATCTGGAGATGGGCGCTTTCACCCGCACTGACTCACAGGGAATCGCTCAAGACATGGAGCGTGTGTTCTCTCTCTTTCCCCGTTTGGAAGAACGGCAGAGCCAGATCGCCGGTACCCTCAGTGGCGGCGAGCAGCAGATGTTGTCCATGGGGCGAGCGCTCATGGCCAGCCCGCGTGTGCTGCTGATGGATGAGCCTTCGATGGGCCTGGCCCCGGTGTTGGTGGACAGCATCTTTGACACCATCAACCAACTCCACGCAGCCGGGACGACGATCCTGCTGGTGGAGCAGAACGCCCGCATGGCCCTGCAAGTCGCCAACCGGGGCTACGTCCTCCAGAGCGGCGAGGTCGTGCTCAGCGGTTCGGCGGATCACTTGCAGCAAGACGAGATGGTGCGCAAGGCTTACCTGGGCATCACCTGACGTAAAACGTGAAACGAAAAACGTAAAGCGTAAGACGTGAAACGTGAAACGTGATGGGTAATTCACGTTTCACGTTTTACGTTTCACGCATCGCTGGGGGGCGTCATCGCATCCGTCAGAGAATTTGCCAGATGGCTTCTTCCCCGCCAAGGTGCTGGACAAGCACGTGGTTCCCTTTATGGTAGACCTGGACGCCTGGCTGGAGACGCTGGCGCGGTTGCCGACGCTCGACTACGCCCACTTTTGTCCCGGCCACGGCCAAGCTCACAACCGGGCTGCACTGACCAAAGCTGCCGCTTACAACACCGAGCGCCTGCGCGACATTCGCCAGCGAGCGCTGAAAGCCACAGCCCCGCCTGCCACAGGTGAGCAAGTGCTTCAGCGCGTGGCTACCGGCCTGGGCCTGGTGATGGATAACCCGGCGCAGTATTACTTGAACCACACGGCTGTTCTCGCGGCGCTGGC
>CAYVPU010000037.1:0-1516 GCA_964453885.1 uncultured Anaerolineae bacterium | reverse complement strand
AAGCCCGTCGGGCAGCGCCAACTTTTCGGCTGGCGGCAACGACGGGCGCTGTCCCGTGATAGCATAGAGCCATTCCACGAACCGGCTCAGCGGATCGCGCCCGGTCAAAGAGGCCCCCACCACGACGATGAACCGCCCGCCCGGGCGCAGCACCCGCGCCACCTCTGCCACCGTCGCCCGCTCCAGGATGAACTCGGCCGGAAAGGTAGAGACGACGCTGTCGAACGTCACATCGGCAAAAGGGAGCGCCTGCGCACGTCCCCGGGCCAGCGTCAGCGGCAGCCCCCTCGCGCGCAGCTTTCGCGCCGCTATGCGGGCCATCTGCGGCGAAAGGTCCACTCCCACCGGTGTCACGCCGACAGCGTGCCAGTCCAGCAGCAAGCTGCCCGTGCCAAATGCCAGGTCGAGCACCCGGGGGCCGCGCGCGTAGCGTTTCGCCACCCGCTGCCAATCACGCCAGTGGCCGAGTGACACAACCTGACTCACCAGATCGTAACTCCAGGCCATCTCTCGATATAACAGTCGAAATCCCAGGCGTAACAGAGGCCACCAAATTCGTCGCATCACGTTTCACGCAGTTTCTATGCCTGTCAACCCGCCCCACCAGTTCCGATTTCACGTAAATTGGGTCTGGTCAAATGGCAAAAAATATGGTACAATCTAAAGCAAGGGCCGTCCACCAGATCGCAGGAAGAAAGAGGGAGAGCATGACCGATACGACCAGACCGCCAAAGGAGGAACGGGTTGCGTTGTTGAAACGGATCGTCGAGACGCCCGACTATATGACAGACTACTCCACAGTACTGCAAAACCACCTGGACGATCCGGAACCTGAGGTACGGGCACTCGCCATACAGGGCTTGTGGGACTATCCAGACCCAGAGTTCATCCCCTTGTTACTCGCCACCGCCGAAAATGACGCTGATGAGCAGGTTCGCTGCCGGGCCATCATCGCGCTGGGCCGCTACATCTATGAAGGAGAAATGGCCAACTATGATTATGATTTTGGCTTCATGGACGAGGGTGAGATCGTGCGCCTCGATGAACTGTCCAAGGAGAATTTCCTGAAAGTCAAAGAGCTCCTGCTCAGCATTTACCGGGACGAAAACAAACCCCTCGATGAACGTCGGTTTGCCGTGGAAGCCCTCAGTTTTTGCAGCGACAAAGAGATCCTGGCCATCATCGAGGAGGCGTATGCCCATTCAAACTCCAAGATGAAGCTCAGCGCCATCTTTGGCATGGGGCGCAGCGGCAACGTGCGATGGACAGAGACCATCCTCAAAGAGATGTATAATCCCGACTCTGAACTCCAGCGGGAGGCAATTCGAGCCGCCGGCGAGGTGGGTCTGACCGAGACGGGCAAGGACCTGTGGCGGTTGACCTACTCCGAAGACCGGGAGGTTCAACTGGAAGCCATCTGGGCGCTGGGTCAAAGTGGCTGGGAGGGTGCCTTTGAGCGACTGGACGAGTTGAGCCTTCTGAGCGCCGACCTTGAGATCCAGGAAGCGGCCGAAGC
>CAYVPU010000036.1:0-18577 GCA_964453885.1 uncultured Anaerolineae bacterium | reverse complement strand
GTCTATCTGGGAATTTGAGGGTAGAGAGGAGACCGAGTATGCTTTCTAGAGAAGAGATCGAGAAGGTCCTTGCCAAATGGTATCGAACCTGGAACGAACATGACCTCGACGGGGTCAGGGAGCTCTTTCACGATGAGGTCCTATTCGAGCACTGGACGGGTGGGAGGGTAAAAGGGAAAGATGCACTAATCAAGGTATGGGCTCCCTGGTTTGCAAACCATGGCGGATTTCGATTCACCGAGGAAGAAACTTTTATAGATGAAGTCAAACAGAAGGTCCTTTACCGATGGCAGCTCAAGTGGCCATCGTTTGAGCGGGGCTATAAAGGAAGACCTGAAAGACGACGGGGAGTGGATGTTCTACATTTCCGGGACGGAAAGATCATCCAGAAGCTGACCTATTCAAAGACGACCATCGAGATCGATGGAGAAACAATTGGGTTCTTTGCCAGGGGATGTTGACGAAACCCATACCGGCACTGGCTCTTCTGAGCCGGTGCGCCTTCTGCACGCTCGTCTGTAGCACAACCGCAAGCAAACGTTGAGGGGCGATAGAGTGCGGTAAAAGTCAAGAGCCAATCTGGGCCGAAAAATGAGCTGTAACTATTGAAATTGAGACGAGTTTAACTGTACCTGCCCACTTGTCGTCGGGGTACCCGATTTCCGCAAATAGGTTGTGGGAGTATTATATACAAGGAGTTCCGGCGGTCAGTGACACGCCGGAAGCGCAGGGAGCGAGGGCTTGTTTGAGAAGTGTTGCCCCTGGGACTTGTTAGTGTTCCTGGAGCGGTTTTGGAGTTGTTCAATTCACCTGATAGAGGTCATAGAGACCAATGGAGATCACTAGGGTACAATGATGCCGCAAAAAGTCTGCCGGATATAGGCCGGTCCACTTGCCAAACGCCCCGATGACCAGGTAGGCGGGATCCGCAGCCTGGAAATCATACGTGCCCGCTGGAGAGGGGGTACCCAGTGCTAAATGACGGCTCATCGTGTCAACCATGCGAGCGGGAGGGTAGTGATACTTGTGTTCCGTGAGGAATCCGAGCTCCGGTTCCCAGGTCTCGATCACGATGTCCTTGCTGACTTGAGCATTGAGATAGTCGGCAAACTCCTGGTGAACTCGGTCTACTTGAAACAGAATAGTGTGGACTTGATTTGCTAGAGGGTGCAAGTTTATCACAAGCAACACGATGAGGAAGCACAGTCGTCTCGCAGTCGCCAAACCTGTGCCCTCCTGCAGCTCGGCCCACAGCCTGCGCAATGAGATCCGGTCACCTCTGATCAGATCAAATAGCAGCCTGGCAACAAAGAGGCTGACGATGATCAGTGGAGGAGAGGCGTATCTCTCCCAGCCAACAGAAGCCACGATGTACCACGTCAACCATAGTGATGCAAAGAGGAGAAGAAAGGCTGTCTTGAGGCCCAGGCAGTCTCTCTTGAGGGCGATGAAGCCGCCGTACAGCAGGCCAGGTAGTGCCCAGGCGCAAAAGACTCGCGGACCGAAGACAAACCTGGCGCTGTTCAGAACCAGCCGGGGGCTGAGGAGTAAGATGCTTCTGGGTAGTGCCGTCTGCCACTGCTCTACCGTGTGCTTTACTACTCTCGGGTCGGCCAGCAGGTTTAGTGCTCCGTACCACGCCAGTAGGCAAAACGCCGTGCACAGGAGAGGGATGGTCAACTGCATCGGCCTCAAGCGACGGTAGTACAGCAAGTCGGCGATCCACACTCCTATCAGAGCCAGGACCAGGATTAGATACTGATTCTTGGTCAGTATAGACAGGCCAAAGAAAATCCCGGCCAGGAACAGAAAGGGCAATCTGTTGGAATCTGTGTCAACCGTCCTGAACCAGCAAAGCGTCCCCATCAGGAAAAAAGCGATCGCCGGTATCTCTCCCAGCACCTGGCGACCCCAGGCCACGAGATCAATTCCCGATGAGGTTATCAGTATAAAAGAGGCAATCATGGCCGTCGTCCCGCCGTAGAGCTGCTTGGCCAGAAGGTAGAACATGACCACGGTCAAGAGGAGATAGCCGACCATCACCAGCCGAGCTTGCAGGAGGCCCACACCAAAGAGCCGAAAGGCCCAGGCGACGGGATAGAACACCGTTGGTCCCACCCCTGGCCCAAAGCAATATTCCCTGGTCTGGGCCAGATGCTTGGCTGCCTGGAGATGCCAACCTTCGTCAAACCAGAGGCGGGGGTAGAATTCCAGGTTATAGAGGCACAGGAAGAGCAGCAGGGCAGCAAAAATCAACGCCAGGTACACTTGAGGCCCTCGAAGGAAGGACAGACTTGATTTCATACACCATACCTCTGGGCGGCTATCGGAGCAGCCGCCATCTCCATACCAGTTTTACCACAGCCACAATCGTCGCCAGGAGCAACACGGGAGAAAGGGCCACTGCCAGCCGGACGAGGTCATCGCTCTCCGTATACAATCCCTCCGGCAGACCGGAATCCTCTCGTAACTCACTGTACCATACTCTCATGTTTGCCGATGATAATCCCTCCGACCGGACGAACCACACCGCGTGAAGGTGGTTTCCCTGGCCCACAGCGACGTTGGGGTATTCGGGATTTGAGGGGCCTGGATAAAAAGCAACCAACTACGGCCAGGGTCACTGCTGCCGCTAGCAAGTACGGCGCCTGTCCCTGCGCCGCTTCATACAGCAACCAGGCAGAGAGCGTGACCAGGAAAAGATCCAGGGTGTGAGGCAGGGCGATCTCGCCGTAGAACCAGTAGAGCGGGCTGGAAGCCAGCACCAACGCTCCCACCAGGCCAGTCCGCCGGTCGAACATGGCCCGGCCCAGCAGGTACATCGCTACCACCGCCAGGCCGCTGCTCGCGATGGCGATCCAGACCATCGTCGTCTGTGGATCGTGGAAAAGCGCATCCACCAGCCGGCATAGCCAGACGTAGGTGATGTAGCCTGGTGGTTGCGGCTGCTCTGCCGCCACGTCGAACTTGGGCATGGCAAAGGCAAGGTTGACCGAGTCCCAGTGATACAAGATTTGGCTGCGGAAGGGTATCCGGCTCAGGACCGTGAGCAAGAACAGACCCAGGCCATATAGGACGTCTGTGCGGTTAGTCGTTTTATCGCTCGAGTTTGTCAAGTTAGGCGTGACCTCCTATCATCGGCGGCGGGGGCCAAGAACCCGGGTTTTTCTTGCCAGAGAACCGCTTGGCCTCGATACGTCGCTCCGCTCCTACTCGGCCGGCGCTGGTGGAGCACCAAAAACCGGGTTTCTGATCCTGAGGGCCATCCTGAGGACAAAAGCAAAGGCCTCGACGACAATGGCTATGCTCATCTTGGATTGTCCCACCCGCCGGTCTTTGAAGATGATGGGAAATTCGATGACTCTTCCCCCCAGTCGCTCGACGTGGTAGAGTGCGCCGATCAGAAACCCGTAGCCGTGGATGTTGATCTCCTCCCAGGGCACTTGTTCGATCATCTTGCGCCGGTAGCAGCGAAAACCGCCGGTACAGTCATGGGCCTTGAGGCCCAGCATCGTCCGGGCGAAAAAGTTGCCGCCAGAGCTGATCAACTTGCGGAGAGGGCCCCAGTTGATCGTCCCCCCCCCCGGCACGTAGCGCGAACCGATGACCAGATCGGCGTGCTCGACGTGTTCCAGAAAAGTGGGCAGATAGCGCGGATGATGCGAAAAGTCGCAATCCATCCCCAAGATGTAATCGTAATCGCGCCTCGATGCCCAACGAAAGCCAGCGATGTAGGCCGTGCCCAATCCCTGCTTGGCAGGGTGGTGCAGGACGTGAACGGCCGGCAGTTCCTCCACCAGCCGGTCGGCGATTTCGCCTGTGCCGTCCGGCGAGTTGTCGTCTATCACCAGGATGTCGAAACTTTTAGGCAGGGCCATAATCTCCCGCACCAGGGGGGGTAGATTTTCCGCTTCATTATAAGTAGGTATGACGATCAACGTCCGGTGTTGTTCAGACGTAACCGGGCTGGCGATCATGCTGCGAATGCAGGTTCTCATTTCACTTCCTCACGATACAGTTTATCTGGCATGTCAATCTCGCTCTTGCTGAACGTATTCAGCGTGTTCTCCGGCGTATTGGCGACCTGCTTCATCCCCGCCCGGCGCGGGTTGGCCAGGATGGAGCGATTTCCCAGCGCTCGCGGCCCCCACTCGGAGCGACATCTTGTCACCGATTGATCAACGTGTGGAATGTGCACAGGGCCCCTCTTTGAGAAAGGCGTGTTTGGACCGAGCATCAGTTTTCAACCTCCGGGCACAGGAGATCGAATCTGTCATACCAACAAGTGTTGTCAAGATCGTCGTGGAGCATGGTGTAGCTTGCAGTCCTATCACGGATATATGCCCTTCTTGATAGAGAAACACGTATGTGCCTGCTACAGGCATACCTTGCCCTTCGTCGTCTTCCCCTGTCAGCCTCTGTACGATCTGGCGATCCCAACTATATACCGCGCTAAGACTTTCGTCATTGTAGGCGAGGCGCATCGCTCCTTCGATCCCAGCATGGAAAATGTGGGCTCCGCACCGATCTTGGTTTTCAGGTCGCTCAATTGCTTTTCAATGAACTCTTGTTGATCGCTCTCCCCCTGCATCGAGGCTGGGCTCTGTCGGATCAACTCGTCAGCCACGGCATTGGCGATCAGGGCCGCTGCCCGAGGGTCTGAGTCAGTCACGCGAACGACCCTACCTCCTTTGGGCGTTGGGTTTTTGAACGAGAGTTGTGATGACGCCTCGGTCAGCCGTGGTGGCGGCTTTAGTTGCTGTTGGCGACTAGAGTCGCTACTGCGTCTGGTTTATTTTGGCACACTGGGGTCTAACGAGCAAACCCCAGGACCCACGAAAGGGTCTGCCAACCGATATCGAAGAACGAGCGCAACGCACCCAGGCTGTTAGCACTCTTTAGATAGGTCAGGATAGGACCAGGCCGCAAGGCCCACTCGCGGAAGGCGCGCCGCTGCCAGTATTCCAGCCGCTCCGCCGACAACCCTGGATAGTCCAGCACTGTAGACCGGTCCATGTCTATCTCTTCCCACTGCGTGCCGGGCCGGAACCAGTTGTTCTCCACCACTTCGAAAAAGAAGGGCGTACCGGGGTAGGGCGCGGCGATGTGGAACAGAGCGATGTCCAAAGGTAGCTTCTTGGACAAGGCGATGGTCTCCTGGATGCTCTCTTCTGTCTCGCCAGGCAGGCCGATGATAAAGTAACCCCAGTTGCGGATGCCAGCTTTTTTGCTCCAGGTCAACGCCCGGATCATCTTTTCCGGATTGGTGCCCTTGCGGATGTTCCTGAGAATCTCAATGTTGGCCGACTCCAGGCCCCAGGAGATATACCAGCACCCAGCTTTGGCCATGGTCTGCAACATTTCCTCGTCCACGTAATCCACCCGGCTGTTGCAGGTCCACTTGATCTTTAAGCCTGACTCGATGATCAGCCGGCACAGCCCCATCACCTGCTCGCGGCTTACGGTGAACAGATCGGCGTACATGTGGATGTAACGCAGGCCCAGGTCATAGAGCATTTTGATCTCTTCCATGATGCTCTCTGGCGAGCGGAGGCGGATGGAGTATTGGTAGCTGACGTGCTTGATGCAGAACTTGCAGCCACCCGTGCACCCCCGGCTGGTGACGATGAAACTGTACGGCCCTTTGATGCTTGGGATGCGATATTTGTCGAGGGGCAACATGTCGTGCCGGGGCAAGGGCAGGTCGTCCAGATTGGCGATGAACGGCCGGTCGGTGTTAAGGGCAATCTGGCCGTTGTGTCGCCAGACCAGGCCCTTGATGTGACTCAGGTCTTCCCGCTTGCGGCCCTCCGAGGCCGACAACGGCTGCCATTCGGGGTCGGTGTCGCTGAAAAGCTTGACGATCTGGGGATCTTGCTCACGACCCTCCAATGAGTCAATCAATTCCCGCAGCGTTAGTTCGGGCTCGCCCCTCAGAATAAAATCGAGGTTGGGATACGCCTCCATCGTTCGCTCCGGGATGGGCGTCACGTGGGTGCCAAAGGCGATGGTCTTGGCCCCCACGCTGTTGGCCAGGAAAGCGCCGTACATGTCGTTGGTCAGCGTTGGTGCTGTGACCTGTGTAAAGTAGTAACGCGGCTGCTTGCGGCGCAGCAGGTTGTGGAACTCTTCCCACGTCATGCGGGTAGCGATGGCGTCCACGATCTCGACGGTATAATCTGGCATCAGCAGCGCGGCCATTTGGGCAAGTGAACACTGGGGCCAGATCATGTTTTCCCGCGAACGGCGGCCCACCCGGTGCTGCGACCGGATCCAGACAGCGCCGTCGGGCGCGGGGGGGTTGACTAACAAGACGTCTATAGCTTCGGGACTGCGCTTGGGAGCGATGAGGCGTAGCGTCGCATCGGCACTGGGGAAATTGGGCTGAGACAACTTTTTTACTGATCGAGTCCCAAGATTATGTTTAATTGAATCATTCGACATTCTAGAACTCTCCTCAAATCGCAAATCACAATTCGTCATTACCTGACAGGGTGTCCGTTCATGTCGTCTTCCACCAGTGTCTCGCGCTGGCTCAGCTCAGCGAGGATCTGCATGACGAACCAAGAGATAATCAGTTGCAGTCCCACTATCACGGTCATGGCGCCGCTTACCATCCAGAACCAGATGCGGGAGGTGTCCCAGCCAGTCAGGCCCAGAGCCAGCGCCACGGAACCCAATGCCAGCCCGCTCACGAGGGCGAGTAGCCCCACCCAGCCAAAGTGTCTCTCCAGCGGGGTCTTGAACATAGGCCGGCCCAACAGTCCCTGGCGAATCGGTCGCTTGTGAAACAGCGTTATCAGGTAGTTAAAGGTTGCACCCAGGGAAAAGATGCTCACGCCCGCTACCAGCGCTACACCAGAAGTAAAGAGGCCAAAGACCCCCCACGGTCCCAAGGTGGTGATCCCTCGCAAGCGCATAGTCACCAGGATAGCAGCGATGATCCCGGACAGGGCTATCGCCGCTGCGCCGACGCCGCCCAGGATGCGGACAGGGTTGTAGTTCATTGCTGTCCAGATGATCGAGTTCAGAAAGCGAGTGCCATCACGCACGACGCTCAGCTTGGAACGACCCGCCCGCTCGCTATAGGTGATGGGCACTTCGATCATCTTTAACTCTTCGTGCAGGGCGCGGGTGCTCATCACCGGGGTAAAGTTGAGACCGTCCGGTAGGGGGTAGAGGATAGGCAGTGCCTCACGGCGCAGCACCCTCATACCGCTGGCGCTGTCGGAGATGCGATGGTTGCTGATGAGGCTGATAAGATTGGCAAAGAAAAAGTTGCCGATCCGGCGCGTCATTGGCATCTCACTCTCCTCGCCCGCCATCCGGGAACCGATGACGAGGTCGGCTTTCTGCTCGATAGCAGCCTGGCAGAGTTGAGGGAAGAATTCCGGCGGATACGTGCCATCGGCGTCCAAGAAGGCCAAAAAATCGCCCTTGGCATTGTGGAAGCCGGTCTTGAGCGCCGCGCCGTAGCCTTTGTTGATCGCGTGGCGGATGAGGCGCACCTCCGGGTAACCCTCCACGATCTCGGCTGTCCGATCACGGGAGCCGTCGTCCACGACGATGAGTTCCATGTCCGGGATGCCGGCTTTGATTAGAGGCGCTTTGACAGAGAGAACCCGCTCTACAATGTCGGCAATACTGTCTTCTTCGTTGTAGGCTGGTATGACAACCGAAAGGGCATGCATGGTGTATCTCCTTGACTGCAAAGTGCTCTGGCTCGCCCGATAGCGGGCCAGAAGCGGGATTGGGCAGGACGAAATGAAAATTCGGAAGCCTGTGACTGGTCACCTGCCTGGCGAGTCAAGGAAACTATAACACATTGGGGTAAGAAGGTGGTTAATATTTCGTTAGAAATTCGTTAGAATGTATTTTCACCTGTGGATGGTCTCTCTGAAGTGTTGACGATTGATAAGGAAAAATTTTCCAATGCTCTTCAAGGGGTTTCAGTGTTATTTTGCCACAGTCAGTGCATGAATAGTGTAAAGTTTCCGTGAATATTGAGTAAAATCGGCATAGACAGTAGTCTCCACCTATAGCGCTGTGACGCTGTAGGTGGAGATGAGTTCACCAGCCCTGTACAGGGAGACTACGAACCTGCATTGATTGGGTTTTTGTGCTATAATCCTACGCGGCATCTGATGTCAGGGTTATCCAAAACCTTGCCCAACCCCCAAAATAAGGAGGAGCTCATGCCTGCTATGACTAAACGAGACCGCTTGCTGGCTACGATAACTGGCCAAACCGTAGACCGCCCGGCGATTGCTCTGTGGCGGCACTTCCCTGGCGACGACCAGCGAGCCGAGGACCTGGCCGCTGCCCAAATCGCCTTCCAACGCCGCTATGACTTTGACCTGGTCAAAGTCTCCCCTGCCAGCAGCTTCTGTCTGGAGGACTGGGGTGTCCGAGATCGCTACCTGGGCAGCCTTGAAGGAACGCGGGAATGCTATTACCATCCCGTTGCTGCGCCAGAGGACTGGCGCAGGTTGCGGGTGCTTGACGCAACTCAGGGCGCGCTGGGCCGCCAGCTTTGTTGCCTGGAGATCATTGGCGGGGAACTGCGCCAGGATCCCGACAGAGTGCCTTTCGTCCAGACGGTCTTTAGCCCGCTGGCCCAGGCCAAGAACCTGGCCGGTCCCGAGCGGATGCTGGCCCTGATGCGCCAGGACCCCGACGCTTTCAAAGCTGGCCTGGAGACCATCACCCAGACGACGATTTCTTTCCTGAAAGCGGCCAAACGGACCGGCATGGCGGGCATCTTTTACGCCGTGCAGCACGCCCGCTATGCTTTGATGAGCGAGGTCGAATACCGGGAATTCGGCGTGCCGTACGACCGCCGGATTCTGGAGCACCTGGACGGCACCTGGTTTAACATGCTTCACATCCACGGCCAGGATGTCATGTTCGATCTGCTGGCCGACTATCCGGTGCAGGCGATCAACTGGCACGACCAGGAGACGCCCCCGTCCCTGAAAGATGCGCTGGATCGTACCGACAAAGCGCTGGTGGGAGGACTGGGTCGCATTGAGACCATGATGCGCGGTTCCCCCGACGACGTGCGCAGCAGAGTGGCCGAGGCCGTGACGCAAACAAGGGCGAAGCGGCTCATCCTGGGCGCGGGATGCGTAACAATGATCGTAACGCCCTGGGGCAACATCGCGGCCGCACGTCGGGCTGTGGAGGACTGTTGGCGTAAAACGTGATGAGTGATTCGTAAAACGTGAATTCACGTTTTACGAACTGTTGTTGGCCGCCAGCCGTTCATTCAGTTCCCGGCGCAATTGAACCAGTGCATGTTGGGCAGCGACACGTGCCGCGGCCTGTTTGCTGCGACCTACCCCACGGCCATACACCTGCCGCCCTATCACCGCCTCAACGACGAACTCTTTGGCGTGGTCTGGGCCCGATTCGCTGATAGTGCGGTAGCTGGGCGTGATCTCTAATTCGGCCTGGCTGAGTTCTTGTAGCAGACTCTTGGGGTTCTTGTCCAGGTCATCGGCCAGGATGTGCTCGATTTCTGGATCAAAGAGCGGCTTGACAAAAGCCTCTACGGCCGCCAGTCCTTGATCCAGGTACAGCGCGCCGACCAGTGCCTCGAAAGCGCCGCATAACACAGCCAGGCGACGTCGCCCGCCCCCTGCCTCCTCACCGTGACCCAGGTAGAGGCAGCGCCCCAGATCGATCTTGTGGGCCAGGTTGGCCAGTGATTCGGTGCGAACCAGCGCTGCCCGAAGGCTGGTCAGCTCTCCCTCGCGCATCTCTGGGAAGCGGTGGTACAGATACCCGGCAGTGAGAAAATCCAGTACGGCGTCGCCCAGAAACTCTAGACGCTCGTTGTCCCCCAGGATGAAATCGGGATTTTCGTTGAGGTATGATCGGTGGGTCAGCGCCCTCAACAGCAGCGTTTTGTCTATAAAATTGAGGTTCAGGATCTTTTCGCGGTCTGTCGGGTCAGCCATGTTTCGGTTTTTCGGGTTTCCAGAGGCCGACGGGACTGGAGGGAAACAATTCGCTGGCTGTTCTCCTCAATCCCTTCGCCCTCGAAAAACCCATTCCTCTGTCTCTATCTCTGGCTTGTCTCTCTGATAACCAGCACGGCATTGTGCCCCCCGAAGCCAAAGGCGTTGACCTGCGCGGTTTGCACTGGCACCTCTCGAGCCTGATTGGGCACGTAATCCAGGTCACATTCGGGGTCTGGAGTGTGCAGGTTGATGGTGGGTGGTACTTTGTTCTCCTGGATGGCCATCGTTGCCACGGCTGCGCCTATGGCTCCGGCGGCACCCATCATGTGGCCGGTCATGGCTTTTGTGCTGCTGATAGGTATCTGATAAGCCCGTTCGCCAAAAGCTCGCTTGATGGCCAACGTCTCCAGGCGGTCGTTCAAGCGCGTGCCTGTGCCGTGAGCGTGGATGTAGTCTATGTCCTCGGGCGACGAGCCAGCCTTGCGCAGCGCACGCTGGATCGCTTTGGCCGCGCCGATGCCTTCCTCTGAAGGGGCAGAAATGTGAAAAGCATCGGCCGTCGCGCCGTAACCCACCAACTCAGCCAGCGGCCTGGCTCCCCGCCGGCGAGCAAAGCTCAAACTCTCCAGGATGAGAATGGCCGCACCTTCTCCTATGAGCAAACCATTGCGCGTGGCGTCGAAGGGGCGGCATGCCTCACGGGGATCGCCGTCGTAGTGAGCCAAAACGCCAGACCGGTCGAAAGCACCCAGCGCTGAAGGCGCCATGGTCGATTCGGTGCCGCCGGCGATGACCGCCACTGCGTCGCCCCGGCGGATGGTCTCAAAGGCGTCGCCCAGCGCGTCGGCGCCGGTGGCGCAGGCGGACGAGACGCAGTGATTCGGCCCCCGTGCGCCATAGCTGATGGCGATTTGTCCGGCCGACATGTCGGGCAGGATGCGGGCCAGTGCGAAGGGACTGACACGCCTGGGGCCGTGCTCAAAAAGGATCAGCATCTGGTCATGGTGCGTCTTTTCCCCGCCGATGCCGGTGCCAACGATGACCCCCACATCGTCGGCTATTTCGTCCGTGATCTCTAGTCCGGCCTGACGCAAAGCCTCGCCTGTCGCTGCCAGGGCAATCTGAACCACTCGGTCACTGCGGCGGGCCGTTTTGCGATCCATATAGTTCGTCGGCTCGAAACTCTTGATTTCAGCGGCGAATTGCACCTGAAAGGGGCTGGCGTCGAACAGCGTGATGGGGCCAGCGCCCGATTTGCCGGCCAGCATGGCCGACCAGGTAGAGGGCATGTCTAGTCCCAATGGGGTGATGGCTCCCAGGCCAGTAATTACGACTCGTTCTGCCATGTCGTTTTTTTCTCCCTACGTAAACTCGTTGAAAGCCCGAAACTTGTGCCTTGCAGTAAATGCGTACTCGTGCCTCACACCAACCGCAAACCCGGCACCACGTCCATGTCCCAACCGCTCACCTGACCCGCTCGCAGGGCATGGTAGCCGGCCACGCCAACGCCGGTGGCATTGTCGGTGCACAGGTGAGGCGGGGGGTGATAAACCGGCCTGTCTACTCGTTCCCGCACACTATGGCGAAGAACCTGATTGGCTGCCACGCCGCCGGCCAGTAGCACGCAGCGCGCTCCAAATTCCCTGGCTGCCTGTTGGGTCTTTTCGGCCAGCACGTCCACCACCGCCGCCTGGAAGCTGGCTGCCAGATCGGCCACCGGCAGCGGTCTCACCAGCATCGTTGGTGACGATAGTTTGCGGCGCGTCCCACCGGGGCGTGGCTTGGGCGGCTGGGCCTCGTATTTCTGCACGATGTGCAGCACCGCTGTCTTGAGACCAGAGAAACTGAAATCAAAAGTGCCCTTTAACCAGGCGCGGGGTAGCGAGAAGGCCACCGGGCTGCCATCCTGCGCCGCCTTTTCAATGGCTGGTCCGCCGGGGTACGGCAAGCCCAGCAATCTCCCCACTTTGTCAAAGGCTTCGCCCGCTGCATCGTCTATCGTGCTGCCCAGGCGCTCATACCGGCCAAAATCGCGCATGAGCACCAATTCGGTGTGGCCGCCAGACACGGTGAGACAGATCAGGGGAAACTCGATGGCTGGCGGTTCGCCGTTCACAACCAGCCAGTTGGTGAGAATGTGGGCCTCAATATGATTGATGCCAATGAGGGGTAGACCGAGCCCCAATGCTAATCCTTTGGCCGCGTTCACCCCCACTAGCAGCGAGCCGGGCAGGCCGGGTCCGTAGACCACGGCTATGGCGTCCAGATCATCCCAGGTTTTCTTGGCCTCGGCCATAGCTTGCTGGATCACTGGTGTGATAGAAAGAATATGCTGCCGCGAGGCCATCTCTGGGAAAACGCCGCCGTATTGAGCATGAAGCTCCATCTGCGTGGCGACGACGTTGGAGAGAATCAGGCGGCCATCTCTTATCACTGCCGCCGCTGTCTCGTCGCAAGAGGTTTCGATGCCCAGGATGTGCGTGACCATCAGGTCTCTCCTTCCTGAGCGGCCGAGATGACGATTTCTAGCAGTTCGTTCTCCTCCTCTGGCTGCACAGTGCGCGGGTCGAGCACCAATTGCTCGTCCTCAACGCGGGCGATGACGGGTGGATCGGCGTGGCGCAGGGAGGAGGCCAGTCGCTCTGGTGACGGCTCAAGCAGAGCTAGCAGCCGGGTGGGTAGCGTCTCCCCTGGCAGAGAGCCGCCGCCCACCGCCGAACGGCCGTCTCTGACTTTAGACCGTAGCCCAGCTGCTGCCAGTCGCCTGGCCCATGCCTCGGCGCGAATGGCCAATGCCTCTAGAGGTATGGCGATCATACGCCACACCGGCACTTCTCTGGTGGCTTCACTTTTGACATAATGGAGTAACGTGGCCTGGAGCCCGGCCAGCGTTGTCTTGTCCACGCGCAAAGCGCGGGTGAGGGGAAATCGGCGCAACTGGGCGATGAGATCGGCGTGCCCCAGGATGATCCCCGCCTGGGGGCCGCCCAGCAACTTGTCACCGCTGCAGGAGACAATGTCGGCTCCGGCGGCCAGGCTTTCCTGAATGGTCGGTTCGTGGGCCAGGCCATAATCGGCCGTGTCCAGCAGCGTGCCGCTGCCCAGGTCATCTCCTACCAACAGGCCCTGGCTATGCGCCAGGTCCGCCATCTCGGCCAGGGTTGGCTCGGTGACAAAGCCGGTTAAACGAAAGTTAGAGCGATGCACCCGCAGCAGCATGGCCGTCTGGTCCGTAATAGCCGCCTCGTAGTCGCGCCGATGCGTGCGGTTGGTGGTGCCCACTTCGACCAGAATCGCGCCGCTTTGTCTCATCACGTCGGGAATGCGAAAGCCGCCACCGATCTCTACCAATTGTCCCCGCGAGATGATCACCTCCCGGCCGCGGGCCAGGGCGCTGAGGATGAGGAGCACTGCCCCGGCGTTGTTGTTCACCACCAGTGCTGCTTCGGCACCAGTGAGTCGACAGAGGAGTTCTTCGGCGTGGACGTAGCGGGAACCGCGCTGCCCGGCTTTCAGGTCGTATTCCAGGTTGCTGTAGCTCCGCGCCGCCTGCTCCATGGCCGCGCGGGCCGCCGGGCTGAGGAGTGCCCGTCCCAGGTTGGTGTGAATGATAACGCCTGTCGCATTGATCACCGGACGGATCGTGGGCCGGAGTTGCTGTCTCAAAATATCTGCTGCCCGCGATGCTAGCTCATCATGAGAAGCTGCCGGTCCCCCAGCCAAGATGGCTTGCCGGGCTGCGTCTAGAGCCTGGCGCAATCCTTCGACGACCAGATCATGAGAGTAAGTCTGTACCAGCGCCTGGGCCGTTTCGCTCCGCAAAAGCTTGTCTACGCTGGGTAATTTGCGCAATAACTCTTGGTTCATAGGAAGATACCTTTGTTTCTGACCGGTGGCTGTTTTTCATGCCCCGCACGCTGTAAAGCGGGACTGGCTTGCTGACGCCCTGAAGTTCGTGTGCCCCCAGTGCGTCGTACTCGATGAGGTTGGGCACTTGCTCGAAGGTGCTCTGTGTGATGATCAGGTGAGTGCTGAATTTTTTGTTCATTTCCTCGGCGCGGGAAGCGATGTTGAGGATGCTACCCAGGGCGACAAGCGCCTTTCGTTCCTGGGAGCCGATGCTCCCCCGCGTGACGACACCGGTGCTGATGCCGATGCCAATATCAAAGGTGGGCTGCCCCCGGTCCCGCCATTGCTTCTGAAGCGTCCTCAACGCGGTCAGCATCTCCACCCCGGCCCGCACGGCGCGGCGAGCGTCGTTGACGCGCGGCGAGCTGCGGTCAAAGCTGGCCACGATTTGATCGCCGGCGAATTCGTCCACCGTCCCCCCATTGGCTCGGATGATCTGGCTCATGCGGAGGAAATATTTGTTCAACACTTGCATCACAGCGTTGGGATCGTTCTTTTCCATCAGGGACGTAAAGCTGCGCACGTCCGCAAACAGGACCGAGATGCGTCCGTTCGCATCTATGCTCTCTTGACGACGAGAGGCCGGGTCTTGCTGGAAGGTCGTCACCAGGCGGGGGGAGACGTAGCGCTGGAGGGTCTGACTCAGTGCCCTTTCTTGCTTCACCTGCCGTCGCAGACGAGAGTTTTCTGCGGCTGTAGCTAGATGAGAAGCCACCATTGACACCGTGGCGGCAGTATCTCTATCGAAAGCGTTCGGCCGGCGGCTGCCCAACCCCAATATCCCCACCGCTCGAGCACCTGTTTTAAGAGGTAGCCACAGTGTCGAGACCAATTCGGTAGCTGAGAAAAAAGACTGCAACTGAGGCCACCGGCGCAGATCCGGTATGACTATGGGCCTGTCGGCGGATAGCGCGAGGTGGGGCAAGGTAAACTCCCAGTTGGGCAAGGGGTTTTGTGGCAAGGACGAACCGGCAGAGGCTGACAGTTGTAACATCCCTTCGTCGTCTAGCAAAAAGATCCGGCCCATGTCCGCCGCCAGATGTCGCGTGAGTTCCTTCAACACCTGCTCCAACACACTATCCAGAGAGGGTGTGTTGTTGATGAGCTGAATGACGTCATACAGAAAGCACAAATCCTGGGATACACGCTGGCGAGAGGTGGTGAGCTTCTGCCACCACCTCTCTTTCGATAGGCTCTGTGACATATCTTTCCGTGCGACGGTCGGCATATAGACGAACGGCTGAGTCAGATGAGCCACGGATTGGTTCTTGGGACGAAGACGAGACCACAGCGCCAATGCCAGTGCTATCAGCCCCAGCACACCCACGATCACTATCAGTCCAAAAGACCACATCTCTTGCGCCTCCTATCCGAGAAATAGAGCACCTTTGCCGGCCAGGATTCGGCTGTGGTGCTGGAAACCGGGCGCGTTATTCTCGGCTCAAAAGGTAGCCCTCGAGCAGACCAAACACTGTTGCCAGCAAGAGGGCTACTGCCCAGTCCAACACACGGCGCATCTGAAGCCAGGCACACGACACAACAAAGAGTGCCAGCCAAAAGCTTTGCCGGAGAGCGCGAGCAGGGGCGGGTCTGGCAAGACGACGATGCAGGTATTGGATAGGGAAAAAGGCAGTGACCATCAGGGCCACCAGCAAAAGCGCAAGAAAGAGCAGCCATGTGTAGGGTTGCGGTGAGGTACGAGTCACCAAATAAGCCAGTCCCCCCCATCCCAGCAGGGCCATCAGCACTGCAAGGATGTTCCTCCCCGGTTCGCTCATTCGTACCTCTGTGCTTCTTCAATACGATCTGTGGGTATTATACCGCAAAAGTGAAGGAGGGACAACTTGCGTAAAACGTAGAGCGTGATGCGTGAATTCACGTTTCACGGCCTTCGGTTTGACAAGGCAATCCATTCAAGGTACAATTCGTTGACTTGCTACCTTGACAGTGTTGCACTTGCTGAGACACTGTACCGAATCTGGAAAGGACGGATGGAAAGCAAGAAATCCGTTCCTTTCTCAATTCGTTGTAGTGCTGTTTTGATAATTCCCTGGACGGTACGGTGGAAGGCACAACCACGGAGAACCCGGCGACAAAACAGAGCCATACCCCAGGACGTGCGGTTGCTCGTGTGCTGTCGTGGGTGATGGTGGGGGGGATCTTGGCCGTCGCCGCCTACCTGCGGCTATGGGGGCTGGAACATTCCCCCACCGGTGGCGACCAGGCGGTGCTGCTGAACATTGCCCTGCGCTGGGTCACTCAAGGCAAGTTCCCGCTGGCGGCTAACAAGTCTTCTGTGGGGCTGATGAATCCGCCGTTGCTGGAGTACCTGCTGGCTATCCCGCTCTTTTTCCGGCGGGACATGGTATGGGTGGCGCGGTTTGTGGCCCTGGTCAACCTGACGAGCGTGGTGGCGACTTGTTTCATCCTCCGGGTGGCCTTTGGCCTGCGGACGGCGCTGCTGGCGACGTTGCTCTATGCTGTGAATCCCTGGTCGGTGTACTATTCGCGCCTCATCTGGAACCCGACCATGATTCCGCTTTTTTCAACGCTGCTGTTGGGTAGCCTGATAGCTGCTTTCACCGGCCGCCGGAGAGCACTGCATCTGGCATTGATCTTTCTGTGGCTGGCGGCGGCTGTTCAACTTCACCTGGCGTCGGTGGCATTGGTCCCGGCGGTGGGACTCTTGTTCTGGATCTTTCGCGAAAAACTGACTCTCAGGCCGCTGTTGGTTGGCATGCTGCTTTTCCTGCTCACCTTTGTGCCTTTTCTGATCTACGAAAAAGAAACCGGTTTCATGGACCTGGCCGACTTTCGGCAGGCTACCAGCGGGATTGTCAAGACGAACCTGGCTTCGGTGGCCATCGGTCTGGAGTTGGCTGGGGAGAAAGGCATCTGGCACACGATGGGCGCGGCCTGGTACCGGTGGCGCGCCGCTGTCTGGGGTGAGGAACTGGGGGGCTTGGCGCCCTGGCTGCTCCTGGCGGGGCTGGTCGTGGCCGGTTGGTGGCTGCTGCGCCGCCGTGACGAATTCCGAACGCGCCAGTTCGCACCGACGACGGTTGGCCTGATCGTGGCTGTGGTGCTCTTTGCCGTTCCGCTCCTGTTTTACGTGCGACATACGGCCTATTTGCAGAACTATTATTTCTTGTACCTTTATCCCGTGCCCTTTATCTTTATGGCTCTGCCGGCCGATGCAGTGTTGGCGTGGGCCGGGACTCTGCCCGCTGCCCGACGGCGCGTTCTCCTGCCCCTGGCCTGGCTGCCGGCGGTTCTCGTCGTGGCGCTGGCAGGATGGCAGTTTTATCTCAACTATGTCGGCCTGCAACTGGTCTCGGAGAACGTCCTGGGCGAGCGAAAAGCCTGGCACGTGCAGCGGGTGATAGACACCTTTGCGGACTGGAGCCAGCGCCATCCTGATTGCGACCTCATCATCGCCTCGGATGGCTATCACGCCGAAAGTTCCATTCTGGGACAAGTCGGCGAGTTCCTGGGTCCCCGACCGGTGCGCTACGTTCGTCTGGGTGGCGGCGCTATCGTGCCCCGCACTTGCGGCCTCTATCTGGTGGCCTCCGACGACGCTGCTGCCCGCGCCTGGTACGAAACCCAGACCGTGCTGCTCCCTGAACGAACTATCCACCTGCCCCGCGACGCCTGGCACTTTTACGAGATGACACCGCCGGCCCGCGAGGCGCTGGTCAAGACGCTGACAGCTTCTTCCGTTCTGGGGCGATGGGACAATGGTGTGCAACTGCGGCGCTACGCCGTGACCGGCGGCGAGCAGGCCGGGTCTTTGCTGGGGCTAACCCTGACCTGGGAGGTATACGATACACCGCCGAAACAGCGCTATCATTTTTTCAACCATTTGCTGGACGAAAACAGCGTACTGGTGGCCCAGGCGGATGGGCCGGGGGTGTTCAGTCGCTATTGGCAGCCGGGTGAGTTCTTTGTCACCTGGTTTGAAGTCGCCGTGCCCGCCGATGTAACGCCTGGCATCTACCGGCTGGTGGTGGGTCTCTACGATTGGCCGTCTCTGGAGCGACCCCTTCTGGGCGACGATCGGGATAGTCTGCCGCTAACGTCCATAGAGATGACAAAGACGCAGGGCCAATAACCTTGCGGAAACAAGAAAGGGCAAGGAGAAACCAACTTGGATGAGCAAAGTTCGTATGTGATCCGTGATGGGCGTCAAGTTGCCATTCGCTCTATCACTCCCGACGATGCCAGCCGGTTGGTAGAGCTTTTTTACCGCTTGTCGGACATAACACGGCGACTGCGGTTCCACTCTATGCGGCAGAATGTGTCACTGGAAGAGATCGAAGAGGAGGCAGAGCGGTTGAGCGACCTGGATCCAGCGAGCCAGGCCGCGCTGCTTGCCACTGTCGAGGAAGAGGGTGAGGAGCAAATCGTAGCCGTGGCGCGGCTGGCCCGCTCGGAAAATCCGGTCGAGGCGGAATCGGCCATCGTGGTCCGTGATGACTACCAGAATCAGGGGTTGGGGACCCACATGTTGAGGCTCCTGGTTGAAATGGCCCGCTCCATGGACATTGAGCGCCTGACGGCCTGGGTTATGGCGGAGAACCTGCACATGCTTCGTGTCATCAAGAAATCGGGCCTGAACGTGCTTGCCGAAACGCGATACGGTGAGACGTACATCAGCGTGCCTGTGCAGTAACCGTAGACAGAGGACGAACGACGAGGGG
>CAYVPU010000035.1:7413-18940 GCA_964453885.1 uncultured Anaerolineae bacterium | reverse complement strand
GGCTGGGCACGGTTCCTTCCAGGATGATCCGCTTCCGGCGGTCGGCCTTGTCCACCACCGGCACGGCGGCCATCAATGCCTGGGTGTACGGATGCACGGGGTGCGCGAACACCTCCTCGGTTGGCCCCTCTTCGACAATCTTGCCCAGGTACATGATCGCCACCCGATCGCTGACGTGCTGGACGACGCTCAGGTCGTGGGCGATAAAGAGGTAGGTCAGGTTGAATTCCTCCTGTAGCTCATCCAGCAAGTTGATCACCTGAGCCTGGATGGATACGTCCAGGGCCGAGACCGGCTCGTCGCAGACGACGAATTTCGGTTGCATGGCCAGAGCCCGAGCGATGCTGATACGCTGGCGCTGGCCGCCTGAGAACTGGTGAGGATATGAATCTATGTGGCGTTCTGAGAGGCCAACTCGACGCAGGAGGTAAAGTACCTTTTCCTCCATGTCTCTGGCATCTCTCAGCCCCCGGTTCCGCAAAGGGACAGAGACTATTTGCCGCACCGTTTTGCGCGGGTTCAGTGAGGAGTATGGGTTCTGGAAGATGATTTGGGCCAGGCGATAAAATCTATTCTCGGCTCTGTCTGCTTTCCAGCGGCTTATATCTTGTCCTTGAAAAAAGATCTGGCCGGAGGTGGGTTCGTAGAGGCGAGTGAGCACCCGACCCAGGGTGGTCTTGCCGCAGCCCGATTCACCTACCAGCCCCACTGTCTCGCCGGGATATATCTCTAGATCCACACCGTCGACGGCCTTCACTATCAGATCTGGCTCTCCGGCCAAGAGCTTGACCAGGAAGCTGCGTTTGATAATAAAGTGCTTTTTGATTTCTACTATTTCCACCAGAGGTGATTCTTGTACCATATTTGTCTTCCTTGATGGCCGATGGCATATGGCTGACAGCCGATCGGTGGCTCAACAAACGATGGCTTATGGCTGATAGCCCCCATCTGCCATCCGCCATTCCCTATCGGCCATCTGCCAGGTGCTAGTACAGCAGGCAGCGTACCAGACGGCCATTGACTTCCTTAAGCGGAATGTTTCCCTCGCGACATTCCGGCATGATCGCACCACATCGGGGGGCGAAAGGACACCCCGGCGGAAGGTCGATCAAGTTGGGCACCACGCCGGGGATAGGATGGATCTTTTTCTTCTCGGTCAGGCTTGGTAGACAGGCCAGGAGCCCACGAGTATAGGGGTGCATAGGATTGCTAGTCACCTCCTCAATTGGACCCTTTTCCATCATCTGACCGGCGTACATCACGGCAATGCTCTCGCAGAACTCTGCTACTACCCCCAGGTTGTGAGTCACCAGAATTATGCTGGTGCCGTGCTCCCGATTTATCTTGTTCAACAGGTCCAGGATCTGGGCCTGGATGGTCACATCCAGCGCCGTCGTCGGCTCGTCGGCCAGGAGGATCTTGGGCTTGCAGGAGAGGGCGATGGCGATCAGAGCTCGCTGTTGCATCCCTCCAGAAAACTCGTGGGGATAGCGCTTGTAACCCTCCTCGGGGATAGGGATGCCCACTTCTCTCAGTGCCTCAATGACGTGCTGTCTCTCGGCCTTTCTCCTTCCCATCCGGTTAAGAGGCCAGGGCCGCTCACGCTCGCCGTTCGTCCCGCTCACGACGGGGTCGGCCACTATCTTGTGGATGCGAAGCGACTCACGTATTTGCTCTCCTATGCGGAAAACAGGGTTGAGCGTGCTCATGGGATCCTGAAAGATCATGGCGATCTCTTTGCCCCTTATCTTTCTCATCTCTGCTGGGGACTTTTCCAGAAGGTTTTCTCCCTGAAAGATCACTTCCCCCCTCACTATCTTGCCTGGATGAGAAACTAATCTCAATGTAGAGAGCATACTTACGCTCTTGCCGGAGCCCGATTCTCCCGCGATGCCGAGTTTCTCTCCTTTCCTCAGTTGGAAACTCAAGCCATCCACAGCCTGCACCAGGCCCCGCCGGAGAGGAAAGACGGTGGTCAGGTCTTTCAGTTCTAACAGTGGGAACATAGTACCCACAGGTTGATCTTCCACTTCCCATGAAAACTTCATTTTGAGAACACCTCTTTGCTTCAAGCAACAGGTCGGCGAGTCAATAGGTCAAGGCTTGACTCTCAGTCTCTTTCATCCCTCACTCTACCTTCAAACGTGGGTCCAGGATATCCCGCAGCCCTTCGCCAAAAAGGTTGATGCTCACGACCAGGACTAAAATGGCCACACCCGGCAAGGTGGAGACCCACCAGGAGGTCATCAAGTGGTCCCGTCCATCGGATACCATGGAGCCCCAGGCCGGAGTAGGCGGCTGAATGCCCAGACCGAGGTAGCTCAATGCGGCCTCCGAGAGGATCAGGGTGCCCATGCGCAGGGTCACCAGGACCAGGATCGAGTGAAGGATGTTGGGCAGAAGCTCGGAAACGATGATGGCCAAATCGGACTGGCCGGCCACTTTGGCCGCGTCCACGTATTCCTTGGTCTTCTCCGAAAGCGTCTCGGCTCGCACCAGGCGGAAAAAATTCACCCAGCTCTTAAAGCCGAGGGCCATGAGCATGTTGGTAAAGCCCGGTCCCAGGAAAGCCATCACGGCGACAGCGAAAACCAGGTAAGGGAAGGCTAACAGGAGGTCGGCCAGGCGGGAGATAACGTCATCCACCCGACCCCGGTAGTAACCAGCTATCGCCCCCAAGGTTGTACCCACCAGGACGGAGAAGCCCACGACCAGGAAACCAATACGGAGGGATACCCTGGAGCCGTAGATGATCCTGCTGAGGAGATCTCGTCCCTGAACATCTGTCCCCAGGGGGTAGGCGCTATCGCCGCCTTCTTGCCAGGCAGGAGGCAGCAGCCTGAGCCTGAGATTGCCTTTAAGGGGGTCGTGGGGAGAGAGTTGAGGGGCAAAGATTGCGGCCAGGAAATAAGCCAGCATCAACATTCCACCCAGTACAGCGGTAGGGTGGCCCCACAGTTCTCGCAGGAAACCACAAAGTCCACGGTATAAGCCCCTGAGCCTGATGCTGAGGGGATACAGGATTTTATCCAAGGTTAAAGTTCGGACTTGATGCGCCATTGGCGTATTGTCTCCATTTACTTGTGGCTCATCTATGACTTGTGGCCTATCGCCTGTTGTGCTGCAGGCGATAAGCCTCAAGCTACAAGGAGATCCTGGGGTTCAAGTAGGTATACAAGATGTCCACTATCAAATTGGCCGTGACAAAGATAAAGGCATATACCATGACCGTTCCTTGCACCAGAGGAAAGTCCCGGCCAAAGATGGCTGCTACCACCAGGCGACCCAGGCCTGGCCAGGCGAAGACTGTTTCCACGATCATGTTCCCGCTCAAAAGTGACCCTACCTGGAGGCCCATGATGGTCACGGTAGGGAGCAAGGCGTTGCGCAGAGCATGCTTCACGATTACCAGGAACTCAATCTGCCCCTTGGCTCTGGCCAGAGTGATGTAATCCTGTCTCAGAACCTCCAGCATGCTGGAACGCAGAACGCGCGCCACGGTGGCGGTCATTCCTAGCCCCAGGGTTATAGACGGTAGCACCAGGTGACGAAGGCTGCTGATCAGGGCCGCGCGGTTGCCGGTGAGGATACTGTCCAAGACATAGAAGCCGGTCACTTTGGTCAACTCTGCCTGGTAGTCAATCCGGCCCTGGACCGGCAAGAGCTTCAGGTGCATGGAAATGACCAAGATCATGGTGATGCCAATCCAAAAACGGGGCGCAGAGATGCCCAAGAAGGAGCCGGCCATGCCGATCCGGTCGACGAAGGAGTATTGCTTAACGGCAGAGATGATGCCGATGGGGACGGCTATCAATAGAGCAAAGACAAAGGCCCCCAGGGCTAACTCGATGGTGGCCGGCAGCCGTTCGGCGATAAGGGAACTGACCGGCCTCCGCTTAGTGTACGAGTTGCCCAAATCTCCTCGCACCGCGTCGGCCAGGAAAAGGTAAAGTTGCACGTGGATAGGCTTATCCAGGTTGAACTCGCGGCGGAGGTTCTCTATCTCGCCCTCGGAGATATATCCCGCCTCGCCCATCATGATGTCTACTGGGTCGCCAGGAGTGAGGCGTATGAAAATAAAGACGATAACGGCTACGCCGAACATGATGGGGATGGCGGTCAAGATACGCTCCAATACTCTGACGGCCCTCATAGCTTTTCCCTCGCAGAACGAAGCGTGTAAAGGGGCATGGGAGGGATACTCCCATGCCCCCAGCAGGAACGATCTTTGGTGTTTCTACTCCAACAGCCAGACGTCGTGCATGTTCTCACGGCTATCGGGGATGGGTGCCCAGTTCTGAACGCTGGCGCGGCAGGCTTCGACCTCCCCTGGCATCCAGAGGAAGACGGCTGGCGCCTCCTCGTAAACGATGCGCTGGGCTTCGTCGTAGATCTCATGGCGCTTGGCCACGTCTGTCTCCACCTCGCCGGCATCAATCAACTCGTCCACCCTGGGGTTGGAGTACTGGGAAAAGTTACCCCTCCCCTTTCCGGTACCTTCGACGCCCGACCTGAACTTGGCCTCCATGCAGCCCACGGGGTCGTGGCTCGCATTGCCCCAGCTCCCGATGTAGGCCGTCCTCTCCCCATCGAGCAGCAAGGGCTTTAGGATAGAATAGTCCCAGACCCGCACGCTGGCATCAATGCCTATCTCCAACAACTGTCCCGCTATCGCTTCGGCCTGCTCCTTGAGACTTGCACTACAGTCAAGGACGAAAGCGAATGGCTCCCCGTCCTTATCGAGGAAGCCGTCGTCGTTGGTGTCCTTCCAACCGGCCTCTTCCAGGAGCGCCAGGGCCTTATCGGGATCATAGCCATAGGGCTCGAGCGTGGGATCGGCAAAGTAGTTCGTCGGCATCAAAGCCCCAGGCACAGGTACGGCCAGGCCTCCCAACACCTGCTCAATGATGAGGTCCACATCAACGGCATAGTTCATGGCCTGGCGCACCCCAACGTCATCGAAAGGAGGCTCATTGACGTTCATCTCCATCCAATGGGCGCGCGTGCCGTTACAGGTTTTGATCGACACATTGGGATCGAGCGCCAAAGTCGGGATCAGGTGCGCGGGCACCTTATCAATGATGTCCACTTCCCCTGCCTTCAAGGCCGCCACCCGGGTGGAAGCCTCGGGGATGAACTTGAAGATGACCCGATCCAGGAAAGCCGGGCCCACCGGTGGCAGGGTCTCTGCTCCGCCGTAGTAATCGTCAAAGCGCTCCATCACGATCTGCTCGTCAAGCTTACCCTCGACGAACTTGAAGGGGCCGGCCCCGATGGGATGCTCGACGAAGCCCTTGGTGCCGACCTCCTCGAGGTAGTCCTTGGGAATGATCTGGTGATGGCACAGGAACGGCATGATGACCGGCCAGGGGCCTGAGAGGTGGAAGCGCACAGTGTAGTCGTCAACCAGCTCTACGCTCTCCAGTGGAGCGATCAGGCCCTTACGGGGGGAGGTATGGGGCTCAGGATACTCGATGGCCCCTTCGTTGATGGTGCGGTCGAAGGAGAACTTGACGTCCTCGGCCGTGAGCGGCTCGCCGTTGTGGAAGGTGATGCCCTTTTTGATCTTGAACTCCCAAAGCGTGGGCTCGATCATCTCGGCCGATTCGGCTATCTCCAGGTGTAGCTCCATATTGGTGTCGCGAGTGACCAGGGCGTCGAACATGTTGCGGATGACCGTCTCGTCGTTTCGGCTGCGGTGATCGGCTGGATCCAAAGTCGAGATGCTGCTCGCCGACATGCCTATCACCAGCGTGCCCCCTTTCTTGAAGGACACCGGAGTGGGCGTCACTACCACCTCGACCTGCTTCTCGACCTCGACCGTCTCTTTGACAATCTTGGTGATTTCTTTTTCCGTGACTTGCGTGACGACTTTTTCGACCACCTCAGGGGTGGCACAGCCGGCCAGCAAAGCCAGCACCATCAGGAGCGACACGCTTACCAGAAGAGTTCTCTTGAGAGTCAACATTTTTTCCTCCTTTGCTTTTTTACACGCGATTGCAGATTTGACAAGTCTTTCCAGCTTGTTCTGCTGTTTGTGACACCACCCCCTTTCCTCCTTCAATTCCCTGGCCAAAGCCTGGTGGACATACTCGGCCAGCAATCGGTTTAAACGCCGCATACCTTGACAACGTCATATTTGGTTCGTAGTCACGCACGAAGCATAGCGGAGTGCGGTTTTGCGCTACTTCGCTGCGCTTCGTAGCACACTACGAGCATCACTTCCTATCAGGGTGCGAAATGTGACATTGTCAAAATACTCGCCTCTTTTTTTCGGTGGCTATTCCTCCAAAAGCTTGCTTGCTCTAGCGGCATCCACTCTGCGCAGCGCGGCAAGCGTCTCCTGGGGCCTCCGAAAAGAAAGATCAGCTACGAAGGCATTGATGAGTGAGATCGGTGCGATCGGAGAGCTGCTATGGGCGACGCCATCGGTAGTTGCTACAAAGGCATAGTCCGCCAGTTGAGCGAGGGGCGAAACGTTGCTGTCGGTCATGGCGATCCTCCTGGTCCCTGTCTCCTTGGCCCAGTGCATCGCCTCGACGGTCTCGCGAGTGTAGCGCCAGAAACTGATGCCTATCAGCACATCGCTGGGCCTCAATGCACAGAGTTCCAGGGACAGGAGCAAACCGCCAGCGGTCGCGGCCTGGGCGGGAAAGCCCATCACTTTGAGTGAATGTGCAAAAAAGAGGGCTGGTGGGGCCGAGAGTCCCTCGCCCACCACTAGAATGCCGGTGGCCCGGCATATCTCGGTCACAGCAGCCTCAAAGGTCTCAGGGTCTACTAGTTCCATCGTATGTTTGATGTTGCCAATGTCGGTGGCGCAAACCCGCGCCAGTATGTCACTCTTTGGTATGGGAGAGGTCAATCTCTCCTCTAGCTTCTGGACCCTGGTCATGGCACGGGAAAACCCCTGCCGGATGGCTGCTTGCAGGTGGGGGTAGCCCTGGTAGCCGAGGGCCTGGCAGAATCGTACTACCGTAGCCGCGCTGGTGTTGGTTCGAGCGCCCACGTCGTGGGCCGAGGCAAAAGCCACAAAACCCTGACTGTCCAGAATGAAACGGGCGATCTCTTTTTGCTTCTTGCTCAGTTGAGGAAGAGCCGCAATGACCTTGTCCTCCAGGGCAACTTGTTCGGCAGCAGAACCTGTCCTGTCTCTGTGCTCGTCGGCCATTCCTTAGGCCCCCTCGTTCTGACAGTAGTTGCGCAGTTTGACGGTCGGGCATCACCCTGAGTAGTGGAGCGTATTAGCCTATATTATACTACAAAACCTCGAAAAATGCAACAGTCATTGCTCAAGAGCTTTTCGTGCAACAATCGTTCCAGAACTGCCTGGTTCCGGGTGGCAAGTTGCTGCTTTTGGAGCGGGCATTTTAGAGTAACATTTGTCTCGTTCGCGAGAATCTTGTAGGACGAGATGGCATCTCGTCTTGCGTTGGTTGCGGCCGGAGCCGCGGTATGTTTGACAGTATCCGAGATTTGGTGTATAAGGGTGCCCAACAGTGAATAGGAACCTCATTAAGGAGGACACCGATGGGAAAAGTCTATCTTCACAGGCCCGGCGCGCCGGATGAGTACCTGGGCCGGGTCGAGCCCGAAAACGGCAAAGTCTATCATCACCATCACGGCCCGGACGAGTACCTGGGCCGCGTGGAACTGGATAGCGGCAAGGTCTACCGCCACCGCCACGGCCCGGACGAGTACCTGGGCCGGGTGCGCCTGGACAACGGTGAGATCTCTAGCCACCGCCACGGCCCGGATCAGTACGTGGCAAAGGTCAAGCCGGACGGTCGCATCTATCGTCACAAGCCCGTCGCGCTGGACGAATACGTGGGCAAAATCAAGGATATGCACTCGCTGGCGGAGGGTGGCGCGGCGTTCTTCCTGTTGCTGCTGCCCGTTGTTAAAGGGGCCGAGATCGAAACTGGTGAGGGCTGAGACTGGCAATCCAGGGCCAAAGCTTGCCGTCACCGGTTCTGATTTGATATGGGTTTGCCCTGTGTAGAGTCACGTGCTATAATGACTCCCACAAGGCAATGGTTGTCATTGCTTTCGGTTCTGAAAGGCGACTGAACGCATGAGCCAGGTTTGCGAACAGTGTGGATTTGAAGAAAACTCGGACGGTATGAGTTTCTGCGGCCGGTGTGGTGCTGCCTTGTGGACGCAGTGCCCCCGCTGCGGATTGTCCAATTCGCCTGGGCGGTCTGTCTGTGAGCGATGCGCGGCTCCGTTACCAGTGGGCCCTCACCTGGAACAGGCAGGAGAAGACGCGCTCATTTTGGAGACAGCGAAGCGTTACTTGCCTATGGGTGTCATTGATAGATTGGCACACACGGCTGAAGGGCCCTGGGGTGAGCGCCGTGACGTGACGGTGCTCTTTGTCGACCTGTGCGGTTATACGGCTTTGTCGGAAGCCTTTGACCCAGAGTTGGTCTACGGTATGCTCAATGCTGTCCTCGACGTGTTGCTCAAAGAGATTCATCGTTTTGAGGGCGTCGTCAACCAGTTCAGGGGCGACGGTCTAATGGCGACTTTTGGTCTCCCTCTGGCTCATGAGAACGATCCCGAACGCGCCGTGCGGGTTGCTCTGAACATGCAAAATGCGCTGCTAGAGCTGAACGGAGAAATGGAATCGCGCCTGGGCGTGACGATCAAGATGCGCATCGGCATCAACCATGGCGAGGTGATTGCCGGCAGCATCGGCTCCGAGGCTCGCATGGACTTTACCATCATCGGCAGCGCCGTCAACCTGGCAGCGCGGCTGGAGTCGGTGGCAGACCCCGGCTCGGTGCTGGTGAGCCGGTCTGTCTATCAGCGCACCCAGCGTCTGTTTGAATACCAGGCGCAGCCACCATTGGAACTCAAAGGCATTGCCGAGCCGGTGGATAGCTGGCTAGCCCTGGGACTCAAAGTGCAACCGGCTTCGGTGCGCGGATTGGAGGGACTGTCGGCCCGCATGATCGGGCGTGACAAGGACCTGGACGCTCTCCGGATTGCTGTCGGCGATCTGATGACAGGTAACGCCGGCTGGCTGATCCTGGTCACGGGCGAGGCCGGCATTGGTAAATCTCGCTTGATCGCCGAGGCCAAGGCCGGCTTTGCCAGCGAACCTGTCGCCGTGCTGGAAGGTGCTTGCCAGGCGCACACGGCCACCATGGCTTACAGCCTGTTTGCCAGTCTCCTGGAGAATTATCTACGACTGCCGGCGGCTGGAGCGCAAGCCCGCCGCTCAGCACTGGATGCACGGTTGATCGAACGTATTCCCAGTCAGGCATCAACTGTAGGTCTCTTTATCGCGCACTTGTTGGACCTGCCGATAACCGACGACGAAGCTGCGGCCTTGCTCTACTTAGAACCTTCTCAATTGCAGCGACAGGTTTTTGTGGCTGTGCGCGATTTGCTGTTGTTCGAGGCGAGCCAGCAGGCTACGGTCGTTATCCTGGAAGACTTGCTCTGGATTGACAGCGCTTCGCTGGAACTGCTGGTGTTCCTCGCACCGATGATCGAGCAGGTGCCTCTCATCCTGTGTGGGATTTCCCGTCCCCTGTCTGGTCAGGCGGTGCCCAGGCTGAAGGACCTGGGTATGACTCGTCTGGCAAATCGGTTTCTGTTGGTCGAACTGAATCCTCTCTCGGTGGACGATACGGATGCCCTGCTGGAGGATCTGCTGGCCATCCCGGCTTTCTCTGATGCCTTGCGCCAGGCTATCTTGGATGAGGCGGGGGGCAATCCCTTTTTCCTCGAGGAGTTTGTCCGGATGCTCATTGACGAGGGGTACATTGCCTTGGAAGAGGGGAAAGAGAAGGGCCAGTGGGTGGCCCTTCGAGACATTGATCTGGAGAGGCTGCGTGTGCCGCAGACGCTTCAGGAGCTAATCGTCACCCGTGTAGACCGCCTGCCGATGGGACTGCGGCATGTGCTGGCTTGTGCCGCCGTGCTGGGTCAGAACTTTAACGTGGTGTTGCTGAGAGAGGTGGTTAATTCTGAGCACCGACCTGCTCTGGATACTCACCTTCAGTATCTTCACGCCTACGACTTTGTTTCTCCCCGCGTTCAAGTGGCGGGTGTTTGTGCCTTCGAACACGTCGTCATCCAGGAGACAGTGTATGCGTCCCTCTTGAAAGAGACTCAGCGTGAGTATCACCGGCGCGCCGGCCAGGGCTTGGAAAGCCTATACTCGGATCAGTTGGATGAGCATCTGGAGCAACTGGCCTATCACTATAGCCGCAGCGGCTTGGCGGCCAAGGCTGTGCCCTATCTCACTCAGACCGCGATCAGGGACGCACGTCGTTATGCCAACAATGAAGCCTTGCAGCATTTTGACGAGGCTTTGGCCTCGCTTCCTTCCTTGCCGCCAGCCAGCCAGCCGGATTTTGCTTCCAAAATCGCGCTGGGGCGGGGTGACATTTATCTGCTGGTGGGTCGCTATGCTGATGCCCGAACAGAGTACTGGCGCGGTCTGGGGATCTTGCACGGCGGCCATCTCGATTTCCCGACCGGTACGACGTCACTGGCCGTGAAACGCAAGATGGGCCGGTGTTACGAGTGCCAGGGAGACTATGCACAGGCCATGTTGTGGTATCAACTGGCTCTGGCTGGCGATGAAGAGGAGAAAAGTCCGTCAACAGAGCTCTCGCTGGAGACAGCCCGGCTCTACAGCGAAGTGGGGTGGTTGCACTTTCGGCGCAACGAAATGGACGATGCGGAAGCGTGGTTGAGCAAAGCCTTGCAACTGGTGCAGGAAACGGACCATCGCCAAGAGATCGCTTCCATTCATAATCGTATGGGAGGCATCTGGTACCGGCGTGGCGACCTGAGCAAGGCGGCCCGGGAAGTGGCTGCTGCTCTGGAGCTCTACGAGTACATGGGCGATTTGCAGGGCATTGCCCGAGGGTCCGCCAACCTGGGTGTGTTGGCCAATATGCAGAGCCAGTGGGCCGAAGCTGCGGGTTACTTTCGGCGCAGTCTAGAGATACACGAGCGCACCGGCGACGTCCAGGGGGCAACGATTACTAGCGGCAACCTGGGGGTTCTATACACCAACCTGGGTGACCTTTCCCAGGCGAAGCAGTTCCTGGAGCGTAGCTTACAGGGTGCCCTCGCCACCGCTGACAGTTTCAACGCTGCACAGGCATACAAGAATCTGGGTCGAGCTCTCCTTTATGCCGAGGAATGGTCTCTGGCAATGGATTACTTGCAGAAGGCATTGGCCATCTATGAGGAACTGGACGACAGCGAACTGGTGGCCGATTCTTACGCCTTGCTGGGCGAGACAACCCTGGGTAGCGGCAATCTGGCCGACGCCCAGGCTCTTGCGACGAGGGCCATGGATATGGCCCTCCAGAGCGAGGGGGGGCGACAGGAACGAGAAGCAAGAGCCTGGCGACTCATGGGCATGGTGCAGCGGGCGCAAGGTCGCTTTGACAGGGCGGTGGAATCACTACTCAAGAGCCGCCAGATGTTTGAGGATCAGGGAAACCGCCTGGAGTTGGGTCAGGTTGTGCTGGAACTGGCTCTCCTTCATCAGGCT
>CAYVPU010000035.1:6037-7313 GCA_964453885.1 uncultured Anaerolineae bacterium | reverse complement strand
CTTGACAGTCAGCACGTCGGCTAGTGCCTGGAAGGGGTGGTGCTTGTCGCGCTCCATACCATAGAGCAATGGAAAGCGTCAAAGTGCGTCTAGCTGCCGACCAACTCGAGCAAGATAGGAAAATGATCCGAAGCGACGTGGGTCAGGGCTGTCTCCCATCGTTGGCAGCGACGTAGCCGCGACGCCAGTGGGGGTGGCAAGAAAGCGTAGTCAATGCGTGCCTGAGGGTTCTTCGTAGACCAGGTCTCGCCCGGGCCGTGTCCAGCAGCGGCGTAAGCATCTATGTAACCAACCTGGAGCAGGTGGGTCACCACCTGCCCGCCAGACATCACTTCGCGGCTGGACTTTTCCAGAGTAGCCAGCGTTGCCAGCTTTTCGGGGTGTTCCAGGTAATCAGAAGGGGCTAGGGCGTTCATATCGCCCAGAATGACGTGAGAGTGGTCGCCGCAACGGGCGATAAATCCGAGCATGCTCTTGACCTGGGCCAACCGGGCGTCCTCGTGGCGATGATCCAGATGGGTGACATAGATGGCGAGCGGGGCGGTTCCGCCTGTGTCCAGCACCGCGCGCAAGAACCCACGCTGCTCGCGGCCGGGCAAGTCCACCATCAGGTGGGCCTCAGCAGAGAGGATAGGGTAGCGGGTCAAAAGGGCATTGCCATAGGGCGCCGGAAAACCGGTATTGGAATGAAACGGAACCGTTTCGCCAAAGACGTAGGCCATGTCCAGGTGGCGAGCCATTGTCTCCAGGAGGGGCTGATCGTCCGGCTCCGCGATGGCTGGGTGAAAGACTTCGTTGAGCGCGACGACGTCCGCGCCGCTCGTGTGAACCACTTTTGCCACACGGGCCACATCAACGCGCCTATCGGTGCCTTCCCAGTGGTGGATGTTGTAGGCAAGGAGTTTCATTCAAAGACTTCCATGGTCTGGCTGTCCACTACAAAGTGGGAATTGCTGGCCGGGGTGCAGCAAGTATACCGTAGAAGGATAGACAAGTCAATCGACAGAATCATGTTTTCAACCACCGCGCCAAGAACAGCAGCAACGCGCATGCCAGGCTGGCCTCTGCCATGTGCATCTGTCCAATCATGAACAGATCCAGGCCTATCCAGCCCCCTAGCAATTCGCCCACGGCAAAGCCCAGCCAACTGGCAATCAGGTAAAGGACCAGGTCGCGCACGCTTCCCCCTTGCCAAAGATTGAATAGCGCGGCTATGGCCGTGGAAAGCAAGGCCGAAAGCACAAACGGCGGCGAAAGCAGCATCTCAAACCTCCAA
>CAYVPU010000035.1:2576-5937 GCA_964453885.1 uncultured Anaerolineae bacterium | reverse complement strand
AACCTCTAATCTATTATCCCACCGCCCACGACCTCCTCCCTCTGGTAGAATACCACTCCCTGACCAGGGGTGATGTCGCGCAGCGAATCGTCGAAGCGCAGCGTGGCACGGTCACCAGGCAGCGGTATGAGCAGGGCAGAGGCATCCCTGGCTTTATAGCGGACCTTGGCCGTCACGCGCATAGGCTCCGGCGGCGTCTTGCCGGAGACGTAAGAGACATCGCTGGCTATTAACTCTGTGCGACCCAGCTCGGTAGCTGTTCCCACCACCAGGGCGTTGCGGGTGATGTCTATCTCCAGCACATAGAGGGCTTCCGGTACGGCGATGCCCAATCCGCGCCGCTGGCCAATGGTGTAACAGGGTAGACCTTTGTGCTGGCCCAGTATCCGCCCGGAGCGATCCACGATGGGGCCGGGCCGTACTGCTGCGGGGACCTCCTTTTGCAGGAAACGCCGGTAGTCGCCGTCGGCCAGGAAACAGAGGTCCTGGCTTTCCGCCCGGTCGGCCACGGGTAGGTCTTGCTGGCGGGCCATCTCCCGCACCTGTTTTTTCGTATAGTCACCCAGGGGGAGGGCCACGTGGCGCAAAGTCTCCTGGTCCAGCATGTAGAGTACGTAGGACTGATCCTTGTGCGGATCCACACCCTTGAGCAGGCGATAGCGGCCATCCGTGTGGTGTAGGCGGGCATAATGGCCGGTGGCCAGATAGCGCGCATCCAGCGCCAACGCTCGGCGCAGCAGCACGTCGAAGCGAATGTGCCGGTTGCACATCAGGCAGGGATTGGGCGTCCGCCCGGCGGCGTACTCTTGCACGAAATAGTCCACCACGTGCGTCCGAAACGGCGCTTCGACGTTGAGCAAGTAGAAGGGGATGCCCAGGCTATCGGCCACCCAGCGAGCGCTGTCCACCGCGTCCGGGGCGCAGCAGCGATTGTCAGCCTCGCTGCCTGGCTCCGACCAGAGCCGCATCATGAGGCCAATCACTTTGTATCCCTGTTCCACGAGCAGAGCAGCGGCCACGGAACTATCCACGCCGCCGCTCATGGCTACCACTACACGTCTTGCTCTTGCTTTCACCCCCCTGAATTGTCCCCCTCATGCTCCGCCGGTCGCGCTTCGGGGTGTTTTTCGTAATAATCCTCGATGGCCTGTTTCAGGGCGTCTACGGCCAACATCGAACAATGCACCTTGATCGGCGGGAGTCCGCCTAGCGCCTCGACAATGGCCTTGTTAGACAGAGTCTCAGCCTCGTTCAGGGGCTTGCCCTTGATCATCTCGGTGGCGATGGAACTGGTAGCGATGGCTGCCCCACAGCCAAAGGTGCGGAACTTGACGTCGGAAATGCTGCCGCCGTTTACTTTGATGTATATCTCCATCAGGTCGCCGCACACCGGGTTGCCCTCCTGTCCAACGCCGTCGGCGTCCTCGATAATCCCCACGTTGCGGGGGTTCATAAAGTGTTCCATGACCAGGTCGGAATATTGCATCGTTTCACTCCTTGCGAATTGGCTAATTGCTGCCAAATAGGACTCGTTCCAGTATTTTGAGCCGGTCAATGCCTTTCATTTCCCGGGCAAAGGCCGGCAGTTGGATCACTTCCAGGTGGCCGTTGTACTCTTGCTCCAGCAGTTCGATGTAGGGGCGCTGCATGGCCGCCCGCTGCTGGTGGAAAGGGCAGTCGGCCTCCTTGATAACGTGGTTGACAATCAGGTAGCGAATCTTGAGCCCAAAACGGGCGAACTCGCCCACCAGCCGCCGGGCCTGGTATACGCCCAGCGCCTCCGGGATGGTCACCAGCACAAACTCGGTGTTGGTCGGGTCGCGGAAAAAGCTCATCACTTCTTCCGAGAGTTCGCTCCAGCTCTGGATCAGTTCCAGGAAGGGCACCTTTTTCAGGTTAAAGGTGTCACGCACTTCCAGGTAGATCTTGGGCGCCATGCGCAAGTGCTGAAGAAACTGTTGAGGCAGGCCCAGCAGTCGTAACGTGTCACCGGCCGGGGCCGTGTCCCAGACAATGAGGTCATAGCGACCGTCCTTGACCCGCTCCACGATGTAATCCAGCATGAATTCTTCCTGGATGCCGGGCGCGATGGCCACGTAGTCAATCAGTTGGTCGTAGGGCATGTTTACCAGCGTCGAAGCTGCGGCGTAGACTTCTGGGCCAAACCTTTCTTTCCAGCGGACCATCACCTCTTCGGGATTGATCTCCAGGCCAGAGAGGTTGGGCACGCCAGGGATGCGCCGTTCCACAGGGCCGATCTCTGTCTCGAAAATGTCCGACAGCGAAGGGGTCAGATCGCTGGAGATAATGAGCGTCTTGCGGCCGGCCAGCGCATTGTGCAGTGCCGTCGTCGCCGAGCAAGTAGTCTTGCCCACGCCTCCCTTCCCGCCGAACATGATGACTCGTTTGTCGCTGTGGTCCAGTTCGTTGAGTGGCATCAGTCCTCCATTGGTTCTGTGCCTGCCAGATACATGTCGAGCGAGCGGTCTATCGCTTCTGCTACCAGGATTAAGAATGGCTCGTTCTCTTGCTGGTGTGCCTTCTCCAGCGCCACGTAATACACGGGCCGCTCTTCGTGGCGGATGATGGCTGGCGGATATCCGTGGCGCACCAGCAACAGGTTCATCAACAGGCGTGCCGTGCGGCCGTTCCCATCCACAAAGGGATGAATGTCCACCAGGTGCAAGTGCGCCATGGCTGACTGCTTGGCTGGATGCAGCCTGGCAAACTCATCGGAGGCCAGCCACTGGCCAAAATCGGCCATCATCGGCGGGACGGCTACCGGCTCCGATGGCACGTATTCCGAGCCAGTGATGTAGACCTGCACGCGCCGGTAGCGACCGGCCTTCTTGTCATCAATCGTCCGCAGCACCAGGGCATGGATCTGCCGAAGGGTATGCTCCGTGATGGGAGCATCGCCGGCAGCCAGGGCCTCCACAAAGTCAATGGCGTGCTTGTGATTGATGACCTCCAGGTGCTCGCGCAGCGGCTTGCCGTTGACCGTCAGGCCGTCCAGCAGGATGGCCCGTGTCTCCGGCAGCGTGATGCTGGAACCCTCGATGGCGTTGGAATGGTATGTCCACGCCACGTCAATGTGCTCTTTGAGCTTGGCAGCTATTGCGGGTGGCAATGGACGACGTTTGTCTAGGATCGCTTTCTTGTCCGAGATGTGGCGCAACAAAAGATCGAGCGTTGCAGTGCTAGTTGTTTCAGTCATGGCAACTCTTTTTCCATGAACACATCAAAGCCCCAATATCTCTCGATATTATCAATCAAAGTGTATCTCAACTTTTTGTAAAAGCTGACCGCCCACTTGGCCTTCCCTACGGTGAGGAGTCTCAATCTTCTGAGCCCCATCTCT
>CAYVPU010000035.1:0-2476 GCA_964453885.1 uncultured Anaerolineae bacterium | reverse complement strand
TTCGCTGTCGTCTCAAGCCCCTACTCTGGCCTCGTATTGGGCAATCACCTCGCGGATGACAGGCATCAACTCGACGGGAATTTCTATCACGATTCGGCCTGTCTCTCTGAAAGCTCGCTCATCTTCGGCGACAGCTTCTTCTTCTGTCTGAGTTTCGTAGTGGGCAAGAACTCGACGTACTCGTTCTTCATCCCATCCAGACGGAAAGTGATCGTTTGTCATCTCTGCCTCCTGCGTCTACGTCGGCGGTACGCCGACATAGTTTTCCCACTGAGTTCATAGGCGGTTATCACGAACACACTGCCCGGTTCAGGGTCAGGCACGTATATAACTCGAAGGTAGCGTCCTGCCTCAGTCTGACCAATGGCCACTCGGGCTCCTTCATGTCCCTGACGATCCTCGCCTGGCCTTGCCAGTACTTCTTCCACTTCCTCCTCAGCAACATTGTGGTTGTAGATGTGGGGCAGGTCTGTTTCTGGGTCAATGTAGTAACAAACATTCCAGATAACCACACGAATGGCTCCTGCTGAGATGATGATGGATTTCCTCGCTGCTCAGACACGTCAATTGCCTCGCCGGTACAGCGGACTCATCAACCGCAACTTTTCGACAATGCCGGGCAGCGCTTGCATGACGTAATCCACGTCTTCGTCTGTGTTCTCGCGACCCAGAGTGAGGCGCAGGCTGCCGTGGGCGATCTCGTACGGCATGCCCATGGCTATCAGCACGTGCGATGGTTCCAGCGAGCCGCTGGTGCAGGCCGAGCCACTGGAGGCGCAGATGCCCACCAGGTCCAGGCTGAGCAGGATAGATTCGCCTTCGATGTAGCGGATGAGAAAGCTGGCGCTGTTGGGCAACCGCTCCGTTGGATGGCCCGACAGTCTCACCTCCGGTATCTCGGACGTGATCTCGTCTATCAGCCGATCCCGCAGGCGGGTCAGGCGAGCGTTCTCGCTTTCGGCGTTCTCGTGGGCCAGCGTCAACGCTTTGGCCAGGCCCACGATGTAGGCCACATTCTCGGTGCCGGCGCGACGGTTCCCCTCGTGGCCGCCGCCGGTCTGGGTGGGCAGCAACGGTGTCCCCTTACGGACGTACAGCACGCCGACCCCTTTGGGGCCGTAGAGCTTGTGCGCCGAGAGGGACAACAAGTCCACGTTCAGGGCGTCCACGCTCAGGTCGAGGCTCCCGCCAGCCTGGACGGCGTCGGTGTGGAAGGGGATGCGGTGCTGCCGCGCAATCTGACCGATCTCAGCGAGGGGCTGGATCGTGCCCACCTCGTTGTTGGCGTACATGATGCTGATGAGCGCCGTGTCATCGCGGATGGCACGGCCAACGTCGTCGGGGTTCACCTGTCCGTGCTCGTCCACCGGCAGGTATGTCACCTCAAAGCCAAAGTGCTTTTCCAATTGCTCACATGTGTGGAGGATAGCGTGGTGCTCGATGGGGCTGGTGATGATATGATTGCCTTTTTTCTGCACCCGCCGGGCCAGCGCCACGCCGCGCAGCGCCAGGTTGTCCGATTCGGAGCCGCAACTGGTAAAGACGATCTCCTTGGGCTGACAGCCCAGGATTCCGGCCACCTGGCGGCGCGATTCCTCCATTGCCTTGCGCGCCTCGCGGCCAACGCTGTAGATGCTGGAAGCGTTGCCGTAATGCTGCGTCCAATAAGGCAGCATCGCTTCTACCACCCGCGGGTCTACGGCCGTGGTGGAGGCGTGATCGAGATAGACAATACGATTCGGTTTGGTTGTCATAAAATATACTCCTCTTCATTATCCACAAGGCTCGATCGCGGTTGACTCGTTCACCCGTGCACCAGGTCAGCCAGCGTTGTGTTGTCCAGCGTCTTTTCGAGTTGCATCCGCACCGTCAGCCAGACGTCGCGGGTGACGCATTGGCCTTTGCGAGTACAGGGAGGCGCACAGGTATCCTCGCTGGCCACGCAGGTCATGGGCACGATCTCGCCCTCCAGCACGCGAATCACATCACCTACCGTGATGGCATCGGGTTCGCGGGCCAGTATATATCCGCCCGCCGCGCCTCGCCGGCTGATGAGCAGCCCTGCTCGCCGCAGCCCCCCGGCCACCTGCTCCAGATAACCCTGTGAAAGCCGCTGGATGCGGGCTACCTCGCTCAACGACACTGGCCCATCGCCGTAGCGACGGGCCAACTCGACCATGGCGCGCAAACCATATTGCTCTCTGGCCGTAAACTTCACCGCCGTACCCTCGTCACACTTTTGCCTGCCTGTTCGACCGGCTTTAATTCCTAGTGGTTACTGGGAATTATTCTATCATAGAATGTGCCAGGTGTCAAATTTCGTTAGTACTATCTCAATCTGTCCGTGGTACGTGATGGTTGTCATAATTCTTTCGCAACGGCCTTCACAAACTGGGCATTACTTGCGCTTTCAGTGGTTCTAGTGTATCATTACGACGTTCTGCGCCTCATCCGTCGGCGTTAGCCGGGGGGTGAC
>CAYVPU010000034.1:0-18975 GCA_964453885.1 uncultured Anaerolineae bacterium | reverse complement strand
GATCCGCCAATTTTGCAAGTCTCACTCAGGTTATGGATTTGTCCAAAGTCCAATATACAAAGATTCCATAGTTGCCAGTCCTGGTTTTACAGCGTTTCATGTCATGGGTGGTGACACTGCGAAATCCGCGTATGGCTTATGCGCGGACCGTTTGGCGGCGATTCTTGGCCCAGGAGGAGATCAATGAGCAAGATGAAGCTATGGCAAATGGTGGTCATCGTTGGATTAGGTTTGGTGGCAGTTGGCGTCTGTGGTGTGGCTGGCTTTCTTTTGCTTTTCCCTGCACCAACTGTGCTCACGTTGCCACCACCACCCACGCGTACCCCTCAACCAACGTACACCCCGCGTCCAACGTACACGCCGGAGCCTACGTGGACACCTAGTCCAACACCAACGGAGGTTAGTGTAACAGGGCGTTGGATTGGTACAGGTGTTAGCAGAGACACAGTGCAATCTTTATTCGAAGAAGCTGGATTCGCATTTGAAAACCGACTTCCAATTGATAGCGTTACGAGAATCGTGGAGATGCGTTAGGTGGATTGTCTATGCTTGAGTTCATTGGACCACCAGAGAATGTCATTAGTGCGTGTTTCATAGGCGCCATGCCCAGTGATGCTCAGGACGTGGTAGATGCAAACGCTCTTATTATGGCGATACTCATGGAGATCCTTATCCCAGAATGGGAAGAGAAATTTGTCTGGGCTGAGAACGCACTAAGAACGAGCGAGGGGAATGAGATAGCGACAACCTACGAGAATTTGCGGGTTTCTTTAATATCCCCTCAAGTGATCGGCATGGTTACTCTGATCATAGAAGATGAAGAGTGGTACGCAGTACAAGAGGAGAAGTACAACCCATAAATCTAGCGAGTCATAATCATTCGCTGTTGTCTCGAGTTGGTCAAAATGGTTCCTGCTGACGAGCAGAGGGAAGGAGACGAGCGCATGGGGTGGATGGGTCTACTTGGATTGCTTTTTCTACTTGCGGGGATTGGAGGACTCAAGCGTGGTCGTGGTGGCAAGACTAGTCAACAGGGTTGTGCTATGTTCTTGCTTGGCGCGGTTTTGCTGTTTGTTTGGTGGGTGGCCTCACAGTCATAAACGCGCCGCCTAAGTTATGGCCGGCGAGGCGGTCGCCCGCCCCAGCGCCAACTCCATCTTGGCCGTCACCAGGCTGGGGAAGGACCCGGTACGCAGAAGCAACTGTTGGAGCACTAGCATTTTTCGGCCTCTAATGGTATAATGTGCCCCAGCTTTTATAAAACGCCGCATCTCAAAGGCGGCCGGCTGTTTGGAGGGAGCATTATGTCTGGACATTCCAAGTGGTCTACGATTAAACGAAAGAAAGCGGCCTCCGATGCCAAGAGAGGTCAACTTTTCACCAAGATAGGCCGCGAGTTGGTCATCACCGCTCGCGAGGGAGGGCCGGACCCCAACATCAATTTCAAGTTGCGGTTGGTCATTGACAAGGCCAAGGCGGCCAACATGCCCAAGGATAACATCGAACGGGCCATACGGCGCGGCGCGGGTCTGGAAAAGGGTGAGGCGCTGGAAGAGATCACCTATGAGGGCTACGGCCCCCAGGGTGTGGCCTTGCTGGTGCAGGTGCTGACCAATAATCGCAACCGGTCTGTGGCAGACATCCGGCGAGACTTTAACCGTTACGGGGGAAGCCTGGGCGAGGTCGGCTGCGTGGCCTGGCAGTTCGATATCAAGGGCTACATTACCATTGACGCCGGGGGGGACGACGCCGACGCCGTTTTTGAGATGGCCGTGGATGCCGGCGCTGAAGACATTGAGATTGGCGACGATCTGATCGAGATTTTCACCGATCCCTCGGACTTGCACGTCGTTCGAGAAGCGCTGTCGGCCCATGATGTGCCTATCAACTCGGCTGAGCTTTCCAAGATTCCCAGGACAACGATCCCCCTGAACGAAAAAGGAACACTCTCTAACATGAACCTCATTGATGCACTCGAAGCGCTGGACGATGTGCAGCAGGTCTATTCCAACCTGAAGATCAGCGACGAGGCGATGGCCGCTTACGAGACGGCAAACTGATGGTCGTGCTGGGCATTGATCCTGGTACGGCCATTACCGGGTGGGGAGTGGTGTGCGAGGAAGCAGATGGCCGCCCGGCCCTGGTGGATTATGGCACCATACAGACGCCGGCTTCCACCCCCCTCCCGCAGCGGCTGAGCCAGATATTTCAACAAGTCACAGCCCTGATAGACCTCCACCGGCCAGATGCTGTGGCGGTAGAACAGGTCTTTTTTAGCAAGAACGTGCGCACGGCCATGTCTGTGGGCCAGGCCCGAGGGGTGATCCTGCTGGCCGCTGCGTTGGCCGGCCGGCCAGTGCACGATTATACCCCTCTACAGGTCAAGCAGGCCGTCTCTGGCTACGGCAACGCCGACAAGGCCCAGGTGCAGCAGATGACGGCCTTGTTGCTGGGGCTAGAGGCTGCTCCCACTCCGGACGACGCGGCTGACGCCATCGCCGTCGCGGTTTGTCACCTCCAGTCCGCGCACTGGATGAGCCTCCTGGCAGAGCAGACGTGATAGAGGTGGGAACGGGGAACAGACCATGATCGCCACCCTCACCGGACGGGTGTCCGCCGTTGGCAAAACCTACCTGGTCGTGGACGTAGGCGGCGTGGGTTTTCTAGTCCACGTGCCAACTGGACTGTTGGGCCGCGATCAACTGGGCCAGACGGTCGAGTTGTACACGCATCTGCAAGTCCGGGAGAATGACCTATCGTTGTACGGGTTCGGCAGCGAAGACGAGTTGTCGCTCTTTGAGTTGCTCTTGAGCGTGGAGCGGGTAGGGCCTCGCGTTGCGTTGGCATCGTTGTCCGCCCTCTCGCCCGACGCACTGCGGACGGCCATTGCCCAGGGTAACACGGACGTTCTGGCACGGGTGCCAGGCATTGGCCCCAAGACGGCGCGAAAGATCTCCTTTGACCTCAAGGATAAAGTAAAAGCTGAAATGGGAGTAGATGCCGTGCCAGCGCTCACCGACGCCGACGCCGAGGTCATTGAAGCGCTGACAACACTGGGTTACAGCGTCGTGGAAGCCCAGGCAGCGTTACAATCGCTGCCAGCCGAAGAGATGCCATTGGAAGAAAAGTTACGCCTGGCACTGGCCTACTTTGCGTGAAAACGGAGGAACAGAGACTCATGGGGGTGAGTTCTAAAGGGAACGGATTGGCGTCCATTCCTATCACCTATCACATCGCTTGTAGAGGTGCCCCATGAAAGAACTGACAATACCTGCCAGGATTCTAGTCGTGGACGATGAACCTGGCTTAAGAAAAGTGCTGTGCAACCACCTGAGACACGAAGGATACAAGGTGGTTGCGGTTGCCAGTGGCGGCGCAGCGGTGGAAATGCTCTCCCAGGACCGCTTTGACCTGGTCATTACCGACCTGGTGATGCGGGGCGGGGATGGCTATGCCGTGATGGAACACATAGAGCGCCAGTGTCCCGACACGGCGGTCATTGTCATTACGGCCTACGGCTCCCTGGATTCGGCGATAAAGGCTATGAAACGGGGGGCCGTGGACTATGTGCAAAAGCCTTTTGAACTGGCATTGATGAGCCTGGCCGTCAACCGCATTTTAGAGCAACAGCGCCTGACCCGCAAAGCAACCCACCGCGCTGAGCAACTCAGCGTGTTGGCCGAAATCACCCAGGCCATCAATGCCAACCTGGACATAAAAGAGGTCTACGGAACCCTGGCTCGCGAAGCCGGACGGGTGGTAGACTTTTACTGCATGACGTTGTCACTGCTGACCTCGGACGGCCAACACCTGGAGCAAAGGTCATTGGTCAGCCCTTCTATGAACACCGAAGGCATGCTGCTTCTCACTCCGGTTGAGAACTCGGGAGAAGGTTGGGTTATTGAACAGAAACGTCCTTTTCTTGCTTCTGACGTCACGCAGGACGAGCGCGTTGCTGGTTGGGCAGTGCAACCTCCCCCAGCGGTCCGCTCGCTGATAATGGTTCCCCTCATCGTAAAGGATAAAGCCATTGGCGCGCTATCCTTCGGCCACAGCCAGCCTCACACCTACGCTGAAGACGATCTCCTGATCGCAGAACGGATGGCTGGACAGTTGGCCACGGCTATCGAGAACGCGCGGCTGCTCAGACAGACACAGGAGCAACTGGAGGCCTTGCAGCGCACACAGGCCGAGTTAATCCGCTCAGCGCGCCTGGCGGCCGTGGGCGAGCTGGCCCGTGGCCTGGCCCACGAACTCAACAATCCCTTGTCGGTCATTTTGGGATTGACCCAGTTTCTACAAAGTCAGCCCGATATGCCGCCCAAACTGAGCGATGACCTGGGAAAAGTCTTGAACAGCGCCTTCCGCATGGCCAAGCTCACTCGAAACTTTGGCGAATTCGCCCAGCCATCATCGGAAGGGCCATACCTTGTGGACGTAAACGTGGTGGTGGTGCAGGCATTGGAATTGATGCACAGCCACTTTTCCAAATGTAACATAACCGTGGAGAAAGTCTTGGCCTCACCGCCTCCCCTGGTCTTTGGCTATTCCCATTAGATAAAGCAGGTATTGCTCAAACTCCTCCTGAATGCCAACGAAGCCATAGCTTGCACGGAGCCACCAACCGGGGGGCACAGAATCGTCGTCGAGACTACCCTGTCCAGTGACAGCGACAGTAGAGATTGGGTGCACATCGCCATCAGCGATACGGGAGGCGGCATTGCGCCGGCCGATCTGACGCGCATCTTTGATCCTGGCTACACCACCAAGGTGGAAAACGGGACGGTGCGTGGTCTGGGTATGGGCCTCTATGTGAGTTATGGGCTGGCGCAAACCCACGGTGGAACCATAGACGTCGAGAGTAAACTCGGCCAGGGAAGTCGTTTCACCGTTCGTCTGCCGGCCGAAACAGGAAAGGAAAGCACAGTAGCGTCGGATGAGTGAACAGAAGCGCGGCACTATCCTTATAGTGGACGATGACCCCGGCATGCGCGAGTTCTTGGCTTTCGCGCTGACCTCCCAGGGATATACGGTGGTCTCTGCAGCCGATGGCGATGAGGCATTGGCGAACGTCCAGAAGCGCAGCCAAAAGACGGAGCATAAAGCAGGCACTTGCATTGACCTGACGATCATGGACATCAAAATGCCACCGCCGGGGGGCATTGAGGTGCTGCGGCGATTACGCGAGGAGGATCCAGATGCAGTGGTGATCTTGATCACGGGTTACGCCTCGCTGGAAACTGCCATGCAGGCAGTGCGCTATGGCGCCTATGACTACCTCACCAAGCCGCTGGACAATGTGAGCAAGCTGCTGACCACTGTACAACGCGGCCTCATTAGACGTCGTATGCTGGTCAATAACCGGAGATTACTGACCCAACTTCGATACGCCTATCAAGAAAACCTGCGCCTGCTGGAAGAGATGCAAACGATGAACCGCGAGTTGGAAACCCGCATTGCGGAACGCACCCAGGAACTAGAGAGGGCCAACCGCCGCCTGCAGGACCTGGATCGCCTGAAATCCGAGTTGTTGGCCAACGTCTCTCACGAATTGTACACGCCCCTGAACAGCATCGTCGGCTTCTCGCAGGCACTCCTGGATGGCATCCGTGGGCCGCTGATGGCAGATCAGGCACAAATGGTCGAAAACATTCGGAGCGCTGGTGAGCGTCTAGAGGGCAGTTTCGACGATCTCATTGACATGGCCCAATTGAGAGCCGATGAGCAGGTCGTCTATCCCCAGTCCGTGCCCGTGGCTCCCATGCTCCAGGGCATGAGAGCCCTGGTGGAGCGAAGCGCCCAGGAAAAAGGGGTCGAAATCGCGATCGAAATAACACCAGACGTCGAAACAGTCTGGGCTGACGAAGTGAAATTGAAACGCATGCTTTACGAGTTGCTGAACAACGCGGTCAAGTTTACCCCCGCCGGGGGACGAGTCACGTTGCAAGCGATGCTATATCTCCCGGAACAGCCTCACGAGCTACGGCTGGCAGTGTCGGATACCGGCATTGGCATCCCTGCCGATGAGCTGGAGGAGGTTTTCGATCCTTTCCGCCAAGTAGACGCCTCGCTCTCCCGGCGTTTCGGAGGACTGGGATTGGGGCTGGCGATCGTGCGTCACTATGCCGAATTGCACGGTGGGCGCGTTTGGGCCGAAAGCAAGCCAGGACTGGGCAGTACTTTTACGCTGGCCTTACCTTTGACATCAACCGCTGCCCACGAAAGCAGACGGCCGCTTACTGAACCTGACATTGGGAAAGGGAAATAAGAACATGGCTAGGCAAGCGAGGGAAAAGAATCAATCGCCCCAGGGCAAGGTCCTCGTTGTAGACGACGACTTTCAAAACGCCGAACTGTTAGAAGCTTACCTGACATCAATGACTGATTACGAGGTGATCATCGCCCACGATGGTCTCGAGGCCCTGGAGCGCGTCGAAGCAGAATCACCCGACCTGATCTTGCTGGACATCATGATGCCCGGTCTGGACGGTTACCAGGTCTGCGCCCGCTTGAAGGGAGACCAAAGCACCCAGTTTATTCCCATCGTGATGGTCACTGCCTTGCACGGCACGGAAGAACGCATAAAAGCCCTGGAAGTCGGCGCTGACGATTTTCTGAGCAAGCCGTTCAACATCTACGAACTGCTGGCCAGGGTCAACTCGTTGATGCGCATCAAGCACCTGCACGACGAACTGGAAACGAAAAATGAACTCCTGTTCAAGATCCTCAATCGCTACGTGGCCCACGAGGTTTCGTCGTTGATCCTGGACGATCCGGAGCGCCACTTGAAGCTGGGCGGTGAGAATCGTAAGGTGACAGTGCTGTTCGCCGACATTCGAGGCTTTACAAAGTTCTCCGAAACACACAGTCCCACCCGGGTCGTCGAAATCCTGAACACTATTTTCTCCGAGCTCACCCAAGTGGTCTTCAAGTGGAAGGGAACTTTTGACAAGTACCTGGGCGATGCAGTGATGGCCTTTTATGGTGCGCCGGTCAGTTACAAAGACGATACCTGGCGCGCCATTCAGACGGCCTGGGAACTGCGGCAGGTCTTTGCCGACCTGGCGAGGTCCTGGAAAGACGATGAACTGATCGACCTGGGGTTGGGCATTGGCTTACACAGCGGCGAGGTGGTAGTGGGCAATATTGGTTCGGAGAGTATGATGGACTATACCGTCATTGGTGATACAGCCAATGTGGCCCGGCGACTGCAAGAGGTGGCCACGAAGGAGCAGATCCTCATCAGCGAAGCTATCTACTCCGAATTGGCCGATCACCTCCAGGTAGTCCGCCTGCCGCCCCAGCACGTTCACGGGCGGCAGGAGCCTATTGTCTGTTACGAAATACAGGGCCTCTCCTGAACAGATGAGGCCCCGTGAGCGTTCAGGGGGTAGATCAGAAACCCGGTTTGTCGAGCCACCTCTATCGCAACACCAGTGCCAGAACGACGAGCAAGGCTAACATGGCGACGGCCAGGATAAAGATTCGCTTCAGGTCAGCGATGACGTATTGGTACTCCTCGGCAAAGCTTGTCGGCTCCGGTGGTGGGACAGTAACTCTGACTTTGTTGGCAGTGAGGCCGGGACGTGCCCGGCGCGTTGGTATGGGTCGCCTTTGTTTGGTTCGACGAGTTTTCCTTGCCTTAGCTTTGGCCATAACTTCATTCTCCTCCTTCAGACCGGGGACTATCCCCCTGGCTCTATTCTGTGATGGGCAAAGGCACTGTACAGGGTACAGCACGGTGCACTTGTCCTGTACCCTGTACCTGTCGGTCCAGGACAGGTGCGGCCAAGCCCTTAGTCCTCCGGCACTGTACCGTACGGTCCAGCACGTTGCCCAAGGACGGAGGGTACAGGGTCTCTGATCAAGACCTTTTTCGCCTCGGTCAAAGACCCTGTACTTGGCCGTACAGGACAAGTGCCTTTGGCGAACTAGAATGGGAATTGCTGCTTTTACTCCGACAACTGGGCGATGACCACCAGCCGGTGAGTGTCCACCATGTACGGATAGCACGTCTGTAAAGACAGAATCGGCTCCGTAGTAGGGTACATCACGCTGACATCCATCGGCTCCACGATTCGCTTCTCGCGGACAATGTACCGGTAAGACGTAGCGCCAGCGTAAATGACGACCTCGTCGCCCAGGTCCAATTCTTCCAGCCTTCTAAAGATCTGGCCGTAAATGTCGTTGTGGGCCGAGATGTATACGTTGCCCCGCTCGCCTGGATTGGCTGTGCCAATGTGATGTCCGGCTCCCTTCTTCAGCGCCTCCCAGTCATCCCCTTCCAGCACCGGCGCATCCAGGCCGATTTTGGGGATGACGATGCGCGTCGGCGGTTGTGACTCAGGCGTGGGAATAGCAATGGCCGCCGTCGGCTGGGGCGTGATCCAATTGCGCAGGTGCTCCGGCACCGGCTGCGGTAGCCCATCGCCCACCGGTGGGGCGTGCCCTCCCGGCAAAACCGTTACATTGATGATCGGTGTAGGTACAGGCGTAGGGGTCTCTCCCCTGGCCTGGGCGTATTCCCTGTTCAGTTCTCGCATCTCCAGGAACGATCCCCCCAGCACCACGATCAGTCCCACCAGGGCGGCCACTTCCAGCAACAGCAACAGCGCGTCGCGGGCGCTACGCAGGTTCACTCGCCATTCACGCTTGGAACCTCCGCTCGATCTATCGCCCAGCCGCTCCACCGTCAGACCACGGCGACGTGGTCCAGTCGCTTCCCGAACCAGATCGGGCTCTTTTTCCGACCAGGAAGACCCATCCTCTGGCGGTAACGAGCGGCCTCGCACCAGGCGGCCCTGGGCGGCCAGTCGCCGCATCCGCTCCTGGCGAGCAGCCCGTCTTTTGATCATGAGGATCCGTTCCAGTTCCTCGATGCTCAGTTCGTCTACAGTACGTCGGTCAGGCATGGTTGGCCTTTCCAGGCGGTGTCCACATCGCAGGCCAAGTATATCCTGAAATGGGGGATTTCGTCAAATTGGCTTCAGCCGGCCAATCGTCGTCGCACAGTTTGAAAGAGGTGACCCAGCTCCTCCATCCGCAAGGCCCATCCAGCGGCAAGATACACGGCCAATCCCGCTCCCCCTGCGCCACCGACGATCGCCAACCAGACAACTATCCCTTCGCCGCCGACGGCGCCCTCGATCCATCCGGCGACGACCAGCACAACGAAGGCCATAAGCGCCGAGGCCGCCGCCGCCTTGAGCAACGTCCTCCCCAGGCCCATCCCGCGCAGGCTGCCTATCCGACGCCAGGTAAAGATCAGCATAACCAACACGTGGGAGAGATGTTTGGCCGAATCGGCCAGCACCAGGCCCAGTATCCCCAACGGCCCCACCCAACTCAGTGCCACCGCCAGATAAACCCCCACGCTGATCACGCCCACCAACGCAGGCGTGAGAGTATCCTGTCGGGCGTAGAAAGCATAGTTCAGCGGCCAGTCCACCGCTGCAAAAATCAAGCCGATCAGGTAGCCCCGCAGGGCAAGTGAAACCCAGATCGTGTCCAGACTGGTAAAGTCGCCGTGCTCAAAGACCAGGGCAATCACCGGCTCCGATAGCACCCACAGGCCAACCGCTGCTGGCACAATCAGCACCACGACCATTCGCAACCCCAGGCCAAAAGTGCGGCGAAAACCGGCCGCATCATGGGCCGCACTGGATCGAGCCAGCGAAGGCAGCGCCGCCAGCGAAATGGCCACCGCCACCAGCCCGTGAGGGAACTGGATGAGCCGCGTGGCGTAATCCATCCAGGCAGCAACGCTTTCCCCGGCGTAGGAAGCCAGTCGGCCATCAATAGCTACCTGTGCATTGCTAATCGCCACGCCCAGAGCAACGGGCAAATAGAGCCGCAGGATCTGTCGCAGCGCCGGATGAGAGAGGTCAAAAGAGAAGCGCAATGACCCACCGCGCAACCCTGGCAACTGGATGAGCAACTGGAGCAAGGCCCCCAGGACAGCTCCCACACCCAGGCTGTAGATGTCCAGCCGGCCGGCCAGCAGCGGCGCGGCGACGATGATGCCCAAATTGTAGGCCGCCGCCGCAAAAGCAGGTAACGTGAACCGCTTGAGCGAGTAGAGCAGACCCGTTGTCACCCCTGATAGGCCAAAGAAGAGTATCGCTGGCCCCACCAACCGGACGAGGCGGGTCATTACCCCCAGCAAGTCGTCGCCCAGACCTTCCCCCTGCCACCTGGCTACCGTCGGGGCGGTGAGCTCTAGCAACACAATGATGCCCCCCAGCGCCACCGCTACCAGGCTAAAGACGACGCTGGCTGCGCGCCATAGTTCGTCTCGCCGCTCCTTGGCCAGGTACTCACTGAACACCGGCACCAATGCCGCCGAGAGCATTCCGCCCACCAGCAGGTCATAGGTCATGGTGGGGATGCGCGAGGCCAGCCGGAAAGCGCTAACCGGACCCTCTGCGCCAAAAAAATGCGCGATGACCATCTCCCGGATCAGCCCCAGCGCCCGGCTGCCGACGTTGCCCAGGGCAATGATCCCGGCCGAACGAGCCAGTCCTGGCCCTGCTTCTGTCTGCTGCAACTGCGGTGAACCCTCTGACACGTGTCGCGCTCTCAAAACGATATCGTATGCGCCCTTTGCGGATTGGGCATAATAAAAGCCGCCCCCTGCACCACAGCGGCGCAGGGGGACTTGTGAAAAACGCTATCAGGGCAAAGATGGTTAGCTCAGGCCAGACAGGTCAAAGAAGCTCTGGAAGCGAAGGAGCAAGCCCATGTCGCCGCTTATCTTGAGCTTGCCCTGCATAAAGGCCATCTGAGGGTTGAGCTTGCCGCTAACCATGTCCAGGTAGTCCTGGCCATCCAGAGTCATCGTGGCCGAGGGTGACTCGTGCTTGCCCTCATCCACCTTGCACGCGCCCTCGGCGATGGTCACGTAATACTCGGCCGCCTGGTCGCCGGTCAGCGAGAACTGAACGACCGCATCAACGCCTGGCGCGGCCTCGGGCTTGAAGACTTGAGGCATCACTTCAAAGAGTTCTGCAACAGTAGGCATCCTTTGTCCCTCCTTGGTCAAAAAACTCAAAACAGCTTTCGCCCAGACGCGGCCACCGTGGACACGCCCCACCGGCGAAGCACTGGCTCGATTTGTGCCACATTGTACATGGAGCACGGCCTTTTGTCAAGCTAGTGGACTCTGAGCTCCTTCACCGCGCCCAGGCCATGTGGCCATCAGACTGGGAAATGCCATCAATGCCAGCGCCGTCAAAAACAATGGCCACTTGAAGGGGCCTGGCCGGAGTGTAGCCCAATTGCTCAGCCCTCCCAGCAGCGCGCAGAGCGAGTCTGACATAAAGACGTACAGCGCCAGCAGCCCGCCTAGAACGACGAGACCTACGCGGGCGGGCGTGAGCCTCAGCCGCTTCCCGCGCGCCATCCGCATCGTCGCCAGCACCGCGTTAACACAAATCAGCGCGGCGATTAGCACCGGCGACAGTACCGGCCCCCACCAGCGAAGGGGGATCAGGAACAGGATGTCCCAGTCCAGGAGTGTCGCTGGCCAATCAATCAGTACCTTGAGCCAAATGTAGTACCAGATGTCCCAAACTCCAAAGGCGAACAGCCCGTAGGCCAACCGGTCGGGCGCGCGGCGACCAGCCAGCCAGCCGACGGCAACCAGCATCACCAGGGTTGCCACTTCTCTCCACATTTCCATTTTGGCACAAGGCCCCAGTGCAACGCGGTCGTTCGTAACCTGGAGCAGGCCACGTATATAGACGACGACCACTGCCTCCAGTAAGGCCATCGCGATAGCGTGGGCCGATACCCAAAGGAACCGCCTGCCCAGGTCATTCATACTTGTCTTACTCCGCATCCTGCATATGGGGGCCCTCCCCTGCTTCCTTTGGAAATAGCATACCAGATTTGCCAGCCCATGTCCACTTCTCGAGTACACATGCCGCGCACCTGAGTGCTTGACAAGGGCTTTGACCTTTGATACACTGTACTATACGAGCGTAAACTGCGAGACTCGTATCATCAGGAGGAGCCATGATTCGCACCAAACCACCACCCTTTACTTGGCTGGTCGCTCTGGCTCTGGGTTGGAGCGTGGACCTGTTCTTCTACGGCAAAACCCTGGGTATTTCTGTCCCCCTCTTTGTGCTTTTGTTGGTGGTCGCGCTCTTTGGCCTGAGCCGGTTGGAGGGAGTGCGGCCGGCCCGGCGCAACCTCTGGCTGCTGGCCTCGCTCATCTTTTTCGCCAGCATGGCCTTCGTTCCACCTAGCCCGGTGGCGGGCCTATGAGTTACTGGTCGAGAATCAATAAGCTATGCTGAGTTTACTGCTGGTAGAAGACAACGAAAAATTGCGCCTGGCGTTGAAATCGGGACTGGGGGCCACCGGGGCGGTGTGCGTGGTGCACGATTGTGACAACGGCCAAGAGGCCCTGGCGCACTGCCTGGCGAGGCCGCCCGACGTGATCCTGATGGACGTGCAACTGGCCGGCGAGATGAACGGCATCCAGGCGGCGGTCGCTATCCGGCGCGAGTTTCCGCGCCTGCCGATCGTCTTTTACTCCATCCAGGACGACGATGCCTATTACCGCGATTTTCGTCGTTCCGGCATCCTGAGCCATTACGCCTACGTGCGCAAGTCGAATTATTTGCTGCCGCAGATGATCATGCCGTTGCTGCGCAACGCCGTCGCCGGGCAGAGCTTTATTGACCCCGAGATCGAGGCGCGGGTACAGGAGGTGCGCCACAAGGACGAATACGACCCGCTGGCATTGCTGGAGCCCAACGAGCGGGCCGTGATGGCCCTGCTGGCCCAGGGCCTCACCAACGAGCAGATCGCCGCTCGCCTGGGTTTCCGCGACAAGCGGGCGGTGAGTCGCACCAACGGACAAATTTACGCTGCCTGGGGTCTCAACGCCACACCCACCGACGAAAAGGTGGCCCGCACACGGGCGGCGGTCATCTACCACCGCCAGCAACTCGTCGTGTGGGACGCCGACGGCACGCCGCGAGTGGCGGACCGGCGAGGCGAGTGGGTGCCGCTCAGGATAGAGGAGTAGCAGGGAAAGCGCGGCTACCGAACCGTAGTGGTGGCCCTAAACCAGAATACAGAACAGCGATGGAGAGTTTGCTATGGAAGCGCAATTGCAATGATATCCGACGCATTATTCAATTGGAACGGAACTCGGCCATCCCATGACCGGGGAATTCTTACTTGGAGGACGTCTATGCTTACCCAAACCCGTTGCTTGCGCCAGACCCATAGCTTTCTTGCGCGCCAGTCATTGTATCCCATACTGCTATCCTCGCTGCTGGCCGTCTGTCTCTCTGCTGGACGGGTCTACAGAAGCCACACCGCGACCTATGTCTTTTTGGTGTGGAACCTCTTTTTAGCCTGGATACCCTACCTGATCAGCATGTGGGCCGATCATTGTCACCAGCGCCAGCCCCGCCGATGGGGGTGTCTGGTCATTCCTGGCGTGTTGTGGCTCGTCTTTTTCCCCAACGCGCCCTACATCATCACCGATTTTTGGCACTTGCGGGAGCGCGCGCCGATCCCCCTGTGGTACGACGTTGGGTTGCTCTCGGTCTTTGCCTGGACGGGCCTCTTTCTGGCGGTTTTTTCGCTTCGCACCATGCACAGGCTGGTCAAGCACCACGTTGGCCCCATCCTCAGTTGGCTGTTTGTGACCGTTGTCCTGGGACTGGGCGGCCTGGGCGTCTACATGGGACGATTCCTACGTTGGAACAGTTGGGATCTGCTTCTGCGCCCCCGAGACGTGTTGAGCGACGTGGCTATCCGGCTGGCCGATCCCTGGAATCATCCCCGTACTTTTGGCGTCACGTTTCTGTTCGCCGCGATTCTGTTTATTAGCTACCTGACTTTAACGTCGCGTGAATCGATCTGAGATCATCCTCATGATCCTAAAAGGTACACCATGACCGATGAATTCTCTCTCAACTGGGCCATCATGGCTGTCTCGCTGTTCAACACCATCCTGTTGCTCTGGCTGGGCATGACGGTTCTGCTGAACGCCGAACGCCGCACCTGGGGCGTCTGGCTGGCTGGCGGCGGGCTGCTGATGGGCGGGGCTTTTTTTGTCAGCCACTCGGCCATCCTGGGTCACGGCCTGGGCTATGTGAGTTGGGCAATGAACTTTTGGTGGCGCGTGGGCTGGGTGCCCGTCATTGCCTTACCCTTCGTCTGGTACCTGGTCATGCTGTGGTACGCCGGCTTCTGGGGCAACAGACAGGCGTACCTGCACCGCCGGCAGCGTCCCTGGTTTCTCCTCACCACGCTGCTGGCCATGGGGCTCGTTGGCATGTTCGTCTTTGCCAACCCGCTGCCCGCCTATTGGCAGGTTGCACAACTCGATCTGTCGGCCTCGCCATCGGTAGGCGGCATCCCGCTGCTGATCCTGATCTATCCCCTCTACATCGTGCTCTGCATCGCCCTGTCTCTGGACGTTTTGCGCCACCCGGGACCGTCGGCGCGGGTGATGGGTGACCTGGCCCGCCGCCGTGCCCGTCCCTGGCTGGTGGCCGCCTCTGTCACACTGCTCGTTGTCAGTTTGCTGGTTGCGTGGGTTACGTTGTGGATTGTGTCAAACATCCGCCAGCGCCCACCCTACGACGCCTACACCCATATTTCTCTCACTATCGCCTGGCTCGATCTGGTCATTGAGGCGCTCATTGCCATCGCTGTTGTCCTGTTGGGACAGGCCATCGTCTCTTACGAAGTCTTTACCGGCAAAACGCTACCCCGTCGTGGCTTTATGCGTCATTGGCGCAGGGCAATGATTCTGGCCATGGGATATGGTATCGTGATGGGTTGGAGCCTGACCTTTCAATTGCGCGCCATCCACGGCCTGCTGCTGACCACCATTCTGATGACCGTCTTTTACGCGCTCCTTAGCTGGCGCTCCTACGCCGAACGGGAGCGTTACATCGTCCACTTGCGCCCCTTTGTCACCAGCCAACGACTTTACGAACATCTGCTGACCCCTTCATCTGCGGCCTCGGACATTGACGCGAACGCTCTGTTCCATGTGTTATGCGACGACGTACTGGATGCACGTGTGGCTTACCTGGCCCCTCTTGGGCCGTTGACGCCCCTGGTCGGCCCGGCGTTGGCCCATCCCGGCGGCGATCCGGCGCCACTGCCCTCGCTGATCGAGGTCACGGCGCAGTTCAGCTCCCCCCAGACAATGTGTGTGCCGCTTGACCCAGCCCACTGCGGCGGCGCCATGTGGGCCGTGCCGCTGTGGAGCGGGCGCGGACTGATCGGCGTCCTGCTGTTGGGCGAAAAGCGCGATGGGGGGCTCTACACTCAGGAGGAGATCGAAATCGCGCAGGCCAGCGGGGAGCGGCTGATGGATACCCTGGCCAGCGCCGAGATAGCACGGCGACTGATGGCTCTTCAGCGCCAGCGGTTGGCCGAGAGTCAGGTGATCGACCAGCGAGCCCGTCGCACGCTGCACGACGACGTATTGCCACTCCTGCACACAGCGATGCTTTCTCTGAGCAATGAGCAAGCTAACCTTGACAAAGGATTTGCGGGCGCAATATCACAGTTGGCAGACGCCCATCGCCAAATCTCTGACCTGCTGCGGGAGATGCCCACCACCGCCGCGCCCGAAGTGGCTCGACTGGGATTGGTCGGTGCGCTGCGCCAGGCCGTGGACGACGAACTGGGAAGCGCCTTCGACGGCGTAACCTGGCAAGTCGAGCCGGAAGCGGAACGTCAGGCTCAGGCCATCCCCTCGCTGACGGCCGAGGTTCTCTTTTACGCGACCCGTGAGGCCATCCGTAACGCCGGTCGTCATGGCCGTGACGAGGAAACTGCCCGCCCTTTACACCTGTGTGTGAAGCTGGCCTGGCGCGATGGATTAGAGGTTATGGTTGAGGATGACGGCGTGGGGTTGGGAACGGCCGGCCCCTCAGCCACGGGCAGCGGTCAGGGGTTGGCCTTGCACAGCACCATGATGGCCGTCGTAGGCGGGACACTGGCGGTTGAGAGCCAGCCAGGCGCATACACCCGTGTCTCCCTGACACTGCCACAGGAGGCTTGGTAGAGGGAGTGTTGACCATGAAATCAAGGGGGCTCTGGCACACCCGCCGGCGCCTACTCTTCGGCGGCTTGACAAGCCCTCCATTCTGACTTATACTCTTTGCCAGGTGTCCAATTGCCACACTCTGTGCAAGCATCACAGGAGGGCGACGACTTATGCCTGGCCAAGGAACTCTACTTACCGGCAATGGTGAGGGCGACCGCCAGGGGCGTGAGAAGGTTAGAATCCCCTGGGCCACGGTCCTCCTCAGCATACTGCTCGCCTCCCTGCTATCCCTGGCGGGGCTCTGGCTGACCGGCTGCCGGGACATCGGCACCCCGGCTGCCAGTCCCTCCCCCACACCCACAGGCTTTGCCACCGCGCCGGGGCCACCGCCCACCGTCTCAACCCCGCCGGTGGCTATGCCCACAGTCCCGGCCGTCATCACCCTCACCCTCTGGACCGCGCCTGATTATTCCCCCCAGGCCGAAGGACCCGCTGGCGAGGTAATGCGCCAACTCCTGGCCACGTTCAATGAGACCCAGGTGGACGTCAAGATCCAATACGTCCTCAAGAAACCACAGGGCAAAGGTGGATTGCTGGATTATTTGCTCACGGCCAGTTCCGTAGCGCCCAGCGTGCTGCCCGATCTGATCCTGTTGGAGCCTCGCGCCCTGCGGGACGCCGCCCGCGCCGAGTTGGTCCGACCTGTGGATGACCTGTTGTCGCCATCCCTCCAGGAAGACCTGTTTTCTTTTGCCCTGGAAGCAGGACGGTTCGACGGCCAATTGAAGGGCATCCAGTTCCAGGCTGACGTGTCGCACCTGCTGTATAATACCAACAAGTTGGAAAGCCCGCCTCTGACCTGGACCGAGGTGCTGACACGCCCTGAAGCACGCTATCTGTTTCCGGCTGGCGGCCAGGGCGGACTGGCGGCCGATTCGTTCCTGATCCACTATCTGAGCACCGGCGCGCCCCTGTTTGACGAAATCGGCCAGTTGGCATTGGACGAGGAGGCCCTGACCGCTACGCTGAGCTACTACGCGGCGGGCATCCGGTCCGGCGTCGTGCCAACGACGGTGCTGGAACTCGAGTCCACCCTCGACGCCTGGCCCATCTACCTGGAAGCGGCGGTCGCCCTGACCGAGATCGCCGCCAGCCACTACCTGGCTGATCGCGATTTACTGCGCACCACCTCTTATGCCGCTATCCCCGGCCAGACGGAGCCAGCGCCCACGGTGAGCCACGGCTGGATGGTCGCTATCGTCACCAAGGATCCGTACCGTGTTGAGGCAGCGACTCGCTTTTTGGAATGGTGGCTCAGCATAGAGAACAACGCCAACTGGAACCTGGCCGCTGGCACACTGCCGGTTCGCCGCTCGGCCTACCAACACCTGGGAGAACAAGATCCCTATTTCTCCTTCCTGGCCGAGTTGCTCGAGACGGCGCAACCCTATCCCCTGGCACTGGTCTACCGGGAAGTCGCTGCCGCCTGGCAAATTGCCATTGAGGCCGTGTTGACCGGCGAGCAGACACCGGAGGAGGCAGCCGCCCAGGTTATGACGACGTTGGGACATTGAGGCTGGAGGCTGGAGGTTGGAGATTGGAGGTAGAGAATGAGGCTAGGGGAAAGGAGAGAGATTGTTGAGGCCATTCAGGCGGCAGCGTTGGCAGCCGTGGAACCGGGGGAGGCGGTGCGGCGCGCGGTGCGACGCCAGGAGGATTTCCTGTTCGTCGGCCAGCGACGCTACGACCTGGCCGATTACGACCGGGTGTGGATCGTCGGTGGGGGAAAGGCCGGCGCGCCAATGGCCGCCGCGCTGTGGGGCCTGCTGAGCGAGCGCGTCGCCGGGGGGGTGGTCAACGTCAAGGTTGGACACCTGCTGTCGCCGGGGCAGACCTGCGGCCCCGTGACCCTCGTCGAGGCAGGCCACCCTACACCGGACGAGGCGGGACAGAGTGGCGCCACCCACATAGTCGAAACCCTCTCCGACCTGACGGCGCGCGATCTGGCGATGGTCGTCATCTCGGGCGGCGGCTCGGCGCTGATGCCCCTGCCGGCCGAGGGTGTTTCCCTGGCCGACAAGCAGGCCATCACCGGCGCGCTGCTCCGCTGCGGGGCGACCATCGGCGAGATCAACGCCGTGCGCAAGCATCTTTCGGCCCTCAAGGGGGGGCAATTGGCCCGCCTGGCCGGGCCAGCGACCGTCGTCTCGCTCATCCTGTCCGACGTGGTGGGCAACCCGCTGGACGTCATCGCCTCCGGCCCCACCGTGCCCGACACGAGCACCTTCCCCGACGCCTGGCACGTCCTGGAAAATTACGACCTGCTGGACGGTGCGCCGCCATCTGTTATGGCCCGCCTCCGCGCCGGGCGAGACGGCGAGATCCCGGACACGCCCAAGCCAGGCGATCCCGCTTTCGAGCGCGTGCAGACGGTCATCATCGGCAGCAACGAGATCGCCGCCCAGGCCGCCGTGGCGAAAGCCCGTGAACTTGGGCTGAGCAGACTGCTGCTCTCTACCTTCATCGAGGGGGAAGCCCGGGAGGTGGCCAAGGTCTTTGCCGGTATTGGCAAGGGGATGGCTCGCCACGGCTGGCCGCTTTCCCCGCCCGCCTGCCTGGTGGCCGGCGGCGAGACGACGGTCACGATCCGAGGCCAGGGCAAGGGCGGGCGCAATCAAGAGTTGGCCCTGGCAGCGGCGCTGGCCATCGAGGGCTGGGACGACCTGTGCGTGGTGGGGCTGGCCACCGACGGCACCGACGGCCCCACCGACGCCACTGGCGCGGTCGCCTGGGGCGACACCGTCGCCCGTGCGCGCGCCCTGGGCCTGGACGCCGAGACGTACCTGGCGAACAACGATTCGTATCATTTTTGGACTGCGCTGGGGGATTTGATTGTGACCGGCCCGACGAATACGAACGTCAATGATCTGATCTTTGTC
>CAYVPU010000033.1:0-19271 GCA_964453885.1 uncultured Anaerolineae bacterium | reverse complement strand
GGTGAGGAATCTCACGGAACTCATCCAGAAGGCGCCGGAGGATGTCAGTATTGCGCTGGATGGCCAACATGAGGGACTCTCTCTGCTCAGGGGGGAGTTCATCTTCCAGCATTTCCAGGCTGGAAACGAGCACGGCCAACGGACTGCCCATGTCATGAGTCATGACCTCGATGGAGGTCTCGGCAAGGCGGGCCCGGTGTGCTTCCTTCTCGACCTCGTCCAGCAGCCGTTCCACCAGGATGGCTGTGAAGGGCAAACCCAGGGCGATCACGATGGGTGTTGCTACCATCCACGGGTCTGGCATGAACTGGCTCATGAGTAACAGGTAAGCCACGCCTCCCGCCGCGGTCCCGAGCGCCGGTCGCAAGCCGGCGATGAGTGCCACCAGCAAGATGCCGAGATGTGGAACATACAGGGCTGAGTAGAATTCATAGCTTGGAACAAGATTGCGCAGGTATGCCTGGTAGTTCAATACATACATAGCAGCAACCATGCCAGTGTTGGCCAGGGCGTAGAAAACCATCCCCCGCTGCAAGGAAGTGCGGATCCACCGTAGAGCCAGCAGACCGGACACAACCATGCCCGTGGACAGCAGGGTGTTGTGCCAAGCTGTGACCCGCCGGCTTGGCGTGCTCAGGATCATAGAAATAATCATTCCCAAGGCAACGACGACTGACAATCCTACCACTGCTGTGATACCTGTGATCACTCGTCTGGCAGCGGTCAATCTGGCCTCGTGTCCACGATATTCCATCGCCCCTCCTCCATATGGTTTGGTTAAACGTCATTGGTTAAGTAGGGCCTGCCCTGAGTGGCAAAGCGCATTGAGGGTATGCGTGGCCCATGCACTGCGAGACCCACTGCAAGAGTCGTTCGCCTGGCCTCGAAATGGTCTCCGCTAAGCTCTGGACGTACTCAGCCAGCGCTCGCTTTCTTGTCTAAACTATTTTGTGTCTACCACTCAGTCGCTGGGTTTCCAGGGTGTAGTTGGGGGAATCTCTCCAGTGGCACGCAGGTTGTCATAGATGGCCCACCACAGGGCCACGTACTGCCGCACCACGGAGTGCTTGATAACCGCCTCAAAAGTGGCTCGCTGCTCAGAGGTCAAGTCGCCGTACGGCGCTTCAGCGATCATGCGGTCTACCACCTCGAAGAAATCCCGTTTCCCAAAGGTGAGTCCAATGAGGTAGAGAATGTCCTGGTAGCCTTCAATGGCCATGGTGCAACCTCCTATTCCTATGTCGCGGATTGCATTTGTTTATTGTTCGCTTATCACTCGGAATTCGCGCACAACCACGCTGTCGTTCTCTACCTGGGCGGTGCCCGGGTCTACGACCGGGAGGCGCTGCCCGGCATCTGGAGTGTACATGCCGGCCTTGATCCAATAACTGCCGGGTGGCGTGTCGCGGGGAATGACGAATGTGTACGAATCGCGTACCTGCTCGCCTACCTGCCACAGGGTCGTCGGATAAGCGCCGTTGCGAGGCTCAATGTCCTGTTGAAGGACGATACTGCCGTCGGCGCGCGTCAGGTGGACAAAGACTGTGTAGGGTGTGCCCATTTGCGCCAGCGCTCGCCAGTGCAGCGTCAGCGACAGCGTACCGCCGGGCGGCACCTCGATCCGTTCCATCTCGGCGGCCACGAGCATCACCTGGTCTTTCAGATTGGCGTTGAGGGGCAGGCGGGCCCCCGTGCTCACTGTTAGCGTCACGGTGCTCCCCTCGGCGACCAGGGTGCTGCCAGGTGGTTCCTGGGCGATGACGATGCCTTTTGGCTCGGCGCTCCACGCCTCCTTGCGGCTCACAACCAGGCCGATCTCTATTAGCCCTGGTTCCACCGAGTCAGCAGGCAGGCCCACGACGTTGGGCACGCTGACAAAGCGCGGTCCCTGGCTCAAAATGACGCCTACCAGCGTGCCTCTGCTCACTTGCTGGCCGGGCGCGATGGTCTGAGCCACCACGTGCAGGGGCGGGATTTCCGAGTCGTGCCGCTCGCCGACAACGGCAAAGCCCAATCCACTGGCCTCCATGACTCGCCGGGCGTCCTCCTGCTCCAGGCCCTCCACGTTGGGCACGATGATCTGTTGGGTGACGTCCCCCGATGGACTGGGAGACGGCGTTGGTGTGGCAAAGGGCATCGGCGTGGGGAGTGTACGAGCCAGGGTGTAGCGTTGGAAGACCAGCATCCACACCGGGATAAGGCCCGCGATCATCATCACCGCCAGCGCGCCCATGAACCAGGCCAGCCAGTCAGGGCCCGGTGGCTCGGCAGGTTCGGGGCCTGGCACTTCTACCACCCCTGATGGGGCCGGTGGCCGAGGTGCCGGGGCTGCTGGTCGCCGGGCCGATGTGACTTGCTCGCTGACACGGCGGTATTCGATGAGCAACTGACCCAATTGGGTGGCCGTCCGGTAGCGGCGGGCCGGTTCTTTGGACAGAGCCTGGAGGACGATCTGTTCCACCCTGGGTGGGACCTGAGGTGTCCAGCGGGTCAGGGGCGGTGGCGAGCTTTGGGCATGTTGCGTGGCCAGTTCCTGGGCCGTCCGCCCCTGAAAAGGCAACCGGCCAGCCAGCATCTCGTATAGGATGACCCCGATGGCATACACGTCTGTAGCTGGGCTGAGCGGATACCCCTGCGTCTGCTCTGGCGCTGCGTACTGCGGTGTGGCCCACATGGCTTCCTCGTTCTCGGTTGCCTTGGCCTCCAACGCCCGGGCAATGCCAAAGTCCACCACTTTTGCGCGGCCGTCTGGCGTCACCAGGATGTTTTGTGGTTTCACGTCGCAATGGACGAGGCCGACGCGGTGTGCCGCACCCACGCCAGCGCAGATCTGAATCGCCAGGTCTATGGCCTCGCCTGCTGGCAACGGCGCGCCAGCTCGCAGCAGCGACTTGAGGTCCTGACCCTCGACATATTCCATGACGATGTAGTATAGCCGGCCGTCGCGTCCCACGTCGTAAATGGATACAATGTTGGGATGATCCAGGCTGGCGGCGGCGCGCGCCTCCCGCTGGAAGCGGGCCAGGAAGGCGGTATCGTCTGTGTACTCTTCGCGCAGCAGCTTGACCGCTACCTCGCGGCCCAATTCCAGGTCTATGGCCTTGTAGACTATGGCCATTCCGCCGCTACCCAGTTCTATCGTCAGCCGGTAGCGGCTGTTGAGGATGAATGCTTCGCTCATGCGAGTCTCTCAGTATTGGAGCACGATAGGCTCCCAGGTGCCACCGCCGTCGTTCCAGCGCATCAGGTGGGCTATGTCCCCGATCATCCGCACGAAAGAGAACTGCCTGGCGTTCTGTACTAGTTCTGCCTCGTAGACGATCACGGCTGTCCAGGTGCCGCTGTTGACGTAGAAGCAATTCTCCACGTCAAGACCGTATTTATCGGCCAGTTCATCGTCCAACCGCTGGAGGTGGGCATGGTGGTCGTGACCCAGGAGGACGTACTTGACATACTTGTCGTGCTTGAGCAACACCTGGTGGATCTGCCCGGCTTTGTCTTTCAGATGCTCCTCGGGGCTCTGCTGCTTCGATTTCAACCAGCGTATCAGCGCAGAGGCGACCCAACTGAAGGCGGAGACGGCCAGCATCACTTTTTTGAGGCCAAAGAGGGCCACGCCAGCCCCGACCAGCGCCAGGGCCAACAGGGCAGCTAGCAGGGCCACCACCAACAGCGCGATACCAACCACTTCCAGGAGACGGATGCCCAACCACGCCCAGGCCAGGCTTTGAGAACGAAGTTGCGGTGGGCTTTTCAGGGCGTCCAGGTCGTGCACGCAGGCCGCCCCCAGGCCGATCCGATCGCCGTATTCGGCCAGTTCAGCCTGTCTCTCCCGGTCGAACTCGGGGTAGTCCTGGCGGTGGTTGCGGTTCTTTTTGTAGATGCTGGCTGCGCCTTTCAGAGCGTGCTTCAATTGCGCCCAAAGTGCCTTCAGGCCGCTCCAAAAGCTGCCGCTCGACAGCAGCGAAGGGATGCCCTTGTTGAGTATCCAGTTGACTCCCTCGCTGAACGGTTTCATGTTGTCCATCAAGGGAAACAGTTCCTCTAACTTGTTGACAAAATAACGTCCGAATAGATCGCCCAGGGTGAGTTCCAGCGAGTTCTCGTCCCAGGGGAGCATGGGCCACAGAATGTGCGCTTCGGAATCAGTCCCGTGAAACTGCTGGCCGTGCTCAATGTAGACCCGTTCGGACTCGTAATAGTTCCAGGGGAGGAAAAAGATACGATTCAGTTCGGCCCGGCCAAAGGCATCGGGCAGCCCTTCCCAGTCCGGGTTATACGGATCGCTGGCCCGCACTTGGTTATAGGCACGATGTAGCAGGCGTTTGATGCCCATTTGCACCTTGAGCCAGTGTAACTCGATGTCGTGATTGCCCTTGATAAAGACCAGCTCGTTGCCGCACGCCACGAACCAGGCCAGAGCCTGGAAAAATCCCCTGTGTCCCCGGGAAACGCGGTCCACCCGCCAGTCGGACATGAGGCGAGTCGTGCCAGGGCCATAGATCTCTTCACTAGGCAAGAGCTCAGTTTGCTCACTGCCGCTGCGCGAAGCCTCAAGTTTCCGCTTCTCGCGGATCTCCTGCCTGACTTTTTCGTCTCGTGGCACGCCAACCTGCCGGAAGTCAAAGATGTCGCCGTTGAGGATGAGCCGCCACGGTGCGCCGTCATGTCGAGCCCGCTGGCGTTCGGCAAACTGCAAAAAGCGAGCAAACTGACCGCTGAAGAAAAAGTCTTCGTTGATAGACCAGACCCCCTCGGATTCGTCGAATCCTTCACTGAGGTGCAAGTCGCTCACCACCAGCAGGTTGCGTTTCTCCTGGCCGAGTATCTCCAGTTGCCGGATCGTTCTTTCGAGATAGATTCTGCTCTGTTCCATGGCTGCGTCCTCCCCGTTTTCTAAAAAGAACGCCGACCCCTTCTGTGTGACAGAACTCGCTTCGTATAGAGGTCGGCGTCAGCTCCAAAGAACGCTTTGGTCATGGTTGACTACTTACCTGCTCCTGCTGGACGATAGTCCAGCACCCTCTTGGCGCAGTTGCCGCCAATTTCGCACGTCTGGCGGCAGATTGTCGTCCACCGCGAGCAGCTACGGTCACGGCTTGTTAGGGGGCACGTCGTATCCTGAGGTATACACTTCCATCCCGGTGTCCTGAGCCCGCTCCAGGGCTTTGGGCTCCACGAAGGGAGAAACGACGAGTTTCCGGCTCACCCGCACGTCCTTGACCCGTTCGTAAAACTCGACTTTGCGCTGGAAGAGGTACACGTCGGCCCGGCTCATTGAGGATTTGATCTCTACCAGGATCACCTGGCCGTCGGAGACGACCACGTCAATTTCCACCTGGTCGGGATGGCCAAAGACGGTCCCTTCGGGGTCCATTTGCCAGAAGCGCTCCACTTTTAACCCTACGTCGGTCAGTATACCTCTCACGCCCTGGCGGAACGCCTCTTCGCTCATAATGCCCCAGCGCGCCCCCAGGCCGCCGATAATATTCTCCAGGCGAAGGAAGCCCCTGTCCGTGCGGTGGATGTGTTTGTCCAACAGGCGGGAGTGCTCTTCCATCCGCTCGGTCAACTGGCGGATGGCTACTGAATGTTCCTCCATCCGCTGCTCGTGAGCGGCAAAGCGAGCGTTGGCGTCCTCGCGCAATGCATGGATGGCATCCAGCACTTGTCGCAAGTCGGTCTTTTGGGCAAAAGTCTCGACCATCATCCCGGTCAGCATGTAGCGGAAAGCCGAGTCTTCCTGGAGGAGACGAGTCACCTCCTCCTGGATGATGGCGGTCACTTGTTCTCGGTCAAGGATCATGGCTTATCACCTCTTGGCCCACGGAGTCAACGACAGTTATTATACCTCATTTCCCTATCCAGAGCAATGATCACCTGACCTGGTAGCTCAATAGCTCGGCCCGCGGTGGCAAGTAACTCCCGCCATTGTTGGATGGACTCTCTGCAAAAGGAGGATTGACTGATCAGCCCCGACATCCCATGAGGAGAATTGCTCTTGCCTGCAAGTCTACCATCTATCTGGCTATTTATTAGAGCGAGAGATGTTCTCCAGGTGACGCCAGAAGCCTATCATATCCCTCAATCTGGCCCATTACCTCTCGAACCAATCCAGCACGTGTAGCACGAAGCCTCTGATACTCATCGCTGCTCTGCTCACCAAGAAGACGGACGATTTGCTCTCGTGTTTCCTGGTCAGGGATTTTGTCCCTCCACTGTTCACGGGCCTTCTTGAGTTCTTGATGCCTGGGGTTTCTCCTTTTAGCCAGCAGGATTATTCCACCCACCAGTGAGGCAAGGAACAAGGCACCATTGACTACTATGGTGACTAAACCAAGGATGGAACCCTGCGACGAACCCCCCGCAGATGAGACCAATGCTGCCAAGGCAAATGTAGAGAAGCAATAAGCTACTGGGCAGACAAAGAAAGCTGCACCCAGAGCTGCAAGTCCCCCCATGGTGAATTTACTTCTGTCTCCAGCTACCTTTTTCCACTCGGCTTCAGTTGATTGCAGATGCTCGCGAGCCACTTGCATGTCAACAGCTTGATCCAGCAGGGACATTTGCACAATGGCCTTGATACACTCTTGGCCTTGGCTGATCTGATCTGGTGTTAGCCTGCTCTGAGAGTCTTGAATGATCTCAGCAAGCTTCTCCTGTACATTTAGCACATATTCCTTGTCGGTGAATTCAGGAAAAATCTCTGGTGAGATACCAATGTCCTGAAAACGCCATTCCAGAGCCCTGGCTGCAACATACGCAGGCTGCGGTGAGTTCTCCAGATGTTGCTCCAGCTCTTTCAAGTTCTGGGCGGTTGCAAAAACAAAGTTCCGTAGTACCTCTAACACTTCCTTGCGTAGAGCCTCAGTGAGTGCTCCCGTCTCAATTTGTCTCAATCGCTCACGAGCTTGATAAATCTGGTAGGATTGTGCCGCGTCAATTCCTATGTTGATAAGGTCAAGCCAACCCATGAGAATGCTCCTTTCTAGTGCATGATGATTCAGCTCATGTCTGAGTCTGCCAGCATTTAGGGTTTCTCTCAAGCCAAGGCAGTTCAACTATCAAGCCTTCATACTGCCCTCCTTCCACACCCACAGCGACTCAACTGGTTTCAGACATACAAACATTGTATCTCAAGTGCACTGAGTACAACCCTGCTAAGTCTTGAATGCACGAGCTGTTACCATAAGGAAGAACACCAGCAACACTCCAATGCAGGGGCAGCAGTGCGAACATAAAGGTTTTTCAACCGCAGACACGGGCATAACGAAGACAGGCCCAAAAAGCTGATCCCGATGGCGCAGTTGCCAATGGGTATTCGTAAAAGCAATAATACTTCCTTCAGGCGGTTTCTGTGGTACTATCTCAACGGTGAAGATTGCCGTCTCTCCCGGCAACACTGTTTCCGACATCAATGGGAAAGTTTCGAGAACTTCAGACGACTCCTCACTCAAACGAGCTAGTACATAGTGGTCATTAGCTGACCAAGCAGTGTGTCCGACATTGCGCAGCAGCTTGACCTCCGCACTGAACGACTTTCCAGCTACACCCCCTTGGGGCAGAATCGGGGGTCCCAGGAATACCGCCTCATCCCACGGGTCCGGAAAGTCAGTGAACCAGTCTGGGTCTCGACCGGAGTCATACAGGTCAGAGCCCAGATACTGGGTTGGGTCAAGGGTGTTTGTAATGATTCTTTCATCCGTCCAACAGTCATTGTCTGCTTGTTTTACGATCGAGAAGTGGAGATGCACGCATTTGCATCCTTTCCCGTCGTAGTCTGCATAACCCAAAAGCTCGCCTTGTCTCACATGAACCATGTCTGAACAGCCTCCCGAAAGCGCGGCAAAACGGGAGGGCAAGTCTTTCAAATGACCGTAATAGGTGCAGACTTTGGCCTCCGGCAAGTCAGGCCAGTCTGTCAATTCTGGGTGGCATATCTCTACTCCACTACCTGTGAGCCCCAACTCACCTTCGTAGACTGCGTAAACAGGGAAGCCATGTTCTTCATCGGGATCAGGCCAAACAATCCCCTCTTGCTTCACACTCCAAATGTCTATACCAGAGTGCAGTACTGTTCCATCCGTGTAGGGTTTCCGGTAACCTAGCCCCAGATAACCATAGGTGGGCGCAATAAATGGGGCAGATCGTGTAACGGATGAAGGAGGCTGTACAGGGGGCGGAACAGGAGGCTTGTGGGACACAATTAAAGTTTGATACTCCGCCGTCCAACTCTGAATATCAGCGATGTATAAATCTACATCGCATTCATGCGGTGGACAGTAACGTTTGATAATGTCCTCAAGCGAGAGTTCGCCATATTCTCGGTTTAGCAGCCAAAAGTATGCTTTTATCCCATCAGCCATGCTACCATAGACTCCGAACCGACCATCCGTGCCGATCTCGCCATAAATACCACTACATCGCGAATCAGTCGGCAAACCACGACACTCACCGGTTGCGATAATGTTCCCTGGATTCTTGTTGTGATAAGCCAGACTGTCAATGGCAGCAAAGCTAGCTTCCTTTCTAAACATTGCCAGAGCAAACGCCGGATTGACCCCGTAATCCAATGTATATCCAACTACTGTAGATCCTTGACCTGCCATACCAGTATCAACCAGGATAGCATCTACTGCTGCAATTATGGCTTGTTTTCCTGCATCATCGGTTGGGAGCCAGCTGGTATCCCATGGCTCGACAGATGACTGGGCAAGGATTTTGCTGGCAGACAAACTGGACATTATTAGCACTGGAACCACTAACCAGAAGAAGATTTGCCGCATATGTTGCAGGTTAATGTCGCTACGGAAAAATAACGCGCTCATCCTACACCCCTCAAGTCTCAACATTGGGAGCGTTACGCATTTGGGACAAATTAGGCTGATTTGTATCCTTGGCCACCACTACATCTAGTGTGAAATCGCCAGATACTCCTATATCTTGTGGTCTTCAGAATTATAAAAAGTGACCTACGGCGCTTGTCTGCCATTTGCTCATATATATGGGAGGACAAGTGGTCACCACTAGTGAGAGAACTTCCCCTTGATCCCCTGACTGTCTTGGTATCACATCAAGGCGCAGCTGGGCCAAAGCGACTCCCAGACGTTGGGGGAAACCAGCGGTTTTTCCGCATTGGGGCAAAAGCGACACGGTGGCTCTCACGTTCGGGCCTGGCACCCCACTTTTGTGTGAAAATGAGCAAAAACTAGGGAGGCAATGCCCAAAAACAGAGTAAATTGGGGACCTTTTCCCCACCGCTCAGCACGACTGTGCGGCTTTTTCCGCAATGCGTTTTTCCCCAGACATAGGGGAGCAATCAACCGACGTATCATTCTATGTGACGATTAGACAGTCAGGGCCCTTGATCACTATATCTATGGTAGAGCAGCGACCAAGCACCACATGTTGGGGTAGACTCACATCTACTCAAACTCCTGCCCGAAGTTCCCTGTCCCAACCGTGTAACGCTCTCATGGATGCAAAGACGGCGCCGCCGATAGCGCCCAGTGCAGCAGCAATGACCATGCTCCCGACGCAGCAGATCGCGCTGGTGCCCTTGAGGCTTCTGATGCTATTGTCATTTTCAGGTTGGAGCCTCCAATCCGGCTATCTATTCGGAATGTGGCGTAAGTGTATGGGTACTAGCTTGCTGTTGTAGCAACGTGACCGTTGCACGTGTATTTTCTTCCAGCGCCAGCAAGAGGTACACGCCTTCACCGAGAGCATACAAAGTCACTGCGAGTCCGCCACCATATATGGCTGCTAGTACGCTCCCCATCAAACCTCCAAGAACGCCACTGAAAAAGCTTGAGAGGCCTGTATCGCCGCCCAATTCACGGGCTACACTGCCTACTGCTGCACCCCCTAAGACACTGGTCGCACAAATGCCGAGTATAGCCAAAATCGTCATGACTGCTACTATAGCTCCGAACACTTTGTAGACTATGCCGATGATTCTGAGAGCTTGGTAATGCTTCTCCATAATTGTCCCTCCTTGGTGTATTGTAGCGAAAAACTTGCAGGCGAGTAAGGCCCTGTTTGCGCGGTCTAGCCCCTACCTAGGCTGCCAAGCCGAGGAGGCGGGTGGAGCAGGCAACACAAAAAATTAGCTCCACCAGTTGCAGCGAGGCTACCGCGCCGCCGCCGATAAGACCTGCTTTCAACCCTGCTTAAGACATAGCTTTACCTCCTTGCGTTTTGCTATAGCTCCGTGAGGGCAATGAATGAAGAACAGAGCAGGAGTCCAGGCTCCGCATTGCGCTTAATAATCCAGCATCGCAGACGCTATTCGAGACCCTCCCCCGGTTTTGTGGACAGGGGGTTAAGCTACACTCTGCCGCTGATAGCGCCCAGTACGGCGCCGATGATCATGCCCACGACCCAGCAGAGTGCGCCGACGACTATCACGGCGCCAATGCTGTTGTACGTGGGCAGATTCATCCCCGCAGCCGTCAAAGCATCCAGAGACTCCTGGGGAATCTGCGACAAAACAGACGCGCTGTCAGTGATGGCAAACTGAATCCCAGAAGCAACCATACCAAAGATGCCACCAATAATGCCCGTTACCAAGCCCGCGAGTGCTCCAACGCCCGCGCTGCGGGGTATGGGCAGCCAGTAAGCGGACAGCACCCCAGCTCCCACATGGGTTACCCAGCTGAGCAGTGAGGTGAGACAACCCACGCAGGGGATGAGCCCCACCAACTGCAACACGGCAACGACACTGCCGCCCGCTAATCCGGCTTTTAGTGCAATAGCTCTCCACGTTTCGCCGCGAGAGGTGAAGGAGGCAAAGGCGTCGTCCGCAGCTAGGCGGGACCGGACGGGTTTTTGGACAGGCATGCGGAAACGTGGAGTGGGCTGCTCACGCTGGCTGGCCTGCTCCCGCGGTTCGTCAGTACGGCTTGGTGGAGCGGCATGTCGTCCGAGGTAGAACTGCCAAATGGTGAGTACAATGCTTGTCAGGGCCAAGATGGCCAAAAGAGGCCAGGCCAGCCACCGGTGAGGCTCAAAGGCTTCTGACAGCTCGCTAGCCGCGATGTCACTCAGAATGTTCATCAGGCATGAGAACAGGCCCATCAACACGATGATGATAATGCTGGCAGTAGTAAGATTTTGTTTGAAGGTCATGATGGCTGTCTCCACTGATTCACCCGCCACGGCAGAGACCTTTGTAATGAACCATCCTGTCCCTAGGGGACAAGAATGAATAGAGCAGAAGCTCGTGCTCCGCTTCGAGCACGCGCAAAGGAGGTGTGGGGTTGTGCGCTACTGGCGTGGTAGTTGGTAATTGGGTGCTTCTCTGGTGATGAACACGCTGTGCGGATGGCTTTCGATGAGCCCGGCGTGGCTGATGCGGACGAACCGTGCCTTTTCCCACAGATCGGCGATGCTGGCTGCGCCGGTCAGTCCCATGCCGGCACGGAGGCCGCCTATCATCTGGAAGATATAGTCGGACAGCCGGCCCTTGTAAGGCACGCGCCCTTCGATGCCTTCTGGCACCAGCTTGGCCAACCCCTCACCCTGGCTGGAGGCATAGCGGTCGCGGCCTGGCCCTTTCATAGCCACCAACGAGCCCATGCCCCAGTATTCTTTGAAGCGCCGGCCTTCATAGATCACCATCTCGCCGGGGCTCTCTTCCAGACCCGCCAGCATGGAGCCCAGCATTACCGTAGAGGCACCGGCTGCCAGTGCCTTGGTGATGTCGCCCGAGTACTTGATGCCACCGTCGGCGATCACCGGCACGCCATGCTCGCGGGCCACGGCTGCGCACTCGGCGATGGCCGTGAGTTGCGGCACTCCCGCGCCAGAAATCACCCGCGTGGTGCAGATAGAGCCAGCCCCCATGCCTACTTTGATGGCGTCGGCTCCAGCGGCAATGAGGTCACGCACACCCTCGGCTGTGGCCACGTTGCCAGAGACGAGAGGCAAGTCGGGATAAAGCCTTTTCACTTTCTCCGTGGCGGCCAGGACGTTGGCCGTGTGGCCGTGAGAGGTGTCTATGACGATGACGTCCACGTTGGCCTTCACCAACGCCGCCAGGCGATCCAGCATGTCGGGCCCAACACCAATCGCTGCCCCCACCAGCAGCCGCGAGAGGGGATCGGTGGCGGCGTTGGGAAAGTCCCGCTTCTTCATAATGTCTTTGACGGTGATCAATCCTTTGAGATTAAAATGCTCGTCCACCAGTGGCAGTTTTTCGATGCGGTGTTCCTGCAAGATAGCCGTGGCCTCTTCCAGCGTTGTGCCTAGCGGGGCAGTGATCAGTTTCTCGTGGGTCATGAATTCACTCACCGGGCGGTCATATTCGGTGGCGAAGCGGACATCGCGATTGGTGAGGATGCCCACCAGCCGCTCCCCCTCGGTGATGGGCACCCCGGAGATGTGGAAGCGACTCATCAGGGCCTCTGCTTCGGCCAGAGTGGCCGTGGGCGGCAGAGTGATGGGATCCACGATCATGCCCGATTCGGAGCGTTTGACCTTGTCTACCTCGCGGGCCTGATCCTCGATAGTCAGGTTGCGGTGGATGATGCCGATGCCTCCCTCGCGGGCCAGAGCAATGGCCATACGCGCTTCTGTCACTGTGTCCATGGCCGCCGACAGCAACGGGATATTCAGGCAGATAGAGGGGGTCAGGTGAGAAGAGAGGGCCACGTCTGCGGGCAGCACTGAAGACTTGCCCGGCACCAGCAGAACGTCGTCAAAAGTCAGGGCTTGTGGGGCAAACCGCTCCGACAAGGGGGGCATTGCTCTACCTCCAGTAGATGAGCGTTCGTGATTTTTGTCCTCGCAAACTTGCATCATTATACCACACTCTTACTACCTCCGCCACCATGCAAAGGTTACGAACAGCTCTGGTCACGGTGCTGACTTGGCATCTGGCGAAAACGCTTCCGGCTCGAAAGTCGTCGCCAATCCTTCGCGAGGGTTTCTAATATAACTCTAACATTCCTCTAACGTGATTCTAACACAAAGGTGGTAAAATACGTATGTCTTGTAAAGAGCAAGATGACCAAATATCAGACGATAGGCGATATGCTATCAACAATAAGTTAAGGAGGTTTCGTGATGAGGAGTGTAATTCGTTGGCGACCCATGCGTGATCTGATTACCATGCGTGAGGCCATGGATCGGTTGATGGACGAGAGCTTTGGGCGAGTTGGTTGGGTCAGCGGCCGTGAGCGGCCAAACCGTCTGCCGGTGGACGTTTTCACCACGGCGGAAGAGTTGGTGATCATCGCCTCGGTGCCCGGCGCGGATCCGGAGGACGTGGACATCTCGATCGAAGGGGACAATCTGTACATCAAGGTCGAACTCAAGACCCCCTTGGAGAACGTGGATTACATCTTTCAGGAGCGGCCTTGTGGCACCTTTGAACGGACGTTGACCTTCAACGTGCCAGTACAGGTCGACAAGGCTGAAGCCGTCTTTGAGAAGGGCCTTCTCACTCTGACTGTTCCCAAGGCGGAAGAGATCAAGCCCAAGATCATCAAGGTCAAGGCCAAATAAGAGCACGGGTTTATCGAAAGACACGGATTGGAGGGCCATCCTGTTGGATAGGCCTTCCTAATCCGTGTTTTTTGTTGGTCCAGTCTCATCTATGTTTTTCTGCTGATCCGTACTTTTTTCCGCGCTTGCGGATTTTGCAAGGCTGTGCTAGACTATCCCCACCGCGAATCTCCCCGAAAGTTAAGATGGGTCAGTTGACCCCGGACTGGTCTCGAGAAGTTTCGAGACACGTGCCGGTGCGCCGCAGGAGCTTTCGGGGAGGGGGGGAGGAATATTGGGTGCTAAAGAGCTGACTCACCTGGACGAACAAGGCCACGCACGGATGGTAGACGTGGGCGGCAAGCCGATCACGACGCGAGAGGCAGTGGCGCGGGGCGAGGTGCGGATGCGGGTCGCAACGTTGCGCCTCATTGCAGAGGGGAACGTCGCCAAAGGGGACGTGCTGGCGGTGGCCCGCGTGGCCGGCATCATGGCCGCCAAGCGCACTCATGAATTGATCCCTCTATGCCACCCGCTTCCGCTCACCTTCGTCGGCGTCGGATTTGACCTGCGCCAGGAGGCCGGCCTCGGCGTGGTGGGTATCGAGGCCACGGCCCGCACCAGTGCTCAGACCGGCGTCGAAATGGAAGCTCTGACGGCGGTGAGTGTCGCCGCGCTGGCGATTTACGATATGTGCAAAGCAATAGATCGCGCCATGCGGATCGCCGATGTGCGACTGGTGCGCAAGAGCGGTGGCAAGAGCGGCGAAATCGTGTTGGAGTAGACCGGTTTTTTGTTGGGGAGCGCCTTTGGCCAATCCCGCGGCGGCTCGGTCAAAGACCCTCGCCGAATGAGTGTTGGAGTAGGTTGGAGATCATGCGTCTAAAACAACTGGATCTGCAAGGATACAAGACCTTTGCTTCCAAGACGGAATTTGTCTTCCAGGACGGGATCACGGCTATCGTCGGCCCCAACGGCAGTGGCAAGTCCAACATTGCCGACGGGATCCGGTGGGTGCTGGGCGAGCAGAGCTACAGCACGCTACGGGCCAGACGTACGGAGGACATGATTTTCTCCGGCAGCGAGCGCCGTGCCCGCCAGGGCATGGCCCAGGTCACTCTGACGCTGGACAATACCAGCGGCTGGCTGCCCATTGAGTTCAGTGAAGTGACCATCGAGCGGCGGGCCTACCGTTCCGGCGAGAACGTGTATTACCTCAACGGCAACCGCGTTCGCCTGCGCGACATCACCGAGCTTCTGGGGCACAGCGGCCTCGGTCGCCGTACCTATACCGTTATCGGACAGGGACTGGTGGACCGAGCGCTCTCTCTGGGGCCTGGGCAACGTCGTGCTCTCTTTGAGGAGGCGGCTGGCATAGCCGTTTACCAGGGCAAGCGGGCCGACACTCTCCGCAAGTTGGAGCGGACGCAGCAGAATGTCGTTCGCGTCAACGACATCATCAACGAGATTGCCCCCCGGCTGCGTCACCTGGAGCGGCAGGCAAAGCGCGCTCAGGAACAGAAAGATATCTCGGCGCGGCTGGGTGAGTTGCTTCGCATCTGGTATGGCTATCGCTGGCGGGAGGGCACCCAGGCGCTGCGCCGGGCTCGCACTGTGGCCCGTCATCGCCAGGAGTCCTTGCAGGCTCTCCAGTCCGACGTGGATGCTGTGATCCAGGAAATGACCGAGTTGCGGACACGCCGGGAAACGCTGCGCGCCTCGCTGAGCCAGTGGCACCGGCAGAGCAGCGAGTTGCACGCTCAAGCTGAGGTGCTGCAAAGAGAGATGGCCGTGGGTGAGGAGCGAGCGCGGTTGTTGCGTGCGCAACACAAAGAGTTGCTGACCGAGCTGGGCCCTTTGAAGGTGAATCGCCAGGAGCAGGCGGCGCGGGTAGAAGCTGCCCAGGCGGAGCTAGCCCGTCTCCAGGCCGAGGTGACCGAGCGACAAACGGCCGTGATCGCAGCCCGCAGCCGGCTGGATGCCCACCAGGCAGAGCGAAAGTTGTTGCTGTCTGCCCTCACTGCCGCCCAAGACCGGGCTTTTGCCCTGTCCACCGACCTGGCCGATCGGGAAAACCGTCGTGCCCAGATCGAGGAGCGCCAGGCCGAGATCTCTTGCGAGCGTGCCTCGCATAGTGAGAAAGTAGCACAGTTGCAGGCTGATCTGTCGGCCGTCGAGTCAACTCAGGTCGGGCTACAGGAGCAATTGGCTCGTCTAAAAGTCGCAGAGATCGCTCTGCAGGCCCAACGGACTGACGAGGAAACTCGCCTGACTCGGGTTAAAGCCAGCTGTCAGGAGCTCCAGGCGCAACTGGCCGCCGCTCGCCAGGAAGAGGCGCTCCTGCAAGATCGCCGCGATTTCCTGGCACGGATGCGAGAGGAGGGCGAGGGATTCTACGCTGGCGTTCGCGCCGTGTTGCGCGCAGCGCGGCCCGGCGGCAAGGTAGCGTTAAAAGGTATCGTTGGTGTGCTGGCTGGTCTGGTAGAGGTGCCGGCAGGCCTGGAGCGAGCCGTCGAAGCGGCGCTAGGTGCCCGGCTGCAGAACGTTGTCGTCGAGACGTGGAATGACGCCGTGGCAGCTATCGAGTATCTCAACAAAGTGCGGGGTGGCCGGGCCACCTTCCTGCCGATGGATGTCCTTCGTTCGCGCCAGCCGCTGCGCACCTCTGCTGTGGCAGGAAGCCGAGGCGTCGTCGGTTTAGCCAGCGAATTGGTGGTTTTTGAGGAGCGCCTCCGTCCGGTGGTAGAGTTGGTGCTGGGGCAAACGCTCGTCGTCGAGGACGTGGCCGCTGCGCGACGTGCTTTCGACCGGTTGACTGGTGGCTTTAAGATCGTCACCCGTGCAGGGGAGGTACTTCGCTCTGATGGGGCTGTCACCGGTGGTACCCGCCGCGCCGCCAGGGATGGCGCCGTTTTGACCCGCGAACGCGAGTGGCGCGACCTGCCGGCGCAATTTTCGGCCCTCGCCGAAAAGATCGAGGCTCTGGCGCGTGACCTGACTGCCGCCGAGGAGGAAAAATCATCCGTCGAGATGAGCCTGTCCGAGGTGCTGGCCCAGGCCGAACGACTGGCGGCTCGGCGGACGGCGCTGGCCCAATCGCTGGCGGAACAGGATAGAGAGGCAGGCCGGCTGGCGCAAGAGGTCAAGTGGCTTCAGGAGCTCATTCAGCAAGCGACTGTTGAAGCGGAAACTCTCCAGGCACGGGACAGGGACCTGGATGCCGAGCGAGAAGCTATGTGGCAGGAACAGACACAAGTCCAGGAGCAAATCGCTGCCCTGCAAAAGAAGCTGGATGACCTTTCCACTGGCGACCTGCTGGTTGAGGTGAATCGCTTGGAGACCGATCTGGCCGTGGCGGACCAGGCGCAGGCCGGGCAGGAAGCGATCCTCGACAGTCATCGGGCCACGTTGGAGCAACTGGGCGCGCAAGTGGGGGGCAGGCAAAGCCGAACCGAAACATTGGCGCGCCAAGCCGACGAGGAGTCGGCCCGATTGGCCGATCTGACCGGGCGCCATTGGGCAGTCTCCGAGGAACTGTCCAGTGTGCAAGGTCGCATCGTGCCCGCTGAAAAAGAGATTGCTAACCTGGAAGCCCACAGGGCTGAATTGGATTCTCAGCAAGATAACTTGCGGGAGCGGTCGAGGCAACACGAGGCTCGACATAACCAGGCAATGCTGGAAGTAACCCGTCGCCAGGAAGAAATGGCCGCGCTCAAGCGCCAGATCGAAGACGGATTGGGTCTGGTGGAGGTAGAGATGGACGAGAGATCGTGGGACCAGCCTCCTCTGCCTTTGCGCCCCATCGTTTCCACATTGCCCGCCGTCGAAGAATTGCCGGAGGGGCTGGAAGAGGAGATGCGCCACCTGCGCGCGCAACTGCGCCGCTTGGGGGCCGTCAATCCTAATGCCCCGGCCGAGTACGCGGAGCAACTCGAACGGCACACTTTTCTGGTGAGCCAGGCTGAGGACCTGCAGCAGGCTGCTGCGCAGTTGCGCGAAGTGATTGCCGAATTGGATAGGCTGATGGAGAAAACCTTCCGCGAAACGTTCGACGCGGTGGCCGAAGCCTTTTCCGGGTATTTTGCCCGGCTGTTCGGTGGTGGCTCGGCTCGTCTGGTCTTGACGGATCCTGACAATGGCATGGAAAGCGGTGTGGAGATCATTGCCCGTCCACCTGGCAGGCGCACTCAGGGTTTGGCGCTGCTCTCCGGTGGCGAGCGAGCGCTGACGGCCACGGCGCTCATTTTTGCCATCCTAAAGGTCAACCCGCCGCCGTTCTCCGTCCTGGACGAAGTAGACGCCATGCTCGACGAGGTGAACGTGGGCCGATTCGTTGAGTTGCTCCGGGAGCAGGCTCAGGTCAGCCAGTTCATCGTCATTACCCACAACCGGGCCACCATGGAAGCGGCCAATGTGCTGTATGGTGTCACCATGGGCGATGACAGTGTCTCCCGCGTCTATTCCAAAAAGCTGGAAGACGATGAATCCCTCGACAAGGGGCAATAACGTCTTCAGTCGCCGGTAACAACCCACCCAGCTTTCTGTTTCTCTGTTCCGTGTTTCCCGCTCATTGGGGCTTTTTCTTCGAGATCTCTGCCGCGCACCCCAGGCCCGCTCTGGCGGCCCTGCCTACCCTTCAAATGGTCGCAAAGTGAAACCTTTGCTTGAACCGCCGCAGTAGTTTGACGATCGGTGCGGCAAAGAACAACAGCAACAGCGCGTTGCCCCCCGCGCGCCCTACGTCCCACCAGAGAGAGGTGAGACTGTAAAAGACAGCGTATCGCTTCAGTGTCTCGGCCAGGCCGATGCCGGGCTGCCAGTACATCCCCTGCTCGCCAGCCGTGAACACGTAGGGCCAAAACCAGAGGTTCATGACTGCGCCAAAGAAAAGACCCCAAACCGAGCCCCAGGCAGCCAGCATGAACACCTCGGCCCGTCGCCAACGGCGCAGGTCCGGCAGCCAGCCAGAGGTCAGTCCTACCCAGCCGGCGGCGAACATCTGGTAGGGCACCCACGGCCCTACCCCTCCGCCGATGAAGGCCGACACCAGCAGCGACAACGCGCCTAGCATAAAGCCAAAAGTCGGGCCGTAGATGTAGCCGACTAGCACCGGCAGGAAAAAGATGGCGGAAAAGCCAGCCGGTCCGGGCACTGCCCGCAGCACGGCGTTGACGGCGGTGAGAACCCCCAGCGCGGCGACCATTTTGGAGTTAAAGTGGCGCGATTCCAGGTTGCCCAGCACCGCGCCCAGGCAGAACAGGATGAGCAGCCCAAAGACGAACGGTGCGTCGCTGCTGTGCGACATCGCTCCGGCCGCGCTTTGCGCTGGTGGTTGATAGAAGGGGTATAGAAACGAGGCCACACCGATGAGGCTGGCCGCGCCGAGGATGAGGGCGTTTAGGAGACGTTTCATACAAAGAAACCCGTCGCAACATGCGTGAGGCGATTCAGTTGCACATTGAGGTGCTCTTGGAGAACCAGTAGGCGGTTCCTCAGTCAGGCAAGTTGGTCATGGCTGAGTTATTGAGCATTGGAATCCCAGCATGAGCAAGCGGTTGCCGTCCCTAGCACATCCTCCACAGTTAAAAAACGCGCATCCCGGAACAATTTATTCACCTGCGAGGCAAAGACCAGCGAGTCGGTCATCACTTCGCGGGTCGGGCCGTCCACCACCACCCGTCCGTCGCCCAGTAGAACAACTCGATCGGCGCAGGCGGCGACGAGTTCCACGTCGTGGGTGGCCATGATCACCGTGCGCCCTCGTGCCTTCTCCCGTTGCAGGA
>CAYVPU010000032.1:0-19560 GCA_964453885.1 uncultured Anaerolineae bacterium | reverse complement strand
TACGTCCTGTGGGATGATGCCGTCCTGACTTCCGGCCCGTGGCATCATGGCTATCTACCTCTCATCGCCCGCAACTATGTGCCGCCGTGTACCCTTTTGAACGGCGGCTTTGAGGGGACGTATACCCTCTACGACCCTGACCACTACAGCAACAAACTAGTTGCGCCGAATTGGATACCGATGTGGGAGCACGTGGAAGGCTCTCTGGCCGACCCGGAGTACAACTATGCCGTTTCACCAGACCCGGTTCATGGGGCAGAAAAGTCCCAGCAGTATGGCACCTACCGTCGTTTCTACAAAGCGGGCCTCTACCAACAGTTGACTGGTTGCACGACTGGCCGCACCTTTCGTTTTTCTGCCTGGGGCTGGGGCTACACCACTGATAAGGAAGAACCCATTTCCGATCCCACCGGCGACATGCGGATGCGGGTTGGCATAGACCCCACTGGCGGGACAGTCTTCACCTCTACCAACGTCATCTGGTCTGTACCGACAATGAATCCACTGGACACGTGGGCGCAAATGAGTGTCACGGCCACCGTTGCCGCGCCGACCGTCACAGTCTTTGTGCTGTCGGAACCGGCACAGGCGTGGCTGCACAACACCTCCTACTGGGACGACGCCGCCCTGGAGAAGCTGCCATAGTCGGCCTGGGACAAAGTTGGGGGATCATCGGGCATTAGATTGGTAGATTAGGCTCACCAGTTTCCCAATCTACCAGTCTATTCGTGCCGCAGGGCGTCCAGGGGGTCGAGGCGGGCGGCGCGGGCGGCGGGGTAGAGACCGGCCAGCAGGCCAACCAGCGTGGCAAAACCCAACGCCGCTGCTACCAACCCGCCGGTGACGACAAAGAACGTTGCCTGTACCTGAATCTCTTGCCATTCCATGATGGCCCGGATGAGCCGGTCCAGGCCCTTGCCTAGCAGCCAACCGGCGACCGTGCCCACGACGCCGCCTATCAGCCCGATCAAGGCCGACTCGACGACGAACAGTGCGCGGATGTCGCCCGGCGAAGCGCCCACCGCCTTGAGGACGCCGATCTCGTGGGTGCGCTCGTACACGACCATGACCATCGTGTTGGCGATGCCGATGCTGGCCACGAACAGCGCCAGCCCGCCCACCGAGCCCAGCATCGTCTCTATCACGATCATGGCCCGGTTCACCATATCCAGCATCATCTTGACTGACTGCACGCGGAAGCCTCGCGCCTCCAGCAAGTCGAGGATCTGCGTGGCGTCGTTGAGGGAAGTCGCGCGGATGAGGAGCAAGTCGTAGCCCCGGCGGGCCAGGTAATCGGAGCTATTGTACCACCAGGCCAGCATCTCCAGGCGGGCGGGCAGACCCAGTACCACGAGGGCATAGTCGTTGGGGCCGTAGTGTGTGTCAAAGACCCCCGCCAGCTTGAGCGGCCGGCGAAAGCTGTCGCCGCGCGGCGCGCGGAGGACAATAATGACTTCCTGGCCGATCAACCTCTCGTAATCGGGCTCGGTGATATCCAACTCTTTCAGCGTGTGGGTGTTGACGGCGATGACGCCGGCCGCATCGCGCGGAGGTTCTTCCCCGGCCACGAACACGGGCTCAAGAACGAATGGATCGGCGGAGCCGCTCGCCTGCTGCCACGGTCGCACGATGACCATCTGGCCGTCCATCTCTAGACCGACGTTCATGGCGTAGGGCAGACGTAGGCTGGGCTGCACCTCCAGAACGTCGTCGCGAGCGCGCAGATCGTCCACCAACTCCTCGGTCAGCAGCACCTTGCGCGGTGGTTCGCCGAATGGATCAAAGGCGGTGCGCTCCTCCGTCACCGGAAAGACGCGCAACGTCTCCAGGCCCAGGGCATCAAAGTTGCTCAGCATCTCTTGCCGCACGCCGATGCCCAGCGAGACCATGGTCACGATGGTGACGATGCCCACCGTCACACCCACCGAACTGAGGATGGTGCGCACTTTGTGCCGCCCCAGGTTGCCAAAGGAGGTCTTGAGCAGGTCACGGAACGCCAGTCCTGAGCCCGGCCTGCCCTGCGCCCTTTGGCTATGCTCAGGATAAACTCCGTCGAAGGGTCGAAGGATCATGTGCCTCCCTCCACCACCCGGCCGTCCCGCAGGCGGACGACCCGGTCGGCAAAGGCGGCCACTTCGGGGTCGTGGGTTACGACCAGCAGCGTCAGGCCGCGCTCGACGTTCAATGCTTTGAGCAAGGTCATGATGTCGCCGCCAGTGGTCGTGTCCAGGTTGCCGGTGGGCTCGTCGGCCAGGAGTAGGGCCGTCTCGGCCACCAGCGACCGGGCGATGGCCACCCGCTGTTGCTCGCCGCCGCTCAGCTGGGTGGGCCGGTGGTTCAGCCGGTCGGCCAGTCCCACCTGTTCCAGCAGCGCTCGCGCCCGGGTCAGCCGCTCCCGTCCGGGCACTCGGCCGAACATGAGCGGCAGCGCCACGTTCTCCAGCGCCGTCAGCCGGGGCAACAGGTTAAAGCTCTGGAAGACAAAGCCGACCCGGTGGCGGCGGTGGGCCGTCAGGCCGCGCTCGTCCTGGGCGGTCAACTCTACGCCGTCCACCCATATTTTGCCCTCGGTGGGCCGGTCGAGGCCGCCGAGCAGGTTGAGCACCGTGGATTTGCCAGAGCCCGATGGCCCCACCAGGGCGACGAATTCGCCCGGCGCGATGGTCAGATTAACGCCGCGCAGGGCGTCCACGTGGGTGTCGCCCATCTCGTAGCGGCGGTGCAGGTTGGTGAGACGGATGGCAGTTACATTCATGTCTGGCTCTCTGGCGAGATGGAAGGATGGAAAATTGGTTTGCTCAGAGCATTGGCTTTCCAGACTTCCATCTTCTAATCTTCCAGCTCTATGGCTGCGGTGGCGGCCCTGCATCAGGCGGGATAGGCAGACCGTCGGGTATGTTGCGCAGGTACTGGCAAGAGACAAACTTGACATCCTCCCAAAAGTGGCCCTCGGCCTCAAAGGTGAGGATGTCTTTGATCCACCGCTTTTGCTCCCGCTCGATACGATAAATATGGGGGCTGCTGTTACATTTCAACAGTATGTGTACCGGCCGGCCCTTCTCAAACTTGTCCAGGAAGCTCTCTTCGACGATGTGCACGTCTCGCCAGCGATAGTGGCGGTGTTCAAAAGCCTCCAGGCTGCTGATCCAGCTCAGCTTGTCGTCTTGGAGCACATAGATTTCGTCACTATCCTGGCCCTTTAGGAGCAGGCCATCGCGGATGATGAGCGCCGCGCTGTCGGGCATTATTCTGGCCAGGCTGACATTGTGCCGGTTGATGGGCACGTTCACCAGCACGATGAGGATCAGCAAGCCGATCGCCAGCCGGAACAGCATCTTGCCCATCTGTCCGGTGGGCAGCGGGGCCGGCGGCGGCAGAGGTTCGTCGATCTGGCCGGGCTCGATTTCCGCTTCAACCTCTTCGACGGGCGGTTCCAGTTCTGGCTCCGGCGGTGACAGGAGTTCATCGGGCTGGCTGGGTCTGATTTCCTCGATTGCAATAAGCGGCTCCGGTTCTGGCTCCGGCGGTGGTGGTTCGACGGCAGGCACGAGACCAGCCCCTACGTGGCGGGTCCTTTGGCGTTCCAGCAACGCATCGAGTAACAGATCGAGGATTTGCTCAACACGGGAGGGCGTTTCGGGTTTTGTTTGGCTCATCTGGCACCTCCCCTACATTACCGTAAAGAAGCCAAGGATCTCGCCAATGCTGGCAAAGATGTTGGCATAGAAATTGCCGCCCAGCTGGCGGAAAAGCTCAAACTCCATGCTGGGCGCACCGATAAAAGGCCGCAGCGTCCAGGCCATCTGGCTGCCCACAAAGGCATAGATGACGATCCAGAACTGCATGACGCACCCCCGTGCCCTGGCCCCTTCCTTGCCCCCGGCCGAGACAACCCTCATTCCCTGGTTCAGAAAGGTCATGCCGATGCCGCCAGTGATGGCAAAGACGGCCACGTTCAGCAGCTTGAAGAACTGGTAATGGCTCGTTGCCAGCACAAAGAACAGCACGATGGGCGCGAAACTGAGCAGCAACACCCCCGTCACCGTTATGGCCGTCAGGATGAGGCAAAAGTTCTGCGAGAGGCTCTGTTTGGAGCCAAAGAGGACGTTGAAAAAGTAGAGCGTGGGCAGGCAGACCACCAGCGTCATTAGAAAAAGCGCCGGCAACTTGACCGCCGCACTTAGTGTCTGTCGTAGGCTGTGTGTCGAGCCCAACACCGCTCCATACAGCATCAGGAACGCAATGCTAGAGATGAGCATGGCGCGCATCTTTTCCGGCAAGCCGATCCCTTCCCGGATGTCGGTGAAAAACCTTCGCCGGTCGCGCAGAATGGTTTCGATAATGGCTAGATCGTTCATTGTGGGTTATACCTCCAAGTTAAGTTCGTCGTCATCATTGCCCCAGCAAGTTTGCCAGAGTTGGATCTACCTCCATCAGGCAGGCTTTCTGTCCCTCTTGGTCGAACATGACATCGCGGGCGGTGATGCAGGCCCGGTAATCGTCAAAAGTCTGCTGGGCGGAGGAATAGGTCTTTCTCCTTCACCAACGCAAAGCTGGCTCCAAGGCAAAGATGATGGTCATGATCCAAAAGAAACCCCACGAGGCCAGGGCGTAACGCCAGCGATCGAACTTGAGCAATGGCACCAGCAGCGCCGCCAGGGCCACGGCCCAGAAAGCCGGTCGGACGAGCACCTGCTGCCAGCCGGTAGCCGTGCCGTCGGGGGCAAAGACGAGCCAGCGCAACACCAGCGCCAGCAGCACCGGCAGCCCGGCGGCAAAGACGGCGTCGGCGGTGGCCCAACCGGCGTGCGTCGCCTGCAACGCCTGGCCCACTTTTTCACCTACTCCAAAGCGCACCGCTGCCTGGGTCAGAGCCTCCTCCCGACTCATGCCAGCGGCAATTGCCTCGGCAACGACCTCCTCCAGGTGGGTGCGCATCTCGGCCAGCACCTCTTGTTCTGTCTCTTTATCCAGATCCAACTCGGCCTGGATCTGCCGCAAAAGGTCTTCGACGTCACTCATGAGGCCGGCTCCGGAGCGGTGTCCAGCATCCGGTTGAGGGTCGTACTAAAGCTGCGCCACTGGGCCAATTCCTCCTTCAGGCGGCGGTGGCCCGCTTCGGTGACGGTGTATAGCTTGCGACGGCGAGTGCCTGGTTCGCCCTGCCACTCGCTGCGCAACAGACCCTCACGCTGCATCTGGTGCAACCGGGGGTAGATCAGCCCTTCCTTGAACTTAAAATAGCCATCACTCCGCTCTTCCAGATGGCGGATGATCCGGTAGCCGTACATCGGCTCGCCCATGTCCACCAGGAGCTTGAGGATGACGACGGTGGTGGTTCCCTTGCGCATCTGCTGCCGGACGGAAGACATTTGGCTCTCCTTACAGTAGAAAAACGTAAAACGTAAAACGTGATGGTTACGTTTCATGCTTTACGTTTCATGTCCTGGGGTTGTACTCAATGCAACGATTCAGCGATCTTGATGGACTCTTCCCCGCCAATGCGCCCGGCGATGGCGAAATTGATTCCGTTCTCCTGCCAGGCAACAAAGCTGGCGCCGATGGCCTCATTGGTGACGAGAGTGGCCTGAGCGCCGCGCACTGTCACCGCCTTTCCTATCCCCGGCAGCCCCTCAGCTAGTTCCCCCTGCGATTGGGCTACCGTCAAGTTCGCACCTTCCAGGTCGTAGAGTAGGACGAAAGCACCTTTGACCTTTATCACATCCACCAGCGTGGCCCCGTCGGGCAGATAGTCGGGCGTGAGCAGGTCGAAGCTGGCCTGCGCCTCGGCCTCGTCCAGCGTCATGTGTTGCTCTTTTTCGTCCCCGGCGTTGACTACCTCTGCGCCCTCTGGCACCTCGAAGGTGAAAATCTCGTCGTCCAGGCCGGGGTTCAGCTCGAAGGAGCGCACCTGCATCGTCCCCTCGCCGACGTTGGGCGCGATGAAATGGGCCTTGAGAACGATCCATTGTTTCTTGTCTACCCACAGCGTGGCTGTGCCTTCGAGGGGCAGTCGCTTCTCCTGCTCTTCCAGGCTCAACTTGTAGGTCTTGGCCCCAGCGATCTCCTCCTCGCCCAGCAGTTCGACCTCGCCGTTGTCCAATACCTGTTGGATCACGCCTTCCATGTCCTGGATGATCGTCTGCACGTCGGCAGACAAGTCGCTGACGTCGGTGACGACGGCCTTGTTCTCCGCCGGACTGTAGAACCAGGCCGCCTGGCCATCGGTGACAGTCACGGCCCCGACAAACTCGTCTCGATTCGTCTCCAGCACCTCGGCGCGAACCTTGTTGGGTAACTTGCCCCACACCTCGACGACCATCTGCAGCGACTCACCCTGCACATTGACCGTCACCTCCACCACGGCGTGGGCATCATTCGTGCTGCTCACCACCTCTTGCATTTTAGCCACAATGTCTTCGGCGGTGAGCTTTTCGGCGCATCCACCCATCACTAGCAGGCTGGTGAACAAGATCGTCAAAGACAACAGCCAACCCGCCTTTCTAAACGTTTTCTCGGACATATTCATCTCCTTTCCGGGAGGTGGTAACATTCACTCTTACCGTCAATGCCTCATAAACTTGGGGATTGACCTAAAGTATAACATACTAAGGTATTGTTGTCAAATGGGCATGTGTCAGTAGTGGATCTTGACCAGCGTGCCCACCGAGGCCCAACTGTAGAGCCACCTCGCCTCGGACGTGGGCAGGTTGACACAGCCGTGGCTCATCGGATGGCCAAAGTTGCTGTGCCAATAAGTGCCGTGGAGGCTGTAGCCCCGGTAAAAGTACATGACGTAAGGCACGTTGGCCAGGGAGTAGCCAGAGCCAGACATGCTGGCGGAGGCGTACTTGACGTAGATACGGTACTGGCCCGTTGGGGTTGGTGTGCGCGGTAGACCGGTTGAGACGAGCGTGCTGCGCACGGGCGTGCTCCCCTGGTAGGCAGTGATTCGCTGCGCGCTGAGATCTATGTCGATCCAGCGGCCACGGGGATTACCGGTAGATGGGGGCGCAGGTGAAGTAGGCGGGGCAGGACTCGCACCGCGAGGGATGCGCAGCACCTGCCCGGCGTAGATGAGCGAGGGGTTTCGGATGCCGTTAGCCTGCACCATCGCCCATACCGACACGCCGTACCGCAGTGCGATGGCCGAGAGCGTATCGCCGCGCCGCACGGTATAAATCCGGGCCGATGGCGCAGGCGTGGCTGGCGCCGAGGGCAAAGCCGCCCGGCCTGGGATCACCAGCCGCTGGCCAACGTAGATTCGGTTGGTGTTGACGATGCCGTTGGCGGCTGCCAGCGCGTTCACCGTGACGCCGTAGTGCAGTGCGATGCGGAACAGGTTCTCGCCCCGCTGTACAACGTGCAGGCTCGTGCGGGACGCCGTCGGCCTGGTGGGGCCGCTAGCGGTGGGGATGACCAGCCGCTGCCCGACGTAGATGAGCCTGGGGTTGCTCAAGTTATTGGCTGCTGCCAGCGCACCCACCGTCACACCATGGCGCAGCGCGATGCGATACAGGTTCTCGCCCCGCTGCACGACGTGCGTAACGGACCCCTGGGCCAAGACCGGCGTCGCCATTGCCAGACATAGTACAAGTGCTATTCCTAGACTCAACACCCTGCGCATTGTTTTTCTCCTTCCAATTTCCTGCGGCGCCTTTTTTGCCAGCGGTACACCAGCCACAAGCCCAGAGCGGCCCCTGCCGCGTCAGTGAGTATGTCTACCAGGTTGCCGCTTCGTCCCGGCACAAACATCTGGTGATACTCGTCGGATACGGCGTACAGCATCGTCAGAAGAAAGGCCAGCACCAGCGTCCATCGTGCTGCAGCCAATGGACGCGCTGCCAGTGTCCGCCACCAGAGCAGGCTCAGTCCGACGTAGCCAAGTACATGACCACCGATGCCCACCAACGATCTCTGCCACGATTCTGGCAGATCAAAGGGCTGCGGTTGCGATGATAGCCAAAAGATGAGCCCCATCCAGGCGATCAGGGGCAGCCAGTAGTAGATCAGCGGCCATCGGCAAAGTCGCTTTAACGAGGCTTCAATGGTTGGGCTCAACTTGGCTTTCCTGGCCTCTTGTGTAAGCACGCTCGACCTGCACTGCCAAGCTCTCCCACGTAAAGTGCTCCCGGACGCGACGCCGCGCGCCGTGACTCAGCCGCTCGCGCAGGTCAGGATCGTCCAGCAGGCGGGTCACCGCCGCCGCAAAGACTGCCTCATCGCCCGGCGGCACCAGCAGCCCGGAGACGCCATGCTCGATGGTCACGGCGTTCTGCCCCACGGCTTCGGCAACGACAGGCACGCCGGCGGCCATCAGGTCCAGCAGCTTGACGGCGCACTTGCTCCGGTTGATTAGCGTGTCGTCGAAAGGGTAAACCGCCACGTCGGCCTGCGCAAAGTAGTCCGGCAGCGCCTCGGCTTCGCCCCAGCCGGCGTATTCGACCGCCTCTGCCACCTCAGCCACCTGGCACAATTCCAAAAACTGCCGCTCCTCACCGAACAAGCCTTTGCCCACGATCAAAAAGCGCACCCCTGGCCTCGCCTCTCTCACCCGCCGAAAGACCGCCACCACCCGCTCCAACCCAAATTCAAAGAACCGCGTATACAATATCACTGTCTTTCCATCACCACGGCGAAACCTTGAACCTTCTAACCTGGAACCCTGAACCCCGTTGGGCACATACCGCACCCGCTCTGGCGGCACACCCAGGCTCCAGGCGATGCTCTGCAACGTCCGGCTGGCTACCGTCAACGTGTCGTTGTGGCACAAACCCCATTGTTCCTGCCAGGCAAAGAACCGCTTTTGCGTCCACGAGTACGGCTCCAGGTCGTTCCAGCCGCCAGAGCCCTCCCAGTCGTCACTGTCCACGACCAGCCGCGCGCCAGTCAGCCCCAGTCGCCGGAGCCACCACAGCGCCCAGGCGGCCAGGCCAGCGTAGGCTTTGGGCTTGAAGCAGTGGATCGCGTCGGGGCGTAGGGCCAGCGCCCGGCGCACCAGTTGCCCGGCGAGGAGCAGATACCACAGCAGCGGGATGCCCGGCGGCAGTGTGACATTCTCTACCGCCACGCCGTCCTCGGTCCACTTTTGCCCGCTGTGCTCAGGCCAACTCCACGGCGGCAGCAGCAGCGTCACCTGGTGGCCGCGCGCGGCCAGCGCCTTGGCCAGGGGCAGCGCCCGCACACTCATCGTCCCTTTGGGTCGCAGGCCAAATGGCCCGATCATCACGATGCGCATGGCTAGTCCTTTCGGGGGCATTATATCTCACAACGCCATAGGAAGCAAGAGGACGAGGCATAGTTCACAGACCTGTCCCGATCAAGCTTTGCTGGCGCGAACTGGCAACCTGTGCTAAAATCAGCGTCATCTTTTGGAGGGAAAAAACATGATTCGAGCCGTTATTTTTGATCTGGGTGGCACGCTGTTGGAATACAAGCTGCCTGGTAGTACGGACTGGTTACAATTCGAGCGGGCCGGCGCGGGATCCGCCTTTGCTCACCTGGTTAGGAAGGGCCATGGATTGCCTGTCCGCGAAACGTTCGAGACCAGCGTCGTGGAACAAGTGCAGAGGCGCTGGCGACAGGTCACTGAGGAAGGTGGCAACTTGCACCTGGCTGATGTGATGCGCGACGTCTGCGCGGAGTATGGCATCGTTCTCTCGTCCGAGGAGACAGAGGCAGTGGCGCACGACTATATAACGCCGCTCAGTGCCCAGGCATGGGCGCTGCCAGGGGCCGGGGAGACGCTACAAGCCTTGTGCGCACAGGGTCGAAAGATCGGTCTCATCTCCAACACCATGTGGCCCGGCCGCTACCACCTGGCAGACCTGGAACGACACGGTTTGGCTGGATACTTTTACCACACCCTCTTTTCCGCCGACGTAGGCGTCTGGAAGCCGCACGCGGAAATCTTTTGCCAATCGTTGACGGCGTTAGAGGTAGCTCCCAATGAGGCAGTCTTTGTCGGTGACTCTTTGCCCCATGACATCGCTGGCGCGCAGGGCGTGGGGATGAAAGGCGTCCACATCACGACTGGTGAGTTCAGTTCTGATGGCGTTGAGCCGGACGGGCGCATCAGCGCTTTGACCGAATTGCTGGCGTTGATTGCCCAATGGGAGAAAAGGCCATAACGTCGCCCTCTTGGCGAAACGGGAGACCGTGGGAGAAAAAAAGAGGGCTGGGAAACAGCCCTCTTTGTGCTCTGGCGGAGAGGGTGGGATTCGAACCCACGGTAGGCTTGCACCTACAACGGTTTTCGAGACCGCCCCGATCGTCCACTCTGGCACCTCTCCCGCTTGGGCTCTATTATACTATGGCTACCCCCCTGGCGCAAGACAGCCGATTGACGAATTCACGGGCTTTGACTGCCTACCTGCCCAGTATCCTATCAATGGCTTTTTGCAGGTACTCGGGAGACTGGTAGTAGCCCATCAAATTCTCAATCCAAGTGTGCTCTGAATCGGCGTGCCACCCGGCGGCAGGCCTCCCCCAGCAGGGCAATGTCATCCTCCGTGTGAGCAATGCTGACCGAGCCCAGGCCGTGGACGACGAACACATTTTCCAACAGCAAGGCCAGTTGCAGTGCCTTATTGCTCAGGGTGACATCGCACACGGCCGGGTCGCGCACGTCCTCAGGACCGTCAAGTGGGCAGTCATCTTTGTAAGGAAAGTGGAGCATAGTCAGCGAACTGCCAGGCAGTGATTCATTGCCATAGCCGGTACAGCGGGCGCAAATGCCTTCCTGGGCAAAGGCCGCTTCCGCCGTGCGGCGGGTCTTTTGACCCAGGTCGGCCAGGCGGGGGTAGATTTCTGGCTCGTGGGCGACCATGTAGGTCATGAGGGTCTTGGCGGCCAGTAGCGAGCCAGGGTGTGCAGAATAGGTGCCGCCGGAGAATCTTACCTTGTAGCCGCCATCGCGTCCGGCCAGGTCCATTATGTTCGCCCGTCCGGCCACAGCCGCCACGGGCATGCCGCCGCCCATGACCTTGCCAAAGGTAGCCAGGTCGGGCTGCACGCCATACAGCGCGCCGAGGTCGCCAGCGCGGAAGCGGAAGCCCGAGATCACCTCGTCAAAGATGAGCACTGCATCGTACTGCTGGGTCAACTGGCGGGCGGTTTGCAAGTATTCACGCTTGGCCGGTGTAAAACCGCCAGCACCGACGAACGGCTCGACGATGAAACAGGCGAGCTGACTGCCGTATTGCCGAAAGTGATCGCGCAGCATATCCGGGTCATTGAAACGAGTGATGACTACCTCATCGGTCAGGGCGGGAGGGAGACCATGGGTCTCGACCCGCTTGAAGCCATTGTCGTCGTCGGCGTAAAAGCTGATACCTTTGAGCCCCCAAGGCTGCGCGCCGTGCCAGCCGCCACCGACTTTTATCACCAAATCGCGTCCGGTAAAGGCACGGGATAGCAGAATAGCGTACATGGTCGCCAGGGTACCGCTGGTGGTAAAGCGTGCCCTCTCCGCACCGGTTTGCTGGCAGAGAACCTCGGCCGTCTCTGCTTGCAGCCGGTCGGTGAAGCCAGTCTGCAAGCCAAAGCCCGTCTCGAAGGCGCGGGCCAGCGCCGAAGTGATGACGTCTGAGTTGTGACCCAAAATGTTGGCATAGTGTCCTTGCCAAAAGTCCAGGATGTCATGGCCATCCTCGTCTTTGACCCAGGCTCCTTTGGCAGCGACAATGCGTGGCGGGAAGGGCTCGATGAGCCGCAGAGCGTGGCTGCCGCCGTCCATCAGATGTTGTTTGGCTCGTTTGTTCAAGGCTGCCGACCGTGGTGCGTGTCGGGTGTACGCTGCCGCAAGTTCGGCCAGCAGTCGGGTGTGGGCTCGTGTCTTCACAGACTCCTCCTGTTGCACTTTTGACTGTGGGGTGGTTGTGACAGTTCCATTGTATCACCCTTTCGTCGTATTCGCAAATCCCAGCCGTACTTGACCTCAAGCCAACCTGAGCTATAATTACCGTACCATGGAAAAGGAGGCCCAATGATATCAGATCAGTTCAAACCCCGCACGCCCGAAGAGACTTATGCTCGAGCCTTGCAGAAGGCCCAGCAAGACCTGGCCCGCCGGGCTCCACATCTGGTGGCCGCCCGTGCCAGCGTTGTCTATCGCCAGCTGACGGATGAAACTGGCGAGTTCGATGTACCATTCTGGGGACAGCAATTCGTCGTAGCCTTCCCGGATGGAACCGTGACCAGAGGGGAGAGCGGAGAATCGCCGCCGATAGCTGAACAGATTCTAACTCTGCATTACCTTGTCACTGCCGACGGTGTCCCGATGGCCAACCATTGGGTCGCCTTCCGCGAGTTGCCCGGGGGGATGGGCTACGCGCCTGCCTTTCAAGGGCGGGCCAACGAGCGCCTGCAGCAGGCGTTCGGCCATGACGCCGAGGGGTTTCACCGTGCGACGAGGGCGTTGGGCGGCGAGTCACTCTCCTTTGGCGATGCGTCGTACCTGTTCCGCATTCTCCCCAAGCTTTGGCTGGCAGTGGTGCTTTACCTGGCCGACGAAGAGTTCGGCGCGTCGGCCAATGTCCTTTTTGATGGCGCGGCCTCTCACTACCTGCCCATCGAGGACATGGCAGTGATCGGCGGTATGCTGGCCGGCAGGCTGATTAAGGCCAAGTGACCAGCAAGCTGCTCTTGCTCCTGTGAAAGATCTGTGCTATACTTGTATCACTGTCGGGGCGTAGCTCAGTCAGGTTAGAGCGCGCGGTTTGGGACCGCGAGGCCGGCGGTTCAAGTCCGCCCGCCCCGACCAGCCCTCGCGGGAGTGGCGCAATTGGTAGCGCATCGGCCTTCCAAGTCGTTGGTCACGGGTTCGAATCCCGTCTCCCGCTCTTGTTTGTCTTTTGGCAACTACTCACCCCCACGCTCGTCGGGGGTCTTTGACCCAATGCTGCTAGCTTTTGCTCTAGCCGGGTCCGTGACCGGCGATTTTGGGGCTAAAACGCTGGTCATGGACCAGCTTCGAGCGAAAAGTTAGTGCCATTGGGTCTGTGACCCCCGACCAGGCTGGGCAGAAAAATAAAATACCAGCCAGGAGACCGAATATTCAAGACCGCCGGGGCACAGACCCGGCGTGGTAGTTACGTCTTTTGTGTACGTTGGGTCCATAGCTCAGCGGCAGAGCGACCGGCTCATAACCGGTTGGTCCCAGGTTCGAATCCTGGTGGACCCATCTTTTTTCTCATTTTATTTTCATTGTCGTTTTTGATTGGTTCGTTCTATTTTCTACCAGTTGTTTCCATCCCAACGTTATATCCGCCGCATTCGTCTTCCGTGTCAGGTACCGATCCAGATTCGGTGAGGGAGGCAGGTTCCATCCGCCGAGGAGTTTGAGGGCTAGGGCATTGGTGCACTGCTGTGACTAAGCGAATTGACGCACTTTTTATCATTTCCCATTTATTGCATTGGTCAAAGGCTGTGATGCAAGGGTCTAACGGCAAGGGTTTTCGCTCCCGGTTCTGTGCTCCTATGTCTGAGAGTGCTCCTCAAGGTATGCTTCTTTTGCCTCTGCAAAGTGTCACCGCTGCTCCAACGAACTGACTCGCGTCTGGCAAGTTCTGTCTCCGGTACAAGACCCAGGAAATCATAGACCGGCACCGCGCCCAAGGGTAGACACAGGCGGGAGTTGTGCGGCGCTCTGTCCCTGACCAGTCTGGTGAGAGGACATGTGGGCAGAACAACCGGTCAGAGAGAAGGGAGTATTCAACAATGAGCGCCGACTTTTTCCTTCGTCTGGTAGGCATGGTCGTGTTGGCCGCGCTGGGGTGGTGGGTGGGTGAGATCCTGGGTTCGCGAACCGGCGATCCGGCTTATCGCTATGTCCTCGTCTTGAGCCTCTCTGGAGCAGCATTGGGGTTATTGCTCACACCTTACCTTACGTCGTGGCCATTCCTCGCTGTGCGGCGACAGATCCGCAAGATGCCAGCGCGGCAATTGGTGGCTGCTATCATCGGCCTGGTCATTGGTCTCATTGTCGCTGCGCTTTTGGCAATCCCCATTTCCTTGTTGCCAGAGCCCATTGATGCACTTCTCTCTTTTGGTGGTGTGGTTGTGTTTAGCTACATGGGCGTGGCCATCATGGTCATGCGTCAGCGAGACATTTTCAACGTCATCGGCAGCCGCCTTGGCGGGAGAAATGGCGGCAATCGAGTGGAAGGCACCCAAGTCCTGTTGGACACCAGCGTCATCATAGATGGCCGCATCGCTGACGTGAGCCGAACGAATTTCATCCAGGGCGCTATGTTAGTGCCCCGGTTCGTGCTCAACGAACTGCAACACATCGCCGACTCCCATGACTCGTTGCGACGTAACCGGGGACGTCGGGGACTGGAGATGCTCAACAAGCTTCAAAAGGATTCAACTGTTCCTATCCTTATCACCGATATGGACATTGATGGCGTACGGGAGGTGGATGACAAGCTGGTCTTGCTGGCCAAACAGCTCCACTGTGCCATCGTTACCAATGACTATAACCTGAACCGTGTTGCAGAATTGCAGGGTGTCATGGTGCTCAATCTCAATGAGCTGGCCAATGCCGTGCGCGCTATCTACCTGCCTGGAGAAGATATGGAAGTGAAGGTTTTTCAAGAAGGCAAGGAATTAGGTCAGGGCGTCGGTTACCTGGACGATGGAACGATGGTGGTGATAGAGGAGGGGCGGCGACGCATTGGACAGACGATTGGAGTAATCGTGACAAAGGTGCTGCAGACCGCTGCCGGGCGTATGATCTTTGCCCGTCCGAAAGACCTGACGAGGTGAATTTTGGCCATCTTGACCCTTTCTCGTCAACTGGCCAGCGGCGGCAATGCCATCGCCCGCGGGGTGGCGCAGGCTCTGGCGCTGCGGATGGTAGATCAGGGCATTATCAACCAGGCCGCCATTGAGGCCGGCGTTCCCCGGGTCGCCATGGAAGAACTGGGTTATGAGGGCCGGCGCAGCCTGGTGGAGCGCATGTTGAGCATCGTCTGCGAGATGCCGGCTATTCCGACGACGCTGGAACCCGCTTCCAAAGATGCCGCTGTTTCTCCGGCCATGCTTGGTGGTTTCCTTTCCCCCCTGCATCGGCCTATGAGCGTCTCTATGCGCGAGTACGTGCGGATGGTGGGCATGGTCATCCGCAATTTGGCCCACGCCGGTGATGTCGTCGTTGTCGGGCGCGGCGGTCAGATGGTGCTAGGCGATGTGCCCGGCGTGCTGCACGTGCAGGTCATTGCCTCGTTTGCTCGGCGAGAGGCTGTCCTGATGGAGCGGGAGGAAATAGATCGCCGGCAAGCATTGGCCCGGCTGCGAGCGAGCGACCGTGCCCGATCCGATTACCTCCAGCGTTACCACGGTGCAAATTGGCTGGATCCGATGCTGTACGATTTGCTCATCAATACCGATCACTTGCCTTTGCCGGTGGCTGTGGCGGCTGTGGTGGGAGCCTGTCAGTCATTGGATGAACAGGGCAACGTGGAGGATGTTTTGAGATGACTCTACGAGTCTACAACTACCTGACGCGGCAGAAAAAAGAGTTTGTCCCCCTGCGCGAGGGGCAGGTGATGATGTATGTCTGCGGGCCGACGGTCTACGATCACGCGCATATCGGCCATGCCAAAGTCTACATCTCCTTTGACGTGGTGGTGCGCCACCTGCGCTACCTGGGCTATAAGTTGCGCTATGTGCAGAACATCACCGATGTGGGCCACCTGACCGACGACGCCGATGCTGGCGAGGACAAGATCCTCCGCCGGGCTGCCGAGCGTGCCGTCGACCCGATGGAGTTGGTCGAGACCTACATGCGTAGCTACTTTGAGGACATGGACGCCCTGGGCGTCATCCGGCCTGACATCTCGCCTCGGCCCAGTGGCCACGTGCCAGAGCAGATCGAGTTGATCAAAGAGCTGCTGGACAAGGGCTATGCCTACGAGGTGAACAACTCGGTTTACTTTGAGGTTGCCAAGTTCCCCGAATATGGCAAGCTCTCGGGACGCAAGGTGGAGGAGCTGCAAGAGGGAGCGCGCGTCGAGGTGAACCCTGACAAACGTCATCCCGCCGACTTTGCCCTATGGAAAAAAGCGGAGCCGGGCCACATCATGCGTTGGCCCAGCCCGTGGGGATGGGGCTATCCCGGCTGGCACATCGAGTGCTCGGTCATGGCCACCAAATATCTGGGCGAGACCTTTGACATCCACGGCGGTGGCCTGGAGAACATCTTTCCCCACAACGAGTGCGAGATAGCCCAGGCGGAGGCAGCCACCGGCAAGCCCTTTGCTCGTTACTGGCTACTCAACAACATGATCACGGTGGACGGCGTCAAGATGGGCAAATCGTTGGGCAATTTTACTACCATCAAACAGGCGTTGGCCAAGTATGATCCGCTGGTCCTGCGCTTCTTTATCTTGAGCAGCCACTATCGCTCTCCCACCGACTTTGGCGACGTAGCACTGGACGGCGCCAACAAGGGACTGGCGCGACTCCTGGAAACCGTGCGCGCTGTCCGGGAGCGACTGGAGTCTGCTGAGGAGGGCGACCTTGACCCTGACGTGGATGCTCTGTTGCAGAACTACAAAGCCCGTTTCCTGGAGGCGATGAACGACGACTTTAATGCGCCCAAAGCCATGGGCATCCTGTTCGACCTGGCCCGCGAGGTCAACCGGCGTCTGAACGAGGGGGCGCCTCCCAGCCGGGCCTCCCTGCAGGCCATTGATAGCCTTTACCGGGATCTCGGCGGCGACATCCTGGGCCTGGTGCCCGACGTGCTGCCTCAGCAAACCGGCGCCGGCCTGGAGGCCGACCTGATACAGTTGGTCATTGAGATACGGCAGGAAGCCCGCCAGGCCAGAGACTGGGCGCAGGCCGACGCCATCCGCCACCGGCTGGCCGAATTGGACATCGCCCTGGAAGACGGACCTGAGGGCACCACCTGGCGCAGAATCCGATGAGAGACTTTCTCTACGGCCGCAACGCTATTCGAGAGACACTGCGGGCCGGTCGGCGAAAGGTCTATAAACTCTGGATCGCTGAAGGGGTCAAACAGAGCGGGCCTGTGGCAGAGATCCTGGCCATCGCCCGCCAGCGACAGATTCCGTGGCAGCGCACCGAGCGCCATCAACTGGACAAAGCAAGCGGCACCCGGCATCACCAGGGGCTGGTCGCTGAGGCGTCAGAGTACTCTTGTGTGACTTTGGACGCCATCCTCGATCATGTGCAAGCATCCGGGGAGCCAGCGTTACTCCTGTTGCTGGATTGCCTGCAAGACCCGCAGAATTTTGGATCGCTGCTGCGCACGGCCGAGGTCGTCGGGGCGCATGGTGTGGTCATGCCTTCTCGCCGGTCTGTGGGCGTGACGCCGGCCGCAGTCAACGCTTCGGCCGGTGCTGTGGAGCATCTGCTCATTGCCCGGGTGACGAACCTGGCCCGGAGCATGGAACACCTCAAGACGCAAGACATCTGGATCGCGGGCCTGGAGGGTCGGCCCGAAGCGCGTTCGCTCTACGAAGCGGACCTGGACATGCCATTGGCGTTGGTGGTGGGCAGCGAAGGACGGGGCCTGCGGCGATTGGTGCGGCAGCAGTGTGATTTTCTCCTGCAGCTGCCAATGCAAGGTCACATCACCTCGCTAAATGCCTCCGTAGCCGGATCGGTGGCCCTCTACGAGGTCTGGCGAAGGCGCGGAATTGTTTGAACAGAGATGCTCTCACCGGATTGTGGCCCGCCAAGAGCATCAATCTGGATTCAGGAGCACCGATTTTACGAGTGGCTTTATGAGGGCGACGGCTAACATCGGTGCTCCTGGCTTTTAGGGCCGTTGCTCGGTGATGGGGAATCGCGCCGCTATCTCTGCCCGCCGGGTGGCTCCGGCCTGGCGAGCTTCTTCCACGATGGCCTGCAGCCGTTCGCGAAGCGTCTGTTGCAACTCACTGCCCGATTGCGGCGTAAGCAACAGTACCAGCGCCACGCCAGCCGTTGCGCCAAAGAACAACCCCAGCGCAAAACTCATCACTCGTTTCATAACCTTGCCTCCTCCTATTAATCTGCTAATCTACCAATATGCTGTTATACTAATCTGCCAACTACACGTCGCCTCGATAGATGACACCCGAGTTGCCGTTGCTATCCAGACGGAAGGGCACGCTGCCCTGGGTGACCATCGCCCCGTAGGCCAGGATGTCCAGAGGAACAGAACAAACGATGGGCGAAAACATCTCCTCCTGCAGAGGCACCGGCCAGACCTCGTGCGCCAGTTCTGCTACTTTTTCATCCGCTGGGTCGGCCACGGCGATGACGTGGCCATTCACCCGCTTGATGGTGCGCATCATATCCAGGACCCGCGTGTGGCTAGGGCCGGCCGGAGCAAGCAAGATCACCTGCGTCTCGTAGCCGGTCAAAAAGTACTCCAAATGTGCCCACTCTTCCACTTCCTGGGCCATGCACGGCACTGGGGCCGCTTCCAGCAACTTGGCGCGCCCAAAGAGGGCCGTGCCATAGTTTGGCCCGCCGCCGACAAAGTAGATGAGCGGTGATTCGTAGAAGTGACGCTGGGCGTATCCTTCGACGAGAGGAAAGTTGGTCAGGGCAGTTTCTCGCAGCGAAAGGTGCGCCTGCTTGAGGCTCTCCCGATATTCATCAGCTTTCGGCCTCGGGAGATGGCCTCGCGCCTGACCTAACTCGATGGCCAAAAGATAGAGCGCGGTAAGACTACCCAGGTAAGTGAGCGTACCCGGCACCGGTACACTGCCTGGGGAATGTACATCTGTCACGATGGCCTGTTCCGCTGCCTGGGTGATGGCACTAGCTGGGGTGTTGGTGATCGCCAGGGTAAACATTCCGCACTCGCGGGCACGCTCCATGGCGGCGATCGTATTGCCCACTTTGCCTGATACCGAAACGCCCACCGCCAGCGCCGTGTCGGGTAGGCCATCGGCGTCGTAGGCGGTGAATTCGTAGGCTTCGGCAGGTGTCAGCGGCAGTCCTGCCAGTCTTTGAAAGGCCAACTTGGTCGCCCATCCCACAAAGTGCGAGTCACCACAACCGACCTGCTGGACATTTGTGAAGCGGCTGGCGTCCAATTCGCTCACCACCGCCGTGATCTCGGCCGCCAATCCATCCATGCGTCGGGCTATGACCTCTCCCTGCTCGTGGATCTCCCAATACATCTTGCGATAGCTATCTTGCCAGTTCATGTGATTCCTCCTGTGTGTTTGGACTGGATCTATGGGAACGCCTCCTGCGCGCGAGTGTCGCGCGGACGCGCAGCCAGACCCTTGTTGTCCATGACCGCCTGAGCAAAGGCGCGAACATCTTCCATGTCAGTGTCTTTCAGCGTTCAGAGTCACGTCAGTCTGCCGGTTCCACGGACGTCACCCCGCCCAACACATTGGTTTCTATCTTCCACTTGCTTCCAATCTCGAATCGCCTAAATTCTTGGAGACTTCCGGGATGATGTATGTAGGTCTCGCCATCATCGTTAAAGACCACTTTGTAGTCTTCGGAACCCTTACCCTCTCGCTGGTTTGACTTGAGGTTGAGAACCGGCCAGGTGGGATCAAAGTCGTGACCGCTGGCGGT
>CAYVPU010000031.1:0-19901 GCA_964453885.1 uncultured Anaerolineae bacterium | reverse complement strand
CGTGGTCCCCCAGGGATCGGCAAATGCACTCCAGCCCAGTCCCTAGTCCCTCGTCCCTTCCCAGTGTGGCACACCCCGGCGGCGACGCTTACGACGGGCCACCTGGAGCCGCACCAGAGAACGGCGCAGCGAGCCTTCAATGGCGGCGTAATCCTCTGCCGTCGGTGGGCGCTCGCGCAACAAATGCTCGGCGCGCTCACGGGCCACCTGGGCGCGAGCCTCGTCAATCTCGTGAGAGTATTCCGCCGTGTCGGCCATGACGGTGACTTTATTGGTCAGCACCTCCAGGTAGCCTCCGCCGATGGCAAAGTGCTCGGCCTCCCCGGCCTTTTCTACCACCAACTCTCCCGGCGAGAGAGCGGTAATCAGCGGCGCGTGGTACGGCAAGACTTGAATCTCGCCCATCACAGCCGGTGCTGTCACGCTATCCACATCGTCTTCGTACACCAGCCGCTCGACGGTGACAATCTCGCAACGAATGGTTTCCATTCCCAACTCCTAGGCAGCGACCTGTTCCGGCAACTCGGTTGCCAGCAATCCTCTCACCCCTACAACGTCTTGGCCTTCTCCACTGCCTGATCAATAGTACCGACCATATAGAAGGCCTGCTCTGGCAAGTCATCGTGCTTACCTTCCAGGATCTCGCGGAAGCCGCGCACGGTCTCCTCGATAGAAACATAGGCGCCCGACCGACCCGTAAAGGCCTCTGCCACGAACATGGGTTGCGACAGAAAGCGCTGGATCTTGCGCGCGCGGACCACCACCAGCCTGTCTTCCTCACTCAACTCCTCGACGCCCAAAATGGCAATGACGTCCGAGAGGTCTCTGAAACGCTGGAGCACGCGCTGCACATCGCGGGCGGTGTTGTAGTGATCTTCGCTGACGATGTTCGGGTCGAGGATGCGGGAGGTGGAGGCCAGCGGGTCCACGGCCGGGTAGATGCCCAACGCAGAGAGAGAACGCTCCAGGGCAATGGTGGCATCCAGGTGAGCGAACACGGTCACGGGTGCCGGGTCTGAGTAGTCATCGGCGGGCACGTAAACGGCCTGCATGGAGGTGATGGAACCCGTCTTGGTAGAAGTGATTCGCTCCTGCAACTCACCCATCTCAGTGCCCAGGGTGGGCTGGTAGCCCACCGCACTGGGCATGCGTCCCAGCAGGGCCGAGACTTCCATGCCAGCCATGGAGAAGCGATAGATGTTGTCAATAAAAAGCAACACGTCGCGGCCCTGGTCGCGGAAATACTCGGCCAGGCAGAGGCCCGAGAGTCCCACCCGCAGGCGGACGCCGGGGGGCTCGTTCATCTGTCCAAAGACCATGGCCGTATTATCTGCGACGCCCAAACTGCTGAGTTCCATCCACAGGTCATTCCCCTCGCGAGAGCGCTCTCCCACGCCGGCAAAGACCGACACGCCCCCGTGCTGCGCGGCAATGGTGTAAATCAGCTCATAGATGATGACGGTTTTGCCCACGCCCGCGCCGCCAAAGACGCCGGTCTTTCCGCCTCTGGTAAAAGGCGCCACCAGGTCAATGACCTTGAGACCCGTCTCAAAGAACTCGGGAGTAGTCACTTGCTCCTCAAAAGGCGGTGGTGGGCGGTGAATAGGATAATAGGTGTCTGCCTCCACCGGCCCTTTGCCGTCAATGGGTTGTCCCACGACGTTGAAAAGCCGCCCCAGGGTCGCCTCGCCCACAGGCATAGCAATAGGTGCACCCGTATCCACCGCATGGACACCCCGCCGCAAGCCATCGGTGGTGTCCATGGCCACCGTCCGCACCCAGTTCTCCCCCAGGTGAGTTTGCACTTCCAGGATCAGTGGGGGCTGACCGTCTCGCTCTATCTCCAGTGCGTGATAGATCTCGGGCAGTTCTTCGACAGGGAACTCGACGTCCACCACCGGCCCCGTAATCTGAACCACTCGACCACGTGTACCTTTGGCCATTTAGAATCCTCCTCACAAACAGACAAGTAAGTCACTCTCAACTTGCAGCGCGGGCCCGGACCAGCGCCTCCGCGCCGCCGGCAATGTCCATGATCTCGCTGGTGATGGACTGCTGCCGGGCCTTGTTATAAGTCAGTTGCAGGTCCTGGGTCAACGCATCGGCGTTCTCGGTGGCATTGCGCATGGCCACCATGCGGGCGCTGTGCTCGCTGGCAATGCTCTCCAGCACGGCCTGGTAGACCTGCAGCTCAGTAAAACGCGGCACCACCGTGTCGAGGATCGTCCGCGGATCGGGCTCATAGATGTATTCTGGCACTTCGATTGCCCCGGCTTCGTCTACGTACTCGGCCATGGCCTGCTTTTCCATCTCTGTGGGTGTCAGTGGCAGCAGACGCTTGACGACCGGCTCCTGCCGGAGCGTATTGATAAAGTCGGTGTAAGCCAGCCACACGGCATCATAGGTGCCGTCGAGAAAACCATCTAGCACGATACGGGTGCAGGGGGTCACGTCCAACAACAAAGGCCGCGCCGGCAAATCACTGAACTCGGCCACCAGCGACTGCCCTCGCCGCAGCATGGCATCCCGTCCTTTGCGGCCCACAGCCACGACGTCCACCGGCACTGGCAGGGCTTTGATGTATTCCAAGACTTGGCGAATGATATTGCTGTTGAACGCGCCACACAGTCCCCGGTCGCTGGTGAGCAACACCAGAGCAACCCTCTTTACCGTGCGCACCTGTAAAAAGGGATGCATCTCTTCTGTCTTCCCGCGCTGCGCGGCCAGGTGGGTCAACAGCATCCAGGCTCGCTGCGCATAAGGTCGCGTGGCCAGCGCCGCCTCTTGCGCCCGCCGCATCCTGGACGCCGCGACGGCCTGCATAGCGCGCGTGATCTGGGCAATGTTCTTGACGCTCTTGATGCGCCGTCGAATCTCACGAACTGTTGCCAATGCACCTGCTCCTAGTTCTATTTCGCATCTCTATCTCGCACAATTTGTGTCGTTGCTGCACGACCGAGGGGCAGCAGGTAGACCAGCGACTCACTCGCCTCCCGCGCCGGGGCCAGGACGTAACGCTCGTACAGTTTCACATCTACCGCATCCCACTCCTGGGACACACCCCCTCCTCCCATCGGCATCACTAGACCGCGCCCAAGGCCTTGAATTCGTCAATGGCTACCTTGAGTGCCTCTTCTGTCCCGTCCGTCAATTCCTTGTCCCGCTCGATGGCCAATCCGATCTCTGGGTGGTTGGCATCCACCCAGCGGTGGAAAGCGTTCTCCCACGCCTTGACCTCGTGCACCGGCACGTCGTCCAGGTAACCGTTGGTGGCAGCGTAAATGACCATCACCTGATTGCCCAGGGGCACAGGTTCGTACTGGGGCTGCTTGAGGACCTCTTGGACACGTTGGCCTCGGTCCAACTGGGCACGGGTGGCTGCATCCAACTCGGTGCCGAACTGGGCAAAGGCGGCCAACTCTTGGAACTGGGCCATGTCTAGCTTGAGCCTGCCAGCCACCTGCCTCATGGCCCTGGTCTGGGCGTGGCCGCCCACACGAGAGACCGAGATACCCACGTTGAGCGCCGGGCGGATGCCGGCGTAGAACAAGTCGCTTTCCAGGAATAGCTGACCGTCGGTGATAGAGATGACGTTGGTAGGCACATAAGTGGTGATATCGCCCAGTTGCGTCTCAATGATGGGCAGCGCAGTTAGGGAACCGCCGCCATACTCAAGAGCCAGCCTGGCCGACCGCTCCAGGAGTCGGGAGTGAAGGTAAAAAATATCGCCGGGATAAGCCTCGCGCCCAGGCGGGCGCCGCAGAACGAGAGAGACCTGCCGGTAGGCCCAGGCGTGCTTGGTCAGGTCATCATAAACGACGAGCGCGTCTCTGCCCTGCTCCATGAACTCCTCGCCGATGGCACATCCGGCATAAGGAGCGATGTACTGCATTGCGGCAGGATCGGAGGCGGCAGCCACCACAACGATGGTGTGTGCCATGGCGTCGTGCCGCTCCAGCGTGGCCACCACCTGGGCCAGTTGGGCCAGCTTTTGGCCAATGGCCACGTAAATGCAGATGAGGTCTTTGCCCCCTTGATTGATGATGGTATCAATGGCCAGGGCTGTCTTGCCGGTCTGCCGATCGCCGATGATCAACTCGCGCTGGCCGCGCCCGATGGGAAACATGGCGTCAATGGACTTGATACCGGTCTGCACGGGCGTGTTCACTGGCTGACGCACCACAACGCCGGGGGCAATACGCTCTACGGGACGGAAGCGGTCGGTGGGGATAGGGCCCTTGCCGTCAATCGGCTGGCCCACGGCATTGACGACGCGCCCGACCAACTCGTCGCCCACCGGCACCGACACGATGCGGCCGGTGCCGCGCACCGTATCCCCCTCCTCAATGTCGGTGTACCTGCCCAGGATGATGACGCCAACGTTGTCCACCTCCAGGTTAAAAGCAATACCCAGGACGCCAGTGGGAAACTCGACCAGCTCGTTGGCCATCACCCCCACCAGCCCAGAAACGCGGGCAACGCCGTCCCCCACCTCGAGGACGGTCCCCACATCGGCCACCTCGACCTTTGGCTCAAAGGCGGCCACCTGCTTTTGCAACGCCGCCGCGATCTCGTCTACCAGGTTCGATACCTCGACTGCCATTCACGCCTCCCAAGTCCGGTCTTATTCAAGAACTCGAATCCCAACAACCAAGTATAGTATAACACAGAAAAAAAAACAGAGCAAACAGGCTCGCTCTATGGGGACAACAGTCCCTGCCCAAGGGAGGAAATATGCTCCACCACGAGCAAACACCATAAACCTTGCTCAATCAGGCTGACAGATCCTCTACTGTGGCTGCATCCAATTTCTTGACCAGCGTCACGATCAGATCCAAGGCCCGGTCATAATCATCCCGGTGCATAATGGCCGAGTGACTGTGAATGTGACGTGTGGGCACACCGATGACCACCGTGGGCACGCCCTCGTTGTGCAAGTGGATCATGCCACCGTCAGTCGCTCCCCCCGGCATGGCCGAAAACTGCAACGGAATCTCTAACTCTTCCGCCGTGGCGATGACCAGGTCGCGCAACTTGAGGTTGGGGATCATCCGCGCATCGTAGACCAGCATCGTGGGACCAGCACCCAGCTTGATCGCTGACTCTTCCTCCTTGATGCCCGGAACGTCGCCGCAGATGTCTACCTCCAGGATGAGGGCCACATCGGGATTGACGACGTGAACCGTGGTTTTAGCGCCTCGCAGGCCGACCTCTTCCATCACAGTGCCCACGGCATACACAACATTCGGGTGCTGGTCCACGGCCAATCGCTCCAGGGTCTGCACCGCCAGCGCACAACCCACTCGATTGTCGAGGGCTTTAGCCATGTAGGTTTGGGAGTTGGCCAGCACAGTGAAATCGCTGACGGGAATGATGGGATCGCCCACCCGCACCCCAGCCTCTGCCACCTCTTCCGACAAAGTGGCACCGATGTCAATGTACATGTCTTTCTTTTCGACTATCTTGTCGCGCTCGTCTTTGGACAACAGATGTGGTGGCTTGGCTCCAATGAGGCCGATCACATCCCCCTTGGAGGTCTTGATCGTCACTCGCTGGCCCAGCAACACCTGGTCCCACCACCCGCCCAACGGCTGGAACTTGACGAATCCCTCTTTAGTGACGTACCGCACCATAAAGCCAACTTCGTCCATGTGGCCAACCAGCATCACGCGCGGGCTTTCCGCCCGCCCTACCCGCTTGCCAATGATGCTGCCTATGCGATCCTGTTCAATCGTCGCCACCGGCTCCAGGTAGCGGCGCATCAGAGCCCGCACCTGGCTCTCGTAACCTGGCACACCGGGCGTCTCGGTCAATTCTTTCAGAAACCGTTCCGTTCGATCCATTCTGATTCTATCTCCCATCAGGTCTGAGCTTCACTACCGGACAGCTTTTGAACACGAACGTCACAAGTTTCGTTGGGATCCATCGAAAAGCACTCGTGAAATCCATTCACACTGTACGCAGGCACTCGTGATAAAGACATAGACGTTCAACAAGAGTGTACGGTAGCGAATTCGGGCCAGCCCGCTACAATCCCGCAAACAGGGTAATGATACACCATTTCAAGCAATTTGTCCAGCCGATTTGACCGGGCCTCATAATTTTCGTCCCTCACTTGCCCCGCCGACACAAGGTATCTTCAATATTTTGGGGAGCGAGCCCATCGGCGTGGCTCAGGACAAGCGCCGGTTGAGTAGCGTAGCGTATCGAAGACTCTTCAGTACAGGCCTACTCGGCCGGCGCTGAACCTGCTCCGCTTATCCGCTTATGTGCCCTTCCCCCAGTTTATTGAGCAGATACGACACAAGCGCATCTACACTGGCGAAAAATTGCTGTTTACAAAGTCTTGGGCAAAACCCTTAGAGTCTCACCTTGCAAAATCCCAAAGAGCCCCTGCGATTTGACAAGATGGCCTGAAAATGGCATAATCGGGATTGGAGGTTGGAGATTGGAGATTGGAGAATGGCAAATGAGTAGTCTGACAATCGCTGAAGCTGTGCAAGAATTCCTATACGACGTCGGCTCCAAGAAGCAGGAGCGTACCCGGCGTACGTATCAGACCGCCCTCAATCACTTTCAGATCTTCCTGGAGGCGCATGATCTGCCGCGCCATAAAGTCGTCACAGAACTGACAGTCAAGCACGGCACGGACTTTGCGACGTGGCTGGTGAACGAGCGTTTTGGACACCGCCAGGTCAAACCCACCACCCTACGCACCTACCTGACCGGTGTTCTCCGTTTTTATCGCTTTCTGATGTTGCGAGACTATGCGCCCATCAGCTACGTAGGTCTAGAGCGTCTGCAGGAAGAATATAGCGAGTATGGACGTGTCAAGCGACGTCTCCCCCCCCACGTGGACGACGAGGTCATCAAAGCCATCATTGCCGCCGCTCGCAGAGTGCCCCCTGCCACCGAAGACACGCCGGCAGCCCGCCGTTGCGAACTCCGCCGCCAGCGCGACATCGCGCTGGTGGAATCGCTGCGCAGCACCGGCGCGCGCGTGGGCGAGCTGGCCAACCTACGTCGGGGCGACTTGGAATACGGCCGCCGGCGCGCGCGCGTCCGCGCCGAGAGCACCAAAGGCGTCTCTGAGCGATACATCTACTTTAACAAGCGAGCCTGGCAAGCCCTCACCTCCTATCTCACCGCCCGCGCCGACGGTGGTGGCGGTCGCGCCCTGGGCGACTATCCGGTCTTTGCCCGGCACTCCCGCAACGCAGGTCAAAAGGTGCTGCCCCTGAGCACATGGAGCATCCAGAAAGTGGTGCGCCGCCTGTGCCAGGAAGCCGGCCGGCTCGATGCCCACATCACGCCGCACGCCTTCCGCCACTGGTTCGCCACCCGGCTGCAACGCGCCACCGGCAACCTGGCCGTGACCCAGGACGCACTCGGCCATCGCTCGCCAGAGACCACTCGCACCTACGCCCGCATTGATGAAGAAGACATTCAATGGGCACATCAGCAAGTCTTTGACAAAGCATAGCCATGACAAACATAAACATTTGACTTCCCAGCATAATTGTGCTATATTTATGCATCGTCACACATTGTGCGACGCGCCACTTTCAAAGAACCATCCAGGCTGAGCAGGTGGCAGCCAGCACCCATGAAGAGATGAGGTGAGAGAGAATTAGCGCCAGACGAAGTCGCACCTATGAGCCAAGCAAAGCTCGAAACCGCATTAACGATGGGGTTAGAGCTCTTGAGGTCCGTCTGATTGACAGGGACGGAAAGCACCTGGGCATTGTCTCCACAGAGGATGCCCTTCGCCACGCCAGAGAAGTGAGCCTTGATCTGGTCGAAGTCTCACCAATGGCAGAGCCACCGGTCTGCCGCGTTATGGATTATGGAAAGTTCCTGTACGACAAGGCTAAGAGAGAACGAAAGTCGCGGCAAGCCTCAAAAACCGAGGTAAAAGAGATTCGCCTGAGACCCAAAACCGGTGAACACGACGTTGCCTTCAAGATGCGGGGCGCCCGTCGGTTCCTGGAAGCAGGGCACAAGGTCAAAGTGCGCGTCCGCTTTCGAGGGCGAGAGATCAACTACCCGGAAATCGCTCTTGGGCTACTCGATCGGGTGGCGGTTGAACTAACGGACGTATCTACCATAGAGAAAAAAGCCTACATGGAAGGTCGCAGTATGCTCATTATCCTGGCACCGATCAGCAAAGTGTAGGCTGTCTTTTTCCTAGAGCATAGTCGTCCGTTGTAGCATAGTCAAGGTCACTCCGGCAATACTGGGGCGAACTGTTCGCAAGAAAGCGACGGGGGGCCTACGCGTCCCCCGTTTTGTGCGTTGTCAATTCGTTGAGGAGGTTGTATCATGCCCAAGATCAAAACCCACAAAGCCACTGCCAAACGATTCAAATACAGCGGCACAGGCAAACTAATGCGCACCCGAGGGCCAAAGAGCCATCTGCGTCGCAGAAAGAGCAAGCGCGTGCGCCGCCAACTTGATGAAATGGTCCAAGTCACCAACATCGGAAGCAAAAAACGGGTGGCGCGCCTGGCGCCATATCTAAAGCGGAAAAAGAAATAATCGCACTCCACATCGGCGACTATGTTGGCCAGCGGGGGGCCGGGTACCGTGACCCGGATTCCTCTCCCTCCGGGGGCCGCGAGAAACTATAGAGAGAAAGGGGAAAGAGGAAACATGCCAAGAGTAAAAGGAGGACCGCACGCCCGTTATCGGCACAAAAAGGTCCTCAAAGCGACAAAGGGTCAGCGCGGAACCAAGCACGCTTTGTTCCGCCGCGCCAATGAAGCCTTGATGAAATCCCGGTGGTACGCCTATCGCGACCGCCGAGTCCGCAAGCGGGACTTTCGACGACTCTGGATTGCCCGCATCAACGCTGCCTCGCGAGAGCACGGCTTGAGCTACAGTCGTCTCATCCACGGCCTCAAGCTGGCCGGCGTCGAGATTGATCGCAAGATGCTGGCCGATATGGCCGTCAACGACAGCACCGCTTTTGCCCACCTGACAAAGATAGCCTACGGCGCGATTGCCGAGTAGGCACCATAACCGGCACAGTACAAGATGCCATCTTGTGCCACAAGGTCAATGATCACCAGCCTGGCTAATCTTCAGGTCAAGCGCGTCAAGCGCCTCCATAGTCGGAAGGGCAGACAGCAAGCGCAACGTTTCATCGTCGAAGGGTTGCGGTTGGTCGAGGAAGCTCTGAGAGCGGGCAACGTTCCCGCTCTCATGTTTTACACGCCGCGCCTGGAAGACTCGGCACGCGGGCGAGCCGTATTGGCTTCAGCCAAGGATAATTCGGTTCAGCCGATGATTGTTTCCGAAAAGGTGATGCGCACCATGGCGACGACCACCACACCTCAGAGTGTATTGGCCGTGCTCCCCAAGCCAGCGTCTCCCTTGTCAGAACGCCCAGCCCTGCTCCTGATTTTGGATCGACTGCGAGATCCAGGCAACCTGGGTTCAGCATTGCGGACGGCCGAAGCGGCTGGCGTAGATGGCGTGCTCCTGGCACCGGGCACTGTGGACGCCTACAATCCCAAGGCTATGCGAGGTGGCATGGGTGCACACTTGTGGCTGAGTCTCCGCGCAGCCTCGTGGCGTGAGATTGAGCAAGCGACAAAAGGATTGCGAGTATGGCTGGCCGAGTCTCGTGGCGGCACGCCCTATTACGAGGTAGACTGGTCAACCCCTTCGGCGCTCATCATAGGCAGCGAAGCGGAGGGAGCCAGTATTGAGGCACAAAGACTGACCAGTGGCCGAGTCAGCATTCCCATGACCGGCCAGGCAGAGTCGCTCAATGCCGCCGTAGCGGCCGGGGTCATCCTGTTCGAGGCTACCCGCCAGCGGTGACTTGCTCAAAAGCCGCTTCTCTGCTAAAATTAGACGGTTGTCAACCGGGTACGTTTTCACCAGAACACCATCACGGTGAAAACACCCTTCTCAAATTCGATCCCAACCTTGGAGGAGAACTATCATGCCCAAACGAACCTATCAACCCAAGGTGCGCCGTCGCAAACGGGTTCACGGCTTTCGACGGCGAGCGTCCACCAAAGGGGGGCAAAGGGTGCTCAAGAGGCGCCGCCTCAAGGGCCGTTCCCGGCTGGCAGTGTAAACATTCTGACGGTTATCTCCCGATCACCCTCAATCCGGCAGCCTGCCAGAGTGAGTGTATTCAGACCACCAGACACGATTTGAGCACAATTGGCACAATGGGAAAACGGTATCGTCTCTGGAAAAATGCCGATTTTCAACGGGCCCGCCGCCAGGGACAGTTCTGGGCTAACAAAATGCTGGTGCTGAATGTAGCACCCAACGGCCTGGATCACAGTCGCTTTGGCTTTTCGGTCAGCCAGCGGGTAGGCAAAGCCGTCGTCCGCAATCGTGCCAAGCGGCTGATGCGAGAGGCGATTCGACGGCAAAGAGAACATTTACCTGGCGGCCGGGACGTGGTTTTGATCGCTCGCCCGCCAATGCGGGAAGCGGACTTTTCAGCGGTGGAGCGGGCCGTAGAACAGCTTCTTCGGCGCGCTCATTTGTTGCAAGTTACAAATCGCAAAGCTCAAAAGAATCTCAAACATCAAAAGAGCTGCTAAACCCATAATGAGGCACATATTGATGTGGCTAATCCGCCTGTATCAGAACACTATCTCAAGGGCACTGCAACCGAGTTGCCGTTTCACCCCTTCCTGCTCCCAGTATACCTACGAGGCCATCGAAAAGTACGGCGTCCTCAAAGGAAGTTGGTTGGGGGTGAAGCGGATTAGTCGTTGTCACCCCTTGAATCCTGGCGGCCACGATCCTGTGCCCTGAAAACGTGAAACGTAAAACGTAACGTGATGGTTACGTTTCACGCTTTACGTTTTATGAACCCGGAGGTTATAGTATTGAAATACGTCAAACGTCTTGCCCTCGGCCTGCTCTTTGTGGTCGCTCTGTTGATCGCCACTGGCTGTACGACTACCCCTACCGCCTGGCCCAGCCTGGCTGCCGACGGCGAAGCCATATACGTCGCCCTCCTCGACGGCAAAATTCATGCCCTGAACCCAGACACCGGCAACGAGATGTGGGCCTTTCCCAACGAACCCGCCAAACAGTCTGGCTTCCCGGGATGTTCAGGCCCCACAGGATCAGCAAGTGGCCTCTTTTATACAAGCCCCGTCCTGACCAAAGAAATCGTCGTTATCGGCAACGATGCCGGCAAGGTGTATGCCCTGGATAAAACGAACGGCACCCAGCGATGGCCGTCTCCGTTTACTAGCCAGGAAGAGACTGCCGGAGGTGGCCTCTCTGACTTTTTTTCTGAGAAGAAAAATCCTGCCATCATCGGCTCTCCAACACTGGACGACGAAACGCTCTACGTCCCCTCGGCAGACCAGAACCTGTACGCTATTGATATGACCAGTGGCGCAAAACAATGGGAGTTCCAATCCGGGGGCGCTATCTGGACGTCTCCCCTGGTGACAAAAGACCGCATCTACCTCGCCGCCATGGATCACAAGCTCTACTGCCTGGACAAAGAGAGCCGAATAGAACTGTGGACATTCGACTCTGAGGGAGCCATCCCGTCCACCCCAGCTCTGGCCGGAGAGACGATCTACCTGGGATCGCTGGTCCGTAAGGTATTTGCCGTGGACGCGGATACAGGCCAGCAACGATGGATCTTTGAGACAAGTAGCTGGGCCTGGGCCACGCCGTTGGTCATCTCTGACACCGTATACGTCAGCGAGGTTGACGGCATACTCTATGCCCTGCACACAGAAACCGGCGATCAACGGTGGAAGTTTCCTCAACAAGACAAGATTGGCAAAATACAAGCCACGCCTGCCTATGCCGACGGCACACTGTACCTGCCGTCTGAGGACATGAACCTTTACGTCCTGGATGCCGCCACCGGATCACAGAAATGGCAATTCACCGCCTCGGCAGCGCTCATAAGCACGCCGGCGCTGGTGGACGATATGCTATACTTGGTGGACATGGACAACAAGGTCTACGCCCTGGACGCCGAGAGCGGCGCACAAAAGTGGGTCTACGACCCCACACCCGAAAAGTAGTTGGAGGAATTGCCTTGGATTTGTTGATTGAACCCTTTATGCCCATTATGATCCAGGCGCTGATGTTTTTCTATCAGCTCTTTGGCAACAACTTTGTGATCAGCCTGGCCTTGCTAACAATCATCGTGCGGCTGCTGATGGTACCCCTGATGCTGCCGATGCAGAAATCGGCCCGCAAGCAGGCAGAAATCCAACCCCAGATCAAGGCCATCCGCAAGGAATACGCCAAAGACTCGAAGAAGCAGAATGAAGAGTTGATGAAACTCTACCGCGAAGTAGGCATCAAACCAATGGGCGGTTGCCTGCCGATGATCATCCAGTTGCCCATCATGTGGGCCTTTTATCGAGCCATCATACAAGCGTTGGCCTTCAGGCCGGGTGAACTGTTCTTTGGATTGGGCAAGTACATCGCCGCTAACACCATGTTTTCTCCCCTGGTACCGCTGAGCAGCCAGTTCTTGTGGTGGAACCTGGCCACGCGCGACACGACCTATATCCTGCCCATCCTGGTAGGTCTCACCACCTGGATGTCACAGAAATTGGCGCCTACCACGGCATCCTCGGGTGGCGACGATCAAGCCCAGGCGATGAGTCAGAGCATGACGCTTATGATGCCTTTCATGTTCGCCTGGATTACTACCACTGTGGCTTCGGGCCTGGCGGTATACTTTATCATCTCTAACCTGGTGGGTTTGGCCGTTCAATTTTTTATCAACCGATCCATGTCCGTACCCCAACCGGCAACCGGCCCGGCCAGCAAACCGACGAAAACGGCCAAGAAAACACCTGCGCTTGAACCCAAGTCCTCTCAGGCTGGCGGCCAGAGCAAAAGCCAGGCCAAACGCGCGAAAAAGCGCCAAGGCAAAAGTAGACGTAAACGCAAGACAAAGTAGCCAACGCAGTTCGCTTGTCCGTAAAGCTCCGGCTACTGCTTAACTGATAGCTATGAAAAGCTCAGACTGTCCATTGATGCACTACCAGCGCAACAACGGAATGATCAGCCGAGTGGAAGGAAGTGGCACAGTATGGATGATAACAAAAGCATTGAGATAAAAGCATCCAGCGTCAAAGAGGCCATCGCCAAAGGTCTGACTCAATTGGGTGTCTCCCAGGATCAAGTTCGCATCGAAGTGTTAGACGAAGGCAGCCGTGGTGTGCTAGGCTTTGGCGCGCGGGACGCCGCGGTACGTCTCACATCGTTGACTCTACCGCCCGCTGAACCGGAGGCCATCGTCGTCAGTCACAAAGAACCACCCATCCCAGCGGAGCTGAAAGAGCCGACAGAACCAGCAGAGCCAGAACAAGCCCCACCCCAAGTGGGGCAAGTACCACCCCAAGTGGGGCAAGTACCAATGGTTGAACCCTCCCAGGCCCGTCCCCCTGCCAAAGTTGCCCGCGAGGTCTTGAGTGAACTGCTCACTCTCATGGGCATCCAGGCCACGGTACGCATCCGGCAAGACGAAGACACGCCAACAGATGAAGACGAGCCCCCCATTGTGCTGGACATCCTGGGGAACGACCTGGGCATACTCATTGGGCGGCGCGGGCAGACGCTCCATGATCTCCAGTACGTGACGCGCCTCATCACCAGCCGCGAGGTGGGCGAATGGGTACATCTGGTGGTGGATGTGGAAAAATACAAAGTACGACGAGAAAAGGCACTCAAGCAACTGGCCAATCGCTTGGCCGAGCGCGTCGTCCTCACCCAGCAACCGCTCGCCCTTGAACCCATGCCCCCTCACGAGCGACGCATCATCCACATCACCCTGCGCGATCATCCCATCGTCACGACCGAGAGTGTAGGCAAAGGGGACCGACGCAAAGTCACCCTCATTCCCAAATCCTGATGTCAATTGATTATCTCGTCATCGGATACATTTGCAGAGACCTGCTGCCTGACGGTTACAGTATCGGCGGCACGGTAGCCTACAGCGCCTTGACGGCCCGCAACCTGGGCCAACGCGCTGCCATTGTCACCAGCGCTGCGCCCAACTTGAAATTTCGCTCCAGCCTGGACGGTGTCCTGGTCAGTGTCCAGGATTCACCAGCGACCACCACCTTTGTAAATCTGTACGTCCAGGGCATACGCCAACAATTCCTGCGCGACACGGCCGACCGCATCCGGGCCGAATCCATTCCCCCTACCTGGCAGCAGGCGGCCATTGTCCACCTGGGTCCGCTAGCGCAGGAGGTGGACGAATCTCTGGCCACACTCTTTCCTGATTCACTGCTGGCCGCCACTCCTCAGGGGTGGATGCGCCAGTGGGACGCAGCAGGTCGCGTAGGACCTAAACCGTGGGACGAACGCGCGCTGTCCGAAAATGTGCAGGTTGTGATCTTTGGCAGAGAGGACGTTGACGACGAGGAAAAGTGCTTTGAGGCATGTGCTCGCCGCTTCAATATCACTATTCTGACCGATGGGTGCCATGGGGCGACAGTGGCCTGGCAGGGTGAGGTGCGTCACTTTCCAGCCCACCCCACTGTGGAAGTGGACCCAACGGGCGCCGGCGACATCTTTGCTGCTGCTTTCCTCGTGGCGCTCAAAGAGACAGGCAATCCCTGGCGCGCTGCCTGCTTTGCCAATTGCGCTGGCGCGGCTTCGGTAGCCCGCCCCGGTCTAACAGGCATCCCAACACCGAAGGAGCTGGACCGGTGCCGCACCACGCATCTCTGTGACGCTGAGCACAACGCAGTTCAGTGAAAACAGATCCATGACCAAGATCTATGCCCTGGCTAACCAAAAAGGAGGCGTGGGCAAAACGACCACTGCCGTCAACCTGGCTGCCTACCTGGCCGCCATCGGCCGTGGCGTGCTGGTGGTGGACGTGGACCCTCAAGCCAATGCCACCTCCAGCCTCGGCGTGGACAAAAACCAGGTCGCATCCTCCCTCTACGAGACATTGATCGAGGGCCTGCCCCTCAAAGAGACAATCATCTCCACCAACCGCTCCCATCTTTACCTGGCCCCAGCGGCCCCTCGGCTGGCCGGCGCCGAGGTAGAGATGGTGCCCTTCCTGGCCCGCGAGCACGTGCTGCGCAAACAACTCCAGCCTGTCGCACCCCAGTACGAATACGTTCTGATAGATACCCCTCCCAGCCTGGGCCTGCTCACTATCAACGCTCTCACCGCCTCCGCTGACGGCGTCATCATCCCGGTGCAGTGCGAATACCTGGCCCTGGAGGGACTGGGTAACCTGCTGGGCACCGTGCAGTTGGTACGCGAAAACCTCAACCCTACCCTCGGCATCCGGGGCCTGGTGATGACTATGTACGACGCCCGTACTAAATTGTCCCAACAGGTGGTGGACGAGGTGCGGCAACATTTCGCCAGTCAGGTCTTTGAAACTATCATTCCCCGTAGCGTCCGGCTGAGCGAGGCGCCCAGCTATGGAGAACCGATCCTGAGGTACGCCCCCCGGTCGGCCGGCGCCTTGGCCTATGCCGCCCTCACCCGCGAGCTTCTTCTGGGTGACGGCGTGTCCCCGGCAGGCGAAAGGGAACACAAGAATCAACCCAAACGACTATGCGAAGGAAAGGTGATGTGACGAGAAGAGGTCTGGGCAAGGGACTGGCTGCCCTCATCCCCACCGCGCCCACGGAACTCACGGAAGCGACAACCGCCATCGCCCACGAGGTGCCGGTGGGGGCCATCGCGCCTAATCCCCAGCAACCGCGGCAAAAGCAGGACCCAGCCGCTCTGCAAGAACTGGCTGATTCTATCCGCGAACACGGCCTCATTCAGCCGCTCATCGTCACCGCAGCCACTCTGGATCAGCAGGCTGCTGGCGTGCAATATCAACTCATCGCCGGCGAGCGACGTTGGACCGCCGCGCGACTGGCCGGTCTGAGAGCCGTGCCGGTCATCGTCAAAGAAGCCACCCCCCAACAGATGTTGGAACTGGCCCTGGTGGAGAATATCCAGCGCGCCGACCTGAGCCCCCTGGAAGAGGCAACCGCCTATCGGCAACTGATAGACGAATTCGGCCTGACACAAGAGGAAGTAGCTGTCCGCGTGGGCAAGAGCCGCGTCACTGTGGCCAACGTCGTGCGGCTGCTTCGCCTACCCGATGAGGCAAAGGCGGCCCTGCTGGAGGACCAGATCACCGAGGGCCACGCTCGTGCCCTGCTGGGCATCGAGGCCCCGGAGACAATGATCCGGTTGTTAAGGGCGGTGATCCGCCGCGGCCTCAATGTGCGGCAGACGGAAGAGTTGGTGCGGCGTCAGGCGTTAGAAGCCCAGCCAAAAGTCAAAGAAACCCCCTCTCCTGACACCATCGCGCTTGAGGGCCGGTTCCGCGAGGCGCTGGGCACCAAAGTCCGCCTCTTTCGCAGCAAAAAAGGCGGCAAGCTGGTCATTCACTTTTACTCCGAAGAAGAGTTGCAGGCCATCTACGACGCCATCATAGGCTCGGAAGGTATGTGAACCTTGCGTCATCGGGTACGAATCTGCATCTATCTCATTATCATCATCGTCGGGCTGGGCCTCATCGGCTATCTGTATTGGGACACCGCCCGCCACCGTCGCACGCTGGCCACCGACCCGGCGCAAGAGTATTGGCTGCACGTGCCGCATCACTGCAAAGACGACCGTGATTGCCCCGCATTTGTGTTCGTGCACAGCATGGGGGGCAGCGGGCGGGATTTTATCAAGGCCTGGCGCAGCCACGCTGACCGCGAGGGGTTCATCCTTATCTGTCCTGCTTTCTCGCCGGGGTACCATTTGCTAGAAGGGGATGAGGACAAGGCCCTCATCGCCATCCTCCAAGAAGTGGAGCAGCGCTACCCTATCGCCAAGGGAACATTCATGGGCGGGTTTTCCAGCGGGGCGCAGTTCGCGTATCGCTTCGCGTTTGCTCATCCAGATCGAGTCACAGCAGTGGCCAGCCACTCGGCCGGATCGTACGATCCGCCGCCGGCCCACACGCGGCACATTCCGTTTCTCGTCACCGTCGGCCTGAACGACACAAGTCGAGTCGAGGCAGCTCACAAGTTTGCCCGCAAGCTAAAGCTCGAGAACTATGACGTGACGCTAATCACAATCGAAAAAGTGGGACATAGATTGTCAGAGCAGGCGATACAGGAGACGATAGAGTTCCTTCAACGAGTAACAAACCCCACCCCAAGTGGGGCAAACAAGTCACTTTTTTCCCAAAGCGGCTAGTCCCGCTTTTGGCGGGGGAGACGATCTGCCATGATGCCAAAAAACTGGTGGAGGTAAAAAGCCAATCTGGGCCAATACCAAGACTCCAAGCACCTGCACTGGCACGTGTGTCCAGGTGAACTGCTGCCTTGAAAAGGAGAACGCCATGCCTACCCACTCACTGGAACTTGCACCCAAACAATTGCGCCGCGTCTGCGACCCGGCCAGCTTTGACTTCCAGACAACCAACGAGTTGCCCTATGTCGAAGAGATTATCGGGCAGCCGCGCGGCGCCCGCGCCCTGGAATTTGGGCTGGAGATACGCAGCCCCGGCTTCAATGTCTACGTGTTGGGGCCGGCCGGCACCGGGCGGGCCACGGCCATTGAGCGCTTTGTCCAAAGCCAGGCAGCAGCAGGCGAAACACCTCTCGACTGGTGCTACGTCTATAACTTTGCTGAGCCCCACCGCCCGCAGGCCATCGAACTGTCGCCCGGCCAGGGGCGAGCCTTACGTAAGGATATGTCCGAACTGGTGAAACACCTGCGCGTCGAAATTCCCCGTGCCTTTGAGGGGCAAGTCTACGAAAAGGCCCAACTGGAAATGCAACAGGCCAAAGAAAAACGGCTGGCCGAGGTCTTTTCCGAGTTGGAAGCCCACGCCCGCCAGGAAGGGTTTGCGCTGATGCGAACGCCCGCCGGTCTGAACATTGCACCCCTCATCGAAGGACAGGTCATCAACTCGGAACAGTTCGCGCAACTGCCTCCGGAAACCCAGCAAGAATTGGAAGTCAAAGGCCGTCAACTGCAAGGGACTATTGCCGACGCCATGCGCCAGGTTCAGCAGATCGAAAAGCAGACCCGCCAGGAGGCGCAAGCCCTGGATCAAGAGGTCGTAACGGCTATCGTCACCCCTGCTATCCAGGAGATAGAGGAGAAATACTCAAACTCGGACAAGATCCGCCGATACCTGAAAGATGTGCGGGCGGACATTGTCGCCCATGTGGACGATTTTAAGGTGCAAGTGCAGGAGAGTCCCGTCGAGGCCCTGGGGCTGCCCATGCCACCGAAAGAGCCCTCGCTCCTGCGCTACCAGGTCAACCTGCTCGTGGACAACAGCCAGACGACCGGCGCGCCGGTGGCCATTGAGAATAATCCCTCGTATCACAACCTGATGGGCCGCATCGAGCACGAGGCTCGGCTCGGATCAACGTACACCAACTTTACGATGATCAAGGCTGGCGCACTGCACCGTGCCAACGGCGGCTATCTCATCCTCCGCGCTGGCTCTGTGCTGAGCAAACCCCTGGCCTGGGAAGCACTCAAGCGCGCGGTCAAAACCGGCGAAATCCGGCTGGAGGAACTGACACAGCAATACCAAATGGTGGCAACGTCCACGCTGGAACCGGAGCCGATCCCTCTGGAAGTCAAAGTCGTCCTGGTGGGCAGTCCGGCCCTGTACTACCGGCTTTACAGCGTCGATGAGGACTTTCGCAAGTGGTTCAAGGTAAAAGCAGACTTTGACGTGGACATGGACTGGACACCGGAAATAGAGCGCCAGTACGCGCTCTTTATCCGCGCCCGCTGCAAAGACGAGGACCTGTTGCCTTTCGACAGGAGCGCTGTGGCGCAGGTGGTAGAGTATGGCGCTCGCCTGGCAAGGGACCAGGAAAAGCTCACCACGCGCTTTGGCCTGGTAGCGGACCTGGTGCGCGAGGCGAGTTTCTGGGCCAGCCGCAACGATCACGCGGCCGTCACAGCGGAGGACGTGCGCCAGGCCATCGAGGAGCAAGTTTATCGAGCCAATATGATCGAAGAGCGGGAACGAGCGCTTGTCCAGCAAGGTACGATCATGCTGGACACCGAGGGTGAGCGAGTAGGCCAGGTCAACGGCCTCTCTGTCGTGACGATAGGCAATTACAGCTTTGGCCGGCCGTCGCGGGTTTCGGCCCGCACATTTGCTGGCAAAGGCAGTGTCACCGCCATCGAACGCGAGGTGAACATGAGTGGTCGCCTCCATAACAAGGGGGTACTAACTCTTACCAGTTTCTTCAACGCCAAATTTGCCCAGAAAAAGACGTTGAGCCTCTCGGCCAGCATCACCTTTGAGCAGACTTATGAGAGGGTAGCCGGGGACAGTGCCTCGTCCACAGAACTCTACGCCCTTCTCTCCAGCCTATCGGACTTTCCTATCAAGCAAGGGATCGCCGTCACCGGCTCGGTGAACCAACACGGGGAGGTCCAGCCCATCGGAGGGGCTACGCACAAGATCGAAGGCTTTTTCCAGGTCTGCAAGGCGCGCGGTCTCACCGGAGACCAGGGAGTCATCATCCCTGCCCAGAACGTGCGCCACCTGATGCTCAGGACCGAGGTGGTGGACGCCGTCCGCGGGAACAAGTTCCACATCTATGCCATAAACGCCATAGACGAAGGAATCGCCATCCTCACTGGTCGCGAAGCGGGCGAGCCGGACGAAGAGGGGAACTATCCCGAGGGCACAGTGTACCACGCCGTCGTCCGGCGGTTGGAGGAAATGGCCAAAAAGCCCAAGGATAAGGCTGAGGACAAGGAAGAGGAAGAAGGAAACGAGGGGGAGAACAATGCCAATGGCTCAGAGGCTCCTCCGCCAGAGGATGACGACGAGAACGAAGAATAGAGGACAGCGGAGGCTAATCTGTCGCCAACCACCCATCAAACCGCTCAACGCGGAAAGGACTGACGTCGGCTGAGGT
>CAYVPU010000030.1:0-19974 GCA_964453885.1 uncultured Anaerolineae bacterium | reverse complement strand
GGGTGTTTCACTCTTGGGGTAGCAGTCATTGCAGGAGGCCGCACCGCCGTGGATCAGGCGGTACTGGCGCGCTCATCCAGCACCGGGCACAACCAACAACTCTCTTGTCTCTCCGGTAGCGACGTAAAGAGCCGGGGGCACTGGAAAAGACACGGGGCGAGCCAGGAAATGGCTCACCCCGTAGCACGTGAGGTCACGTTCTAGTCCGCAAATGGGGATAAAGTATCACCTCGCGGATAGAGGAACTGTCGGTGAGAAGCATCACCAGTCGATCCACGCCCATGCCAAAGCCACCGTTGGGCGGCATGCCATAGCGCATAGCTCGCAAGTAGTCTTCGTCCACGGGATGCGCTTCCTCGTCATCCACGTCGTAAAGCCGGCCCATTTCCAGGAAACGTTCCTCCTGGTCCAGTGGATCGTTTAGCTCGGTGAAGGCGTTACAAAACTCCATGCCAGCGACAAAACCCTCAAAGCGTTCCACGTGGGAAGGATCATCCGGCTTCTTTTTGGCCAACGGCGAAATATCTCGCGGAAAATCGAGGACGAACGTCGGCTGGCTCAGATTTGGCTCCACGTGGGTGCCCAGGAGGCTGTCTACCAGCTTGCCCCAGGTGGATTTGGGACTCGGCTCGTGGCCGACCGACCGCATGGCCGCAGCCAGCGATTCAGCCGTAGAGTGCTCCACGTAATCTATGCCGGTCGCCTCGCGAATCGCCTCCCGCAAAGTCACCCGCCGCCAGGGAGGCGACAAGTCAATCTCATGTCCCTGGTAAGTGACGACTGTCGAACCAAGCACTTTCTTTGCCACAAAAGAGACCATCTGCTCCGTCAAGTCCATCACGTCGTTATAGTCAGCGTAGGCCCAGTAGAACTCGAGCTGGGTGAATTCGGGGTTGTGCTTAAAGCTCACGCCTTCGTTACGAAAGTCGCGGCCGATCTCGTACACCTTCTCATACATGCCCACCAACAGCCGCTTGAGATACAACTCGAAAGAGATGCGCAAATAAAGCTCCTGGTGTAGCTGGTGATGGTAAGTGGTGAAAGGCCGCGCCGCCGCACCGCCGTAAACAGGCTGCAGAACGGGCGTCTCCACCTCGATGAAACCGCGCTCGTCAAGAAACCGCCGCAGCGCCGACACGGTCTGCGCGCGGGTCCAAAACGCCTGGCGCACCTCCGGGTTGCTAACCAGATCAGCATAACGTTGGCGATACCGCTCTTCGATGTCAGAGAAAGCAGAGTACCGGACCAGCTTGCCGTCCACCACCTGCTCCTTGACGATCGGCAAGGGACTGATAGCTTTGGCCAGCATCCGCAACCCAGTCACGTGAATGCTGATCTCGCCGGTGCGGGTGCGGAAGAGTTTCCCCCTGGCTTCCACAAAGTCGCCCAGGTCAAAATCCTTTTTAAAGAAATCGTAGGCCTCTTCTCCGACCTCATCGCGCCGGACAAAGAGCTGGATCTTGCCCGTGCCATCTTGGATGTGGGCAAAGGTGCTCCTGCCCATGGCGCGCACGGAACGCAACCGGCCTACAACGACGACCTGTCCACCTTTTTGCCCTGCTGCTTCGGCCACCTCGAAAGCGGCAATGGCCTCTGCTGCCGTGTGCGTCCGCTCCACGCGGTGGGGATAGGGATTGATGCCCCGCTGGCGGATCCGTTCCAGCTTGGCCAATCGCTGTCGTTCCTGATCGGTGAATTCCGCCATAGTGCTTTCCTCACGTCCTCCCGTGTATACCCCTTTGTGCCAACCGGCCCCGGTCATTGCCCGAAGCCATGCCAGGGCCTGCTTCAAAGCGACTAAGCGATGCTCACAATCTCAAAACGGATCTCGCCGCCCGGCGCGCTGACCGCTACATTCTCACCAACACGCCGTCCCAGGAGTACCTGGCCCAACGGTGATTCGTTAGAGATACGCCCACTGAAGGGATCGGCCTCTGCTGAGCCGACGATGCGATATGTCTCAGGGAGGCTGTGCCTCTCACCCTCACCCTCAATCTCAACCACGGTCACGCGACAGCCCAATCCCACCCAATCGGCCGGGCCATTTTCTTCAATGATCGTGACCGTTCGTAGGATCCCCTGCAGAGTCATGATGCGCCCTTCGAGAAAGGCCTGTTCCTCCTTGGCCTGCTCGTAGCCGGCGTTCTCTGAAATGTCGCCGTCCTCTTTGGCGCTCTGGATCTTTGCCGCCACCTCACGCCGACGGACGGTCTCGAGGTGTTCAAGCTCTGCCCGGAGCCTTTCGTACCCTTCCGCTGTCAGAAAAGATGTCTCCTGGATCATGATCATTACCCACTTGTTGCCGCCGCGCGCCTAGCCGAATAAAAAAAGCGCACACCAACGACGCGGTGTGTGACACAAACGACAAAACTGAGAGAGCACCTCTCTCAGTTCCCATTCCTCTTTGGCAGGCACAATTATAAACTGAAACCCTCATTTCGTCAAGTGCCAGATGCGCTCACAAGGCGCCAGATGCGGCGCAGGGGCTTCGCTGAGAGAGCTCGACGAGCTCAGTCGAGGCACGCCCAGCCGAACAGTCATGGCGTATTCTTGCAATCGTTGGGCCACATCTTTGTCGTCGTCGAAAAAAGTACTCAACTGAGAGCGGTAGTGAAGCACTGCCCCGATTTTCGCCGCCAGGTCTTGTGGACGGAGAGGCAAAAGTTCCTGCCGCCAATTTTCCCCGCCCACCCATCGCCTGGCATCCGCCAGGGTCGCGGGCGTTTCAGCATAGGGATAGTCCTCGTAGAAAGCCAGCCGATACCCAGCTAGCTGGAGTGCCAGGGCCGCCGCCACAATGATCTGGTGATCGACGTGATGACCAGCGGCGAGAGGAGAATAGATCGTCGCCTCTCCGGGCACTCCCACCAGCCCTTCCAACTCCTCCTGCAACTTGGCGGCGAGGGCAAGCTCGACCGGGTGCACCTGGGCAAAAATATCCTCGTCCGACAGGTAAAGGAACTCGCCTGTCGCTGGATGCTGGCGATAGATGCAATCAAGATACGATAGGTGGAAAAAGTCGGCGCCCAGGACACGCATAGCCGTCTCATCCTCGGCACGGCGCAGCGCTGGTGCGTCGTCCACTGCCTGCCAACGCTGGTGCAGCGCCGCAATGTAGTCGGAAGAAACCACGCTTCCCTCCCCCTCACCGAAGCAAGGACTGGCAGCAAAAACTGTCACCACCACAACCGGCTCCCCCGCTTGGGTCAGTTGATGGATGCGTCCCCCACAGGACAGAGCAACGTCGTCCAGGTGGGGCGAAAGATAGACATGGCGATATGCAGACACGAGACACCCCTACAGATGATACCCCAGCATAGGGATTGGGCTCCGCCAAACCTTAAAATTTCTTAAAAGGCTGTACAAAACATAAAAGATAGTGTATAATGGTGGGTAGTTGTGGCGTGTTGTGGGGAAGAGTGGGACACCGGTGGGGCGAAAGTTAAACTATGAGTTTTAGAAACCCCTCCAGTGGGAAGGTGATTAGAACGTATGTTCTTGGGACGGCACGAGCACACAATAGACGCCAAAAGCCGACTGACCATCCCTGCCAAGTTCCGAGGCGACCTCGCCTCGGGCACTGTGGTGACCAAGGGCATGGATCGCTGTCTGTTTCTGTTTCCCATGGCCGAGTTTGAAAGACTGGCTGCTCGCATTCGTGAATTGCCCATCACCCAGGAACAGACCCGCGAATTCCGGCGACAAATGTTTGCCGACGCCAGCGACGACATTCCCGATAAGCAGGGACGCATCATAATTCCCCTCTACCTGCGCGAATATGCTGGGGTTGACAACCACGTCGTCGTCATTGGCCTCGATACCTACATCGAAATCTGGCCGGCCGAGGTCTGGAAGAATCGAGAGACACCCGACGACCAGCACTGGGATCAGTTGGGTATCTAGGGATGGCCAAGAGTAGGAACCATCCCCTCTCTAATTATACACACAAACCCGTTTTATATCAAAAAGTCCTGGCAGCTCTGAGACCGGCGTCCGGCAAGCAGTTCATAGACGGCACAGTTGGGGGAGGAGGTCATGCGCGGGGGATTTTGGAGGCTGTGTCTTCTGACGGGCGGCTTCTAGGCATGGATGCCGATCCCGAGGCTCTGCAGGTGACACGCGATAGGCTAGCAGTCTTTGGGTCACGGGTCACTCTGGTTCACAGCAGTTTCGTCCGCCTGGAGGAAATCGCCAGACAAAGTGGGTTCTACCCCGTTCACGGCGTCCTTCTTGACCTTGGCCTCTCCTCCATGCAGTTGAGCGTCGCAGCGCGGGGTTTTTCTTTCCAACGCGATGGCCCCCTGGACATGCGAATGGATCCCATCCTGCAAAAGACCGCTGCTGACCTGGTGAATGACCTACCGGTCGAAGAACTGGCCGACCTGCTGTGGCGCTACGGCGAAGAACGGTACGCCCGGCGCATTGCACGGGCCATCGCGGCAGCACGCCCCCTGTCCATAACCGGTGAACTGGCCCAGGTGGTAGCCCGTGCCGTGGGTCAGCGGGGGCGGATTCACCCGGCGACGCGCACTTTTCAGGCGCTGCGCATCGCGGTCAACGACGAACTGGGCGCACTGGAAGCTGTCTTGCCCCAGGCGATGCGCGTGCTGGCTCCGGGCGGTCGGTTGGCGATCATCTCGTTCCATTCCCTTGAAGACCGGTTGGTCAAGTCTTTTTTCCATCAGGAATCTCGAGATTGCATTTGTCCGCCCAAAATGCCCATCTGCTCCTGCGGGCACAAGGCTTCGCTCAAGATTGTGACCCGTCGCCCGATGGTTCCATCGGCCACGGAAAAGGCGCACAATCCCCGCAGCCGGAGCGCCAAGCTGCGAGTCGCCGAAAAGTTGTAATTCTGCAACGCGGTATCATTTACCTTTGAGAGACTACAAGATGAAACAAGACAGACACCCAATTCCCAACAACGTTTCGAGCCGACCTCACCGCCTCGGGCCGATGAGTCTGCGCGGGGCGCTGGGATTGCTGGTAGTCGTCGTGGTCATGGGTTTGGTAGGCTGGATGTACTTGAGCCAAGCCAACGAGTCGGCTGAGACCGAGCGCCGCATCCGGGAATTGCGCCAGCAGAAAGAAGGACTCCAGCGGCAGAACGATCAACTGACCTACGAGAACGCGCGGCTGGCATCGGTAAAGCAGTTAGAGACACGAGCGCGCGAGTTGGGATACGTGGCCGTGTGCCAGGCGCGTTTCCTGGTCGTGGCTGGCTACCCAGTCCAGGACGACGACACGTCCGATGAGACAGCGGCGCTGGCCCAGGGCGATCCCACCAAGCACGCGACACCCTCGGCTGTGGTCGGCTGGTGGAAGACCGTCGCCGATCAGTTCGAGGTTTGGACTCAGCCATAGGAGCTTGGACATGGCAGCAAGCACGTATACCTTGCCTCGACATCGCCTGATAGTGATGGCAGCGGTGACGGTGGGTTTTGGGCTGATCCTGAGTTGGCAACTCGTCCGGTGGCAAGTGATCGAACGGGATCGATTTGTTTACATGGTAAGAAGCCGTCCCATTGGCGACGAGGAAACGCCGTCCCGCCGGGGGCGGATTCTGGATCGACGGGGCCATCCCCTGGCGATAGATACCATCGAGTATCAAATTTCAGCGACACCCCATTGGGTCCGCAATGCGGGGGACGTGGAAGAGATTGCGCGCCGACTGGCGCCCTTGTTGGACCTGCCGCCAGAGGAACTGGTCGCCAAGTTTTCCAGTGATGCACCGTGGGAGCTACTTTGTTCCCATGTAGTGCAAAAAGTGGGCGAGACAGTACAAGAGTTGGACATCTTTGGCCTGGAAATCACACCCCAGCCCCGGCGCGGCTACCCAGAAGGGATACTAGCTGCTCACTTGTTAGGCTTTGTGAGCCAAGAGCAGCAGGGTTTTTACGGCGTGGAGAGCTTTTACAATCAACTGCTAGCTTTTCCGGCTCACCTTGATAAAGGGGATGGGGGCACAGACATCCTGGCATCTTTTGTAGCCACCGGTGCTTTTCCCTTCGACCCGGCAGAGATCACGACCGAGGGCAGCCCGAACCTGATTCTGACAGTGGATCGGATGATCCAGCACATTGCCGAAGAAGAGCTGGACGCCGCCATCGGCCAGCACCAAGCCAGTGGGGGAACAGTCATTGTCATGGATCCCCACAGTGGGGCAATCCTGGCTATGGCCAGCCGACCAGCCTTTGACCCGGAGCTCTATGCTGATGAACCAGCAGAGCATTGGGCCGATCCTTCTGTCACCAGGGTCTATGAGCCAGGCTCGGTTTTTAAGATTGTCACCGTGGCGGCGGCGTTGGATTCTGGAATGGTGAGCCTGGACAGCGTTTTCGAGGACAAAGGCATCATCGAGGTGGGCGGCCAGCGGATATACAACTCGGATCGGTTGGCCCACGGCAGCGTGACCATCACCGACGCCATGACTTTGTCGTTGAACACGGTGATGGCCCAGATCAGCACAGAGCTAGGGGCCAGGAGATTCTATGCCTATGTGCAGCGGTTTGGGTTTGGACGACGAATCGGCGTGGACCTGGCCGGCGAAAGCGAAGGGCAGCTCAAGTTGCCCACCGACGCGGCATGGCACGAGTCGGACCTGGGCACCAATGCCTTTGGGCAGGGACTGGCCGTTACACCGCTTCAAATGGCCTGTGCCGTAGCCGCTATCGCCAATCGCGGGACAATGATGGCGCCCCACGTCCTGGCCAGGATTGTAAGCAACGACCAGGCCTGGCCGCGCCACCCCACGATTGTCCGACAGATCGTGACACCAGAGACAGCAGAACAACTCACAAATATCCTGATCCGGACAGCGGAACAGGGTGCATCCAAGTCAGTAGTGCCCGGTTACACGGTTGCCGGTAAGAGTGGTACAGCGCAGATACCCATACCTGGCGGCTACGATCCCCAGGCGGCCATCGCCTCCTTTGTGGGATTTGCGCCGGCTCATGACCCAAAGTTTGTCATTTTGGTCAAAATAGACCGGCCCCGAGATACGTCGTGGGGAGCTGCGGTGGCCGCGCCGGTGTTCCGCGACATCGCTCAGCGATTGTTCGTGATGATGGATATCCCACCAGATAGGGAGAATAAGCCAAACCTCCCCTAAAGCCTGCCCCTTCCAAACAAGGGCTCCGGCGGAAGCGTGGGAAATGAGAGTTATTTAACGAGTATTGTCCAAGAGCTCCAAAACCATCAAGGCTGGCAGATACGCCGATGGAGCTTTCGGGGAGGTAAGAGTGGAATAGGGAGTGAAAGACCAAGATGTTGGAACTCACCCTGGCCGACGTGATCGAAGGACTGACCGGCTGGCGACCGGCGGCCCTGGATCAACCGATAGCCGATGTCCACATGGACTCCCGAGAGGTTGTCGAGGGCGGCTTGTTCTTTGCCTTGCGGGGCGAGCAGATGGATGGACACACCTTCATTTCCGAGGCTTTGACCAAGAGTTGCCGGGTCGTCATCGCCGAGCGAGCACCGGAGAGCGGCTGTGCAATCGTGGACGCACGTTATGTAGAGACTATTCCCGAACAATTCCACCAACTGGCATCCAGCCAGTCTCTGCAGGAAAGACCGATATGTCTGTTGGTAACGGACAGCCTGGGGACATTGCAGCAATTGGCCGATTTTTGGCGGACGCGCCATTTCGTGCAGGTCATCGGCGTGACTGGCAGCGTGGGTAAGACGACGACCAAAGAGGTGATCGCCACGATGCTGCGCCAGCGTTACCGGGTGCTCAAGAGCGAGCGCAGCATCAACACGGCCACTGGCCTGCCGCTGGCGTTGCTGCGCCTGACCTCGACCCACGAGCGGGCCGTGCTAGAGTTGGGCGGCGGGTACGAACTGGGCGAAATCGCCCGGTTGGCGCGCATTGCCCGGCCCCAGGTCGGAGTCGTCACCAACGTCGGCACCACACACCTGGAGCGAATGGTCACCATCGAGCGAATCGCCCTCAACAAAGCCGAGTTGGTCGAAGCACTGCCGGAGGACGGCATAGCCATCCTCAACGCCGACGATCCCCGGGTGCGGGACATGGCCGCCAAGGTGCGGGGGCGCGTCTTTTTCTACGGTCTGACACCCGAGGCTGACCTCTGGGCCAACGAGATCGAGAGTCTGGGCCTGGAAGGGCTACGCTTCCGATTCCACCATGGAAAAGAGATCATTCACGCCAAGGTTCCGCTCTTGGGCCGGCACAGCGTCCACACCGCCTTGCGAGCGGCTGCGGTGGGCCTGGTCGAAGGGCTGTCGTGGCAGGAGATTATGGATGGGCTTCGGGACGCCACCCAGTTACGGCTGGTGGTGGTGTCGGGTCTCAACGGCAGCATGCTGCTGGACGACACCTACAACTCTAGCCCGGCATCGGCTATCGCCGCACTGAACCTGCTCGATGAACTGGAAGGCCGCAAGATCGCCGTGCTGGGCGACATGCTGGAACTGGGCAGCTACGAGGACAAAGGCCACCGCAAAGTGGGACGCCGAGCCCTGGACGTGGCCGATCTGCTGGTAACCGTTGGGCCTCGAGGGCGGATCATTGGCCAAGAAGCCCTGGTACTGGGTATGAATCCAAAGGCAGTCAAGATTGTAGAAAACAACGACAAAGCCATAGTCTATCTACGCCAGGTCATTGCACCCGGCGACATGGTTCTGGTCAAAGGCTCGCGGGGCATGACGATGGAGCAGATCGTGAACGCGCTTTCAATACAATGATAAGTGCCAAACGTTGGGCATTGAGGATTGAGGATTGATTCATGGCTTACTCGTTATTTCTGGGCACCAGCACGTTTCTGTTGGCGGTCATCTGGGGCACGCCGCTAATCAGCCTGCTGAAAAAGCACGGAATAGGCAAGCAAATCCGCATTGACGGACCCCATTCGCACCAGGTCAAAATGGGCACGCCAACCATGGGCGGATTGATGATCATCGTGCCGGTGTTCTTTATCACCGTGGCGACCAATTTTGTAGAGCTCGTTTCGACGACGGCCGCCGGCCGCACGTTCCTGGACCGGCTGGGTGTGGCGCGCCAGGCGTTCTTTGGTGAGTCGCTGCTGGTGCCCCTGGGGGTGATGCTCGCCTTTGCGTTCCTGGGGGCCGTGGACGACTGGGCCGGTGTCCGGGAATATCGACGGGGAGAAGGGCTCAGTGGTCGGTGGCAGTTCTTCATCCAACTGGTCATCGCCACGGGCACAGCGCTGGTGCTGTACTTTGGTCCGCCCCGGTTGCACAGCGTGGCCCTACCCGGCCTGCCAGAGAAGACTGATATAAATGGTATATGGATTCCCATTGCCGTGTTCATCATTCTCGCTACTTCCAACGCAGTAAACCTGACCGATGGCCTGGACGGGCTGGCGGGGTCGTTAGCGGCAGTGGCTTTTGCCTGTTACGGGGTCATTGCCCTGTTGCAGGACCAGGGTTGGTTGGTGGCTTTTTGCTTCACGATGACGGGTGCAACGATGGCCTTTCTCTGGTTCAACGCCCATCCGGCTGACATGTTTATGGGCGGAGTCGGCTCCTATGCCCTGGGGGCTACGCTGGCGGTGGTCGCCCTGATGACTGGCCAATGGTTGCTGCTACCACTGATAGGACTGGTCTTTGTCGCTGTGGTGGCCTCGGTGATCATTCAGGTGAGCGTCTTCAAATACACCCGCATCCGCACCGGCCAGGGCCGCCGTGTGTTCAAGATGACGCCACTGCACCACCACTTTGAGCTGCTGGGCTGGTCGGAGACGCAGGTGACGCAGCGGTTTTGGCTGGTGGGTATCCTGGCAGGGATGATGGGAATCGCCCTGGCACTGTGGGGCAATCCGGTAGGGTAGGAGTTGGGTGGTTAGATGGATGGAATGTGGTTTGAGGGACAACGGGTAACGGTCGTGGGGCTGGCGCGTGAAGGGATGGCGCTGGCGCGGTTCCTGGCCGAGTGCGGCGCGACTGTGACCGTGACCGACCAGAAGCCCCAAAAAGCGCTCCAGACCCGGTTGGACGCGCTGGCGGGCCTGCCGATCCGCTACCGGCTGGGTGGCCACCCGGAAGACATCTTTGAGACCGACATCGTCTTTCTTAGTCCAGGTGTACCCTTCGACAGCCCCGTGGCCAAGGAGGCTCGGCAGCGCGGCATCCCGTTGAGCAACGAAACGCGGCTGTTTACGCGGCTCTGTCCCGCCCCCATTGTGGGCATCACCGGATCCAGCGGCAAGACGACGACCACCGCCCTGGTGGGCGAGATGCTCAAAGAATCGCACCCGGGGCAGGTGTGGGTGGGTGGCAACATCGGCCAGCCACTCATCGGCCATTTGGACGAGATCGATGCCAACGACCGGGTAGTGATGGAGCTATCGAGTTTTCAACTGGAGCTGTTCGTCCCTTGGGATCCAGAGACTAAAGACAACGGCCCGCTGTTCGACCCGGCTGGGTGGAGCCCGTCGGTGGCCGCGATCTTGAACATCACGCCCAATCACCTGGATCGACACCACACCATGGAAGCATACACCGCGGCCAAGCGAGAGATCATCGCATATCAAAAGCCTGGGGACGTGGCAGTGATGGGGGTCGACAATGCCACAACGCGGGAGCTGGCGGCAGATTGCCCGGGACGCGTGGTCTTTTTTGGGACGACCGACTGGAAGCATGGAGGGCTGGAAGAATGGGGGGCGTTCCTTGACGACCAAGTAGTCACCGTTCGTTTCGCCGGAAAAGCGTGCCGGATCTGCCAGGCCGGAGAATTGCGCCTGCGCGGGCGACACAACTTGGAGAATGTGCTGGCCGCGTGTGCGATTGCCTCAGTCGCCGGGGCGAACTGTGAGGCCCTTCGGGCAGTGGCGACGACTTTTGAGGGCCTGCCCCATCGCCTGGAACTGGTTCTAGAATCGAACGGTGTGCGCTATTACAACGATTCCATTGCCACTTCTCCAGAGCGAGCCATCGCGGCCCTAAAGAGTTTCGACGAGCCGATGGTGCTGCTGGCCGGCGGGCGGGACAAGCATCTGCCGTGGGATGACCTGGCGCGGCTGGCGCACCACAAGGTGCGGCACATGATAATTTTTGGCGAAGCAGCGCCGAGCATCCAGCGAACCATGCAGGCGGTTCCGGGACAATGCCAGGTGCACCTGGCCGCAACGCTAGCGGTGGCCACGGAACTGGCCGCCTGCCTGGCCCAACCGGGAGACATAGTACTCCTTTCGCCCGGTGGGACCAGTTTCGACGCTTTCCGGGATTTTGAGGAGCGAGGAGAGCGGTTCAGAGAGATGGTCAGGAGACTGGAGTGATTTGGTAGTTAGGAAACCGGTAGATTGGTAAATTAGTAGACCGGGAGAAAGAGGTTAGCCATGCGATGTCCATACTGTTACGGACCTATTAGCCGTGTGCGAGGGTTGGGCAAGAGTCAGCCAGAGGACAAGGACCGCACGTTCTATCGCTGCCTGCTTTGCGGCACGGATTTCTCCGTGGCGCAAGAGCTCTCGCCCGCCAAAAGCAGCCGTGAGATCAACTCCCAGCGACCGCCGCTTCAATTAGTGTGGCCTCGGGCCGCTGGGTGAGCTTGAGGGATAACGATGACGGCGCGTAAATTGACGGCTCAAAAACAGACTCGCCGCTGGGAACGCGGGATGGACTACCCGTTGATCGTCATCGTGGTGACCCTGCTGCTCATCGGGCTAATGATGGTCTTTAGCGCCACCTTTAACCTGGCCAGCGAAGAGTACGACAACCCGACCTACTTTTTCATGCGGCAAGTGGTATGGATGGCGCTGGGCGGCGTGATGGCGGCTTTGCTGGCGCGCGTCGAGTACTATCAGTGGCGGCGACACTCCATCACGTTGATGGCATTGGCGCTAGCCATGCTGACGGTCGTCTTTTTGGTGGGAGCCACTCGCTTTGGGGCGCAGCGCACGCTGTGGGAAGGTTCTATCCAACCCAGCGAGTTTGCCAAGTTGATCATCATTATCTACGTGGCAGACTGGGTATCGTCCAAAGGTGAGCGCATCAAGCAGGTGACCTATGGGCTGATCCCATTTGCTATCCTCATCGGCGTGGTGGCGGCACTCATCGTCTCGCAGCCGGACATTAGCACGGCCGTCGTCATCGTGCTGACGGCAGTGGTCATGTTCTTCACCGCCGGCGCCGACGTGTTGCAGTTGATCATCGGTTTTGTCTTTGGCAGCACAGCATTTGCGCTGCTCATCAGCCGCTCGTCGCACGCCTGGGAGAGAGTGACCGCCTATCTGGCAGCACTGAACGATCCTTACACTGGCAGCAGCTATCAGGTGCGGGAGGCACTGGCAGCCCTGGGGCTGGGCGGACTCACCGGCCAGGGATTGGGCATGGGCACGCAAAAGCTGCGAGGGCTGCCGCTGCCTCACACCGACACTATCTTTGCCGTGCTGGGTGAAGAACTGGGACTGATGGGCACCATGCTAGTCATCGGCCTCTTTGCAGCGCTGGCCTACCGAGGCTTCAAGATCGCGCTTGGGGCTCCCGACAGTTTCGGGACAGTGCTAGCGGCAGGCATTACCTTCTCGCTCATATTCCAGGCGCTCATCAACATCGCTGTTATCACGGCCACGTTGCCTTTCACCGGCATCCCGCTGCCGTTCATCAGCTATGGCGGATCATCGATGATCGTTTCCCTGTCTAGTGTGGGCGTCCTGCTGGGTGTGTCTCGAGGCAAAAGCCAAAAGGAGCCAAGACGCCGTGCGCGTTATGATCTCGGGCGGCGGGACGGGCGGACACGTGTATCCCGCGCTGGCCGTCGCCAGGGCACTGTTCGCCGGTCCCAAAGCGGCAAAAGCAGCCGGTAGAGACCACGATCCAGAGGTCCTCTATGTCGGCAGCCAGGGCGGCATTGAGGAGAAACTGGTAGCGCGGGCGGGGCTGCCGCAGGAGACCATCCCGGCGGGTGGTGTGCGCGGCATGGCACCCTGGATCGTCGCAGCCAATCTGGTCAAACTGGCCTGGGGGTTCCTGGCCGCGCGGCGAATCGTGCGACAGTTTGCTCCGAACGCGGTTTTGGTCACCGGCGGCTACGTCTGCACACCAGTGGCACTGGCTGCCTGGCTGCAAAAGGTGCCGGTGATGATTTATCTGCCCGATCTGGAGCCGGGGATGGCGATACGGGCGCTCTCCCGGCTGGCCACGAGGGTGGCGGTGTCGTTTCCCGAAGCGATGCAGTTCTTTGCAAAAGATAAGGTGTTTGTCAGTGGGTATCCGGTGCGAGAGGCCTTCCTGATGGCCGACAAGGCCACCGCGCGCAAAAGTTTTCAGCTCGATCTTTACACACCGACGCTTACCGTCTTTGGTGGAAGCCGGGGAGCGCGTAGCATCAACCGGGCGGTTAGCGCGGTGCTAGAACCGCTATTGGACACTTGCCAGGTGATCCACGTCAGCGGGCGGTTGGATGCCGCAGAGATGGGCGCGCGGCAGGAGGGCCTCTCCCCGGCCCTTAAGAATCGTTACCGGCTCTACGACTACCTTGACAAAGAGATGCCTTTGGCGCTGGCTGCCGCAGACCTGGCCCTGGCCAGGGCGGGGGCCGCAACGCTGGGCGAGTTTCCGGCCCTGGCGTTGCCCAGCATCCTGGTGCCCTATCCTTACGCCGGGGCACACCAGGAAACTAATGCCGACTTTATGGTGCGTCACGGCGCAGCGGTCCGGGTGGCCAACGCTGAATTGGCCGACCGGCTGCTGCCCACGGTTCAGGCTCTGCTGGGCGACAAGGAAAAGCTGGCACAGATGGGCCAGCGAGCGCGAGAACTGGCTCGGCGCGACGCTGCAGCCCACATCGGACAGGAGATTCGCAAGCTAGCGAACGTCTAGCAAGCTAGCGAACGTCTAGCAAGTCACCAAAGATCGCCAAAGGTCTCTGACCGAGGCGAACATGGGCTTGGTCACAGACCCTCGCCCATCACGAAGCGCAGGTGGTTGAAATGGGATTCATCGTTATTGATTACGACACGCTAGTGTTGGTGGCTGTGTTCGCTTTTGCCGCCATCGGACTCTCCCGTGGCTGGCTAACAGAGTTCATCAGCACCATCCTGCTGGTGCTTCTCTCGATTTTAATGGTGAAACCCAAGATGCTAGCGCCGGTCCTGGAACAACTGAACAAGTTGATCAAACTCATTCTAGCCTTGCTCGACAGCGACTTTAGCCTTGAGCCGACCAAGCTCATGAAATCTTACGAGGGAGTGGGCAACGTCATTGACGTCAACAATCCCTATCCAGTCCTACTGTTTTTGACCGTCGGTGTGCTGGCGATGCTATATGCCGGGACGCGCATCAGCCTCACCGGCGAGGTATCGGCCTTGAGCCGCATTCTGGGCGCCGTCCTGGGCGCCGTCAACGCCAACATTGTCATCTCGCTGATAAAGAAACTGATTCTGGAGCACAGCGACCGGAATATCAAGATAACTCAAGCCAGCCTCCAGGCAGCGACCAGCGATCAGGTGGCGACTGCTACTGCTGCTGTTGATACTGTGACCAGGCAGGCAGAAGGTGCTCGAATGTTGGCCGATAATGGGGTTACGCTGGCCTTGAGAGACGTCCCCGGCGAGTTTCTACCCGAATCCTACTGGATTTGGATCGGCGGAGCGGTAGTGGCCGTTGCAGTGTTGCTTCTGATAAGTCACTTTACCGAACGGCAAATCGGCACTCCATAATACTACAACCGCAGTTAGCCGAAAATGTCATTCTGAGCGACCGAAGGGAGGGAAGAATCTCGTTGTTGCATCACAATTCCAGTCGGAAAACGAGATTCTTCGCTCCGCTCCTCAGAATGACAGAAAGTGCGGTCATAGTAATAAGAAATAGGAAACCATGCACTACCATTTCGTGGGCATCGGCGGCATTGGGCTTTCGGCCATCGCCAAGGTTTTGCTGGAGCAAGGGCACCGGGTCTCCGGTTCCGACCTAAAGCTGTCGCCGGTGGCCCTGGCGTTGACGGAATTGGGGGCCACCGTCTATGAGGGGCACGACGCCGCCAAGATGGGAGAACCGGACGCGGTCGTTGTCTCCTCGGCGGTGCCGATTAACAATCCAGAGATCGTGGCCGCCCGGCAACGGGGCATCCCAGTGATGAAGCGCGACCGGCTGCTGGGCCAGATGATGACCGGAAAAGCAGGCATAGCCGTGGCCGGCACCCACGGCAAGACCACTACCAGCAGCCTGATCGCCTACACACTGGTGACATTGGGCCAGGATCCGACGTTCATCGTCGGCGGGGTGCTGGGCAACCTGGGCACCAACGCCCATGCTGGCGAGGGGCCACATTTTGTGGTCGAAGCGGACGAGTACGACTATGCTTTCCTGGGGCTGCACCCACAGATCGCTGTGGTGACCCATGTGGAGCACGATCACCCGGACTGCTTTCCCACCGTCGAGGACGTGGAAGCGGCATTCCGCCAATTCCTGGCACTGGCGTCGGGCGATGGCTGCGTCATCGGCTGCGGCGACGTGCCCCGGGTGGCAAGACTGCTCCAGGAATTGCGGGCCAAGTCAGGCGCGCCAGAAGTTTGGACGTATGGCCTGGCTGCCGGAGGGGATTGGCGGGCGGTAAAGCTGGCGGTAAACGACGTGGGCGGGCACGACTTTACGGTCCTGCGCCGGGAAACCCAAACAGCCCCGGAACGCTTTCGCCTGCAAGTGCCGGGCGTTCACAACGTCAAGAACGCCCTGGCTGCGGTGGCCGTGGCCCACCGCCTGGGACTGGATTTGCATTTGGTGGCGGAGGCACTGGCGGCCTTTCGGCCTACGAGGCGGCGTTTCGAGTTAAAAGGCGTGGCTGCGGGCGTTACGGTGATGGACGACTATGCGCACCATCCCACCGAGATACGAGCCACACTCGCCGCTGCGCGAGAGCAGTTTCCGGATCGTATCGTGTGGGCCGTGTTTCAGCCGCACACTTATAGCCGGACGCAACTGCTCCTGGACGAGTTCGCGGACAGCTTTGCCGAGGCCGATCACGTGGTTGTGTTGGACATTTACCCTGCCCGCGAGGCCGCCGCCGACTTTCCAGGCACCACCGCTGCCGGCCTGGTCGCCCGCATGAGACACCCGGACGCGCAGCACGTTCGCGCTCACGACGAGGCGGTCGCCTGTCTGCTGGAGGGGCTACGGCCCGGCGATCTGCTCCTCACGCTGGGTGCAGGCGACGGGTTTTTGATCGGCGAACGCGTGTTGGCCGAATTGGAGAAAAGATGACCGAATCCAGCCAAACCACCGGGAGACCTATCCAAACCTTGCGCCGCCGGTTGGAGACCATCCGTCGCCGCCGGCGCACCTCCCGCCACCAGGCGCACGAATTCGCGGCGCGGCGACTGGAGGCCAGACTGGTCTCGCGCAAGGCGAGAAGAGATGACGACTGACCCAGCCCTGGCACGGCTGCGGTCGGAGCTGGCGGAGCGACTGGGGCCAGAGCGAGTGCGCGCTGGCGAGCCGCTGGCCGGTCATACCTTTTACCGCATTGGCGGTCCGGCCGACCTGTTTGTCTCTGTCGAGTCGGCCAGGGAATTGGCAGCGGCAGTGATCATGGCCCGCGAGAACGGCGTGCCCTACTCGGTCCTCGGCGCGGGCACGAACATTCTCACCTCGGATCGCGGGGTTCGGGGCCTGGTCATTGAGAACTGGGCAAGAGCAGTGACGTGGACAGAGAGAGAAAACCAGGCGCTGGTGACGGCCGAGTCGGGAGCCTCGCTGAGCCGTCTGGCCCGGCAGGCGACTCGCCAGGGATGGGCCGAATTAACCTGGGCCTGTGGCATCCCCGGCACGGTAGGCGGCGGAGTGGTGCAAAATGCGGGGGCCCACGGCGGTTGTTTGGCCGATGTGCTCCAGAGCGTCGTGGTTCTGAAAGCTGGCAGCACCAGGCAGCGCGTCCCGGCCAGCAAGCTGGCACTCGCCTATCGCAGCAGTGTCTTTAAAAAAAACGGCCAGGCGTGGGTCATCCTCCTGACAGAGATGATCCTGCAACGGGGGGATCCGGCGGAGCTGATAGCCCGCATGGCCGACTATGATACCTGGCGGCGGAAGCACCAACCGGCGGGGGTCAGTTGCGGCTCGGTGTTCAAGAATCCGCCAGGCGACTATGCCGGACGGCTCATCGAGGCCGCCGGTCTCCAGGGCGAGAGAGCCGGCGGGGCAGAGATTTCGTCACTACACGCCAACTTTTTCGTCAACACCGGCGGCGCCACAGCGGCCGACGTGATGGACCTGATCAACCGGGCGCGTTACGAGGTGATGCTTCAATTCGGCGTGGCCCTGGAACTGGAGATCGAACTGGTGGGGGAGTGGGGAATGGAAGCTGGAGGTTAGATTAGAGGTTGGAAGTTGGAGGTTGGAGGTCAGAGGTTGGAGGTTGGGGAATTGAGCAGGAGGATACGGGTTGCGATTGTCTTTGGTGGGCGGTCGGGCGAGCATGAGGTGTCGCTCGTATCGGCCCAGGGGATCATAAAGGCCGTTGATAAAAAAAGGTACGAGGTTCTGCCCATCGGCATCACCAAAGAAGGCCAGTGGATCGCCGGAGGCGACCCAATGCGGGCACTGCAATCAGGCATGGCCGCCGGGGAAAGCAGGCCGGCAGCACTGCTGGGCGATCCCTCACAACGGGGATTGATCCGCCTGGAAGAGCAGGAGCAGGAATTGCAGGCCGCCCGCCTGGCCCGAGTGGACGTCGTCTTTCCCATACTGCACGGCCCTTTCGGCGAGGATGGCACCATCCAGGGATTGCTGGAACTAGCCGACTTGCCCTACGTTGGTGCGGGAGTGACGGGATCGGCGCTGGGCATGGACAAGATCGTGCAAAAGACAGTGCTGCGCGCCCACGGTCTGCCGGTGGCCGACTTTGTGCCCATCTTGCGCAAAGAGTGGGAACGAGACCCCGACGCTGTGATAGAGCGCATCCTGGAGACACTGGGCTGCCCGTGCTTTGTCAAACCAGCCAATCTCGGCTCCAGCGTCGGCATCAGCAAGGTCCACGCTCCCCAGGAACTGCCCGCAGCCCTAAACGAGGCCGCCCGCTATGATCGTAAGCTCATCATCGAAGAAGCCATTGACGCCCGCGAAATCGAGGTGAGCGTGCTGGGGAACGACGAGCCCATTGCCTCGGTGCCGGGAGAGATCATTCCCTGCCGCGAGTTCTACGACTATGAGGCCAAGTACATTGCCGACGATTCAGAGTTGCTCATTCCAGCACCGATCCCGGACGAGTTGAGGGATCGTTTCCAAGAAATGGCGATCCAGGCTTACCAGGCCATTGACTGCGCCGGTATGGCCCGCGCAGACTTTTTCCTGGAGCGGGACACGTACAAGATTTACGTCAATGAACTGAACACCATCCCTGGCTTTACGCCCATCAGCATGTATCCCAAGCTGTGGGAAGCCAGCGGCATCTCGTACACAGAGTTGATAAGCCGGCTGCTAGAGCTTGCCCTGGAGCGACACCAGGACAGGAGCCGCTCAGAAACAAGTTACGCGCCGGAAGAATAGTGCGGATTGGCGGAAAATCACGGGTTCGGTTGGGCGAAAGGATTCGGTTGGGCGATGGTCTCCGACCGAGCCCACGGGGCAGGCTCGGTCTCAGACCTTCGCCGAACGAGTGACCTTTGCCGAATGATTGATCTTTGCCGAACGAGAGAGATACAGGAAAGCAAGTGTGCGAAAGATTCGACGCCGCAAAAAACCAGTGCAGCACCCACGGCGAAAGCGTTCGGAGACGCGGCAGGGATACGTCTTTGAAGCGACCGTCAGTGCCCCCAGGCGACGGATAAGCTGGGAGCCACTGGCCGCTTTCTGGCGGACGCAGGGCGGCGTCGTGTTGAGCGTACTGCTGCTGGCGGCGATAGCCTGGGCGAGTTTTTTCTTTTTCGGCACCGACGACTTTTACGTATACGGCATGGCCGTGGAGGGAAACCTGGTCGTTCCGGTGGAAGAGATCTTGCAGGCCAGCGAGATAGACAGTCTGAGTGTCTTTTGGATCAACCCAGAGCTGACGGCCGCGGCCGTCGCTCGTCTGCCCGATATCAAGTCGGCGGAGGTGGACTGCCGCCTGCCAGCCCAGGTGACTATCCGCGTGGTGGAGCGGCAGGCGCGGGTGGTGTGGCAATGGCAGGACCAGCAGTTTTGGGTGGACGATCATGGCGTGGTGTTGAAACCTCGGGGAACACTCCCCGAGGCGCTGATTATCCAGGATGCCGGTGCAGCACCGCCTCGCCTGGGTGGGCGGGTGGACGCCCGGGCCGTGATCGCGGCCCAGCAACTGCACGACCTGCGGCCCCAATTGCGCACCGTGACCTACAATCGGGAGCAAGGGTTGATGCTCGAGTCCAAAGGCGGTTGGCCGATTTACCTGGGCGGAGGGGATGACATGGCGCTAAAACTGGCCATCCTGGAAGCGCTGGAGACGTCCTTGCGGAAACAGGACATCCAGCCGGCGTACATTGACTTGCGCTATCCCGAGTTGCCGACTTTCCGCCAAAAGACCGACCTTATCGGGGAGGGTCTGTGACCATGCGTTTCAAGTCAAGGCCGGTCGAGCGCCGTCCTGAGCCTGTCGAAACAGGAGGACACGTTTCACCATGTGGCTGCCGTTAGTCGGTTTACTGATTGGCATTATCATAGGCTCTGTGTTTTCGCTTCAAATTCCGGCGCAATATTCGCGCTACACAGCCATGGCTATCCTGGCGGCGTTCGATTCGGTCCTGGGCGCGCTGCGGGCCGAGTTGCAGGGAGAGTATGACAATCTGATCTTTGTCAGCGGCTTTTTTGGCAACGCAGCCCTGGCCGCGGGGTTGACTTTTCTGGGCGACCGGATGGGCGTGGAACTGTACCTGGCGGCCACCATTGCCTTTGGGGTCCGTCTTTTCAACAACCTGGCTATCATCCGCCGGATCGTGCTTGACACCTGGCGCGGCGTGAAACCTTAGAGCCACCAAAGAAACCCTGTTCTTTTTTCACCGGGATCAGTACTACTATGAGACTTTACGGTTCTATGTCATTCTG